>SKRR01000360.1 GCA_007118345.1 Microthrixaceae bacterium | reverse complement strand
GCCGGTGCGAGTTCCGCGACGGCGACTACTTCGGTCCGCACGTGAACCGTGCCGCCCGGGTCCGGGGGACCGCTGCCGGTGGAGAGGTGGTGCTGTCATCGGCCACGTACCACCTCACCGCCGACACGGTGCTGCGGGACCGGACGGTGACCGACCTCGGCCCGGTGACGCTCCGGGGCCTGCAGCGGCCGGAACGGATCTGGCGGGTGGAGCCCGGCGCCGAGGACGCCGAACCGGAACTGATCGCCGACCCGATCGAGGTGTCGGACCTGTCCTGGATCCCGGCGTCGATCGGTGGGTTCGCCGGACGGCGGTCGGAGTGGACGCAGCTGCTCGGCACCTGGTCCCGGGCGATGGACGGGGCCGGACCGGTCGTCCTGATCTCGGGCGAGCCGGGCGTGGGCAAGACACACCTGGCCGGCCAGCTCGCGCAGCGGGTGGTGCAGGACGGCGGTGCAGTCCTGTTCGGACGCTGCCCGCCCGACGGCGCCGACCGCGCCCTCGTGCAGCTCATCGACTCCTACGTGGCGGCCGCGCCCCCGAGCAGGCTGGCAACTCAGGTCGCCACCGTCGGACCACTCGCGGCCGAACTCAACCGCGTCGCACCGACCCTCGTGGAACGGGTTCCCGGACTCGGTCAACCGTTCCCGACCGACCCCGAGGAGGCGCGGCGGCGGCTCGATGAGGCGATCGGACGGTTCATCGAGTCGATCGCCGCTGACGTTCCGCTGCTGGTGGTGCTCGACGACCTCCACTGGGCCGGCGCCGCGGTGCTCTCCACCATCCGCCACTTCGCCACCGCCCTGGACCGATCGGCTCCGGTGCTGGTCGTGGGCACCTACCGCGACACCGACCTCGACCGACGTCACCCACTCGCTCACACGCTCCAGCAGCTCCGTCATGGGGATGCCGTCGTGCACGTCGAGCTACGCGGACTCGACCCCGAGGGGGTGCTCGAGTTCGTGAAGACGGCGGCCGGCCACGACCTCGATCCGTCGACCACCGAACTGGCCACTGCGATCGGCCACGAGACCGCGGGCAATCCGTTGTTCGTGGGAGCCGTCCTGAGCCATCTGGTCGAGCGGGGCGGCATCGTGCGGCGCGACGGGCGATGGGTCCCCGTGTCGGCACTGGACCGGCTGCCGATCCCAGAGGGGCTGACCGAGGTGATCGGTCGCCGACTCGACACGCTCAGCGAGGACGCGAACACGGCGTTGCGCACGGCCGCCGTGATCGGCACACGCTTCGATCTGCGGGTGCTGGACGAGGTGTGCCGTCTGCGCAGCGACGTGGTCGACGCGCTCGACGAGGCGGTCACGGCCGGCCTCCTCGTGGAACCTGCTGCGTTCGGCACCTATGAGTTCACCCATGCGTTGATCCGCTCGAGCCTGCTCGACGAGCTGGCCATCACCCGCCGGGTCACGATCCACTGGGCAGTCGGGCAGGCCCTGACCCGACACGGCACCCTCGACGACGCAGCCCATCACCTCCTCGAAGGACACCTGGCCGGTGACGCTGTCGTCGCAGCGCAAGGAGCGCACGATGCCGCCCGCGCCGCGCTCGATGCGGGGGACCTCGAAGGCGCCCTTCAGTGGAGCGAACGAGCGCTCGCCGTCATCGACGGTGACGCTGCGCCAGCGGCGCTGCTGGCGCAGCTCCATGTGGTTCGGGCACGCAGCTCGCTACAATGGGAGGCGTCGGAACGAGGGCGGTCCGCTCTGGTGGGCGCGCTTCGGGCTGCTGGACGCGCCGGCGACGTCGAGGGGATCTCCGAGGTCGCCCTGGGTCAGTGGGCGGTGACCCCGGGCATCGACGCACCCGAGCTGCTCGAGGCGCTCGAGTCGGCGTTGTGCTCCCTGCCGTCATCCGAGCGTCGCGCCCGGTGTCGAGTGCTCGCGTCGCTGTCGATGTTGCACGGGTTCGGCGCGCACGCCCATGCCGACTGGGAGCGACGTCTCGACGAAGCACTCGAACTCGCCGACCCGACCGATGTGCACGGCACCATCCTCCTCGGCAACGCCAGGTTCAACTTCGCCGGTGGTCACCCGCGGATCGCCGGGCGCGACGATGGGTTCGACGAACTGTTCGAGTCGCTCCAACTCGATGATGTGAGCGTGGGCGCGGCCGTCGACTGGCTCACCACCCGCGCCGGTCAGCTCGGGGCGTCGGGGCACTTCCGCGAGCTGCTCGCACAGACAGCCGACTTCCACGAGCGGCACCCACAGCTTCCCGAGTCATTGGACGTCATCGTCGAGATGTTCCGGATCGGAGCGTTGGCGGCGCTCGGTGAGATCCACCCGGCCGTCGAGCAGATCGAACGGCTGTCCCACTCCTGGGCGGAGTTGGGCGCCGAACGAGCGTGGGTGGACAGCGTCCGGTTCGTCGTGGTCGGCTCGGTCGCCATTCCCGCCGGATTCGCATCGGACCTGCTCCCCGTGTTCGAGACGCTGGAGGCCGAGTCGAGCGGCATCGCCTGGAACGCCGGGTTCGCATCGGCGCTCGCCGCTGCGGGACGGCGCGATGCAGCTCGGTGCGAGATCGACGACGCCATGACCAGCCTCGACCGGATCGCTCCGATCAGCTACTCCCATTCCCTGGTGCTGCTGGCGCACGCCGCAAGCAGCATCGGCCACCTCGCGCCGCTGCCCGAGCTGCGCGAGCGGATGATGGAGTACCCGGATTTCCTCGCTTCCAACGGATGGGGGTGTTGGGCAGCCGGGCGCCACGCGCTCGGCTGGGTCGCCGCCGCGCTCGACGAGGCAGAGGTGGCCTGCGACGAGTACGGACGCGCGATCGCGCTGTACGCCGACCTGGGACTCCGCGTCCTCCACGCTTGGGCACAACAGGACCTCGCCGAACTTCTGGAACGGATCGGGTCGGCGGACCGCGCCCGGGCACTGGCGGTCGAGGCGCAGGCCACCTCCGGAGCGTGTGGGGCCCGAGCGATCACCGACCGCGCTGATCGGCTCCTGGCAGCGCACTGACCCGGTGCAGTCAGTTGTTGACGCTGCGACCCCACCGGGCGTAGAAGGAAGTTCGGATGCGACAGGAGGTCCCCTGATGACCGAGGTTGCCGCTGCGGACCCCGAACTGCTCGCCGAGATCGTCGACCAGCTCCCCCCGGTGTGCGTGATGACCGCGCTGCGCGGCACCGACGACACGATCGTCGATTTCTGCTACGAGCTCGTCAACCCGGAGTTCTGTCGGGTCGTGAAGGAGCCGGCGAAGGTGCTGTTGGGTGCTCGACTGCTCGAGCTGTACCCCTCCCACGTCGAACTCGGCCTCTTCGCTGCGTACTGCCGCGTGGTCGAAACCGGGGAGCCCTTCGTCAGCGAGCTGCCGTGGTTCGACGAGCGCCACGTCCGCGGGTTCCTCGAGGTGAGGGTGACGAAGTTCCACGACGGCTACCTCATGACCGGGCGCGACATCACCGCCGAGAAGATGGGCGACCAGGCGCTCGACATCTTCGACTCATCCCACGACGGGATCATCAGCGTCGACGTGGGTCACCGCATCACGGCGTGGAACCGGGGCGCCGAGCGCCTGTACGGGTTCTCGGCGGAGGAGGCCATCGGTCAGCACCTTTCGATCTGCAGCCCCGACGAGCTGCGCGCCGAGCAGTCCGAGTTCATCGCATCGGTGCTCCGCGACGACACGGGGTCCGAACCGCTGGTCACCACCCGCCGGCACCGCGACCGCACATTGCGACAGGTGGAGATCTCCGGCGCGCCGATCCGCGACGGCGACGGTCGGATCGTCGGAGGGGCACTGATCCACAGGGAACTCGCCGATCGCGACGCCCGGAGCAGGAGCACCCGCACGGATCACGACGCTCCGCCACAGCGCGGCCAAGCCGTCGAGGTGTGGTCGAGCTACTCGAAGGCGTGGGTGCCGGGATTCTGGTTCGACCGGACCCAACCCGACGGTTC
>SKRR01000172.1 GCA_007118345.1 Microthrixaceae bacterium | reverse complement strand
CCGACTGACCCACCCGAGCTTCGGGGTCGACAAGGAGTACCTCGCCGAGGTCTCCGGGACGCCCTCGAGGGGAGCGCTGCGGCGGCTGCGCGAGGGTGTGGAGCTCGAGGACGGCCCGACGGCACCGGCGGCTGCCTCCTCGCCGTCACCCGGAATGGTGCGTCTGACGATCCATGAGGGCCGGAACCGCCAGGTGCGTCGCATGTGCGACGCGGTCGGGCATCCGGTCAGCCGGTTGGTACGGACCCGGATCGGACCCATCCGCGACCCGGACCTGGCACCGGGGGAGTGGCGAGTGCTCACCGTCGAGGAGATCCGGTCACTCGAGCGGGCCGTGCGTCGGGAGGGGCCCGACCAGCCCGCGCACTAGCCTGCTGACCCGGCATGTCGACCAACGTCCTGGCCCTGCGGGGCGCGATCACCCTCGAGCGCGACGAGCGCACCCACCTGCTCGACCGAGTGACCCGGCTCCTGTCGGAGATGCTCGAGCGCAACGACATCCGCCATGACGACCTCATCTCGGTCCTGTTCACCGCGACGCCGGACATCCATTCGGCCTTTCCCGCTGTGGCGGCGCGCGAGATGGGCCTCGGCGATGTGCCGTTGATCTGCGCGCAGGAGCTCGACATCGACGGCGCGATGTCACTCTGCATCCGTGTGCTGATGCACCTGAACACCGAGCGGGATCGTGCCGAGCTGCGACACGTCTACCTCGAGGCGGCGCGCTCTCTGCGCGACGACTTGCCGGAATGAGCGCCGCAGCAGCGACCCGTCGGGCAGCGGTCATCGGCACGGGGCTGATCGGCGGATCGGTCGGCATGGCGTTGCGCCAGGAGGGCTGGCACGTCGCAGGCAGCGACCAGGATCCGCATCGGGCACGAACCGCACTGGAGCTGGGGGCCATCGACGAGGTCGGCGACGACGCGTCGGCGGAGCTCACCTTCGTGGCCGTGCCCGTCGGCTCGGTGGCCCGCGCAGCAGCAGCGGGGTTGGCGGCCGGAGGCGTCGTCACCGATGTGGGCAGCGTCAAGGCCGGTGTCGCGGCGCAGGTGGACCATCCGAGGTTCGTCGGTGGGCACCCCATGGCGGGCTCCGAGGCACTGGGCGTCGAAGGCGCTCGTGCCGACCTCTTCCAGGGCGCGGTCTGGGTGCTCACCCCGACCGCCACGACCGACCCGCGGGCGCACGCGCTGGTCCACTCGGTGGTGCGCTCCTTCGGTGCCGACGTCATCACGCTCGACCCGCAACAGCACGATCGTGTGGTCGCCACCGTCTCCCATGTGCCGCATCTGACCGCAGCGGCGCTGATGGGGCTTGCTGCTCGCCGTGGCGAGTCCGACGCCACCTTGTTGCGCCTGGCTGCAGGTGGCTTCCGTGACATGACCCGGGTGGCAGCGGGTGACCCGTCGATGTGGCTCGACATCTGCTCCGACAACTCCGAGGCGATCCTCGACGTGCTCGACGAGCTGATCGGTTCGCTGTCGTCACTTCGCAACGTGGTGGCCGACGGGGACGCCGAGGAGCTCGAGTCGCAGCTCCAGCGGGCCCACGTGGCTCGCCGTGCCCTGCCCGTGTCGGCGCCGCCTCCCGAGCAGCTGGCGGAGGTCCGGGTACCGATTCCGGACCGTGCCGGGGAGTTCGCCGCGATCGCCGCGCTCGCTGGTGCGCACGACATCAACGTCTACGACATCGAGATCGCCCATCATGCCGGTGTGCCGACCGGCTTGCTCATCCTGGTCGTCTCGGCGGAACGGGCCGACGAGTTGGCCGGCGCGGTGAGCGCAACCGGACGGACCGCTTCGGTCCACGAGCTCGGATGACTCGGCCGACGAGCGACCCGGTCGCGATCCAGCCGTTCACCGCGCCGCCGGACGCGGCGGTGCGTCTGCCCGGCTCGAAGAGCCTGACCAACCGCGCGCTCGTGTGCGCCGCGCTCGCTCGAGGTGAGAGCCGCCTTCGGGGAGCGCTGTTCGCCGACGACACCGAGGCCATGTTGGACGGGCTGGCGGCCCTGGGCGTGCACTGCGTGGCCGATCGGGAGGCCGCCACCGTCTCGGTGGTCGGCTGCCGGGGGCGGCCTCCTGCACAGGGCGCGCTCGTCGACGCCCGCCTCTCCGGCACGACCTCACGCTTCCTGTTGCCCGTCGCGGCGCTGGCGAACGGCACGGTGGTGGTCGACGGAGCGCCTCCGCTGCGGGCCCGGCCGATGGCCGACCTCCTGGCAGCGCTGGTCGCACTGGGCGCGCAGGTCGAGCCGCTGGGCGAGGCGGGGCACCTGCCGGTACGCATCGAGGCGTCTGGGCTCGCCGGCGGAAGGGTCACCCTGCGTGGTGACGTCAGCAGCCAGTTCCTCTCGGCAGTGCTCCTGTCGGGACCGGCCATGGACCGTGGCATCGAGGTCGTGGTCGACGGGCCGCTGGTGTCGGTTCCCTACGTCGACATGACCGTCGAGGTGATGCGAGCGTTCGGCGCCGTGATCGATCGTGACGAGGTCGCCGGTGGGAGAACGGCCCTCAGGGTCGCCGCCTCGGACTACCGGGCCGACGAGGACCACCACATCGAACCGGATGCGTCGGCCGCGTCCTACTTCTTCGCGGCGGCGGCGATCCTCGGCGGTCGCGTCCGGGTCGAGGGACTCGGCACCGGCTCACGCCAGGGGGACATGGCCTTCGTCGACGTGCTGGAACGGATGGGCGCCGAGGTCCTTCGTGATGCGGACGCCACCGAGGTGCGGGGCACGGGGCGCCTGGAGGGCGTCACGGTCGACCTCGGTGACCTCTCGGACACCGCACAGACGCTGGCCGCGGTGGCGGTGTTCGCGCGAGGTCCGACCACGATCGACGGCATCGGCTTCATCCGGGCGAAGGAGACCGACCGCATCGGCGCGGTCGTGACCGAGTTGCGCCGCTGCGGCATCGCCGCCGAGGAACTGCCCGACGGCATGAGGATCCACCCCGGCACGCCGGCCCCGGCGTCGGTCAGGACCTATGACGACCACCGGATGGCGATGAGCTTCGCGCTGCTCGGCCTGCGTTCCCCCGGCATCGTGATCGAGGATCCGGGGTGCGTCGCGAAGACGTTCCCGGGCTTCTGGCGCGCTCTCGAGGCGTTGCGTCCCTAGTATCAGCCCCCGTTCGATCCCGCTCTCGACCCGGAGGCCAGCACGACGTGCGCGTCATCGCCATCGATGGACCGGCAGGTTCCGGCAAGTCCACCGTCGGCCGGGGTCTCGCCGATCGACTCGGCCTGACCTACCTCGACACCGGGGCGATGTACCGCGCCGTGGCGTTCGCCGCGATCCGTGGCGGGGTCGACCCGACGGACAGCGAGCCGATCGGCGAGGTCGCGCGCAGCATCGAGCTGTCCCTCGACGGTGGGCGGGTGGTCGTCGACGGGTCCGACGCCACCATCGAGATCCGGGGCCCCGAGGTGTCGCGTGCGGTCAGTCTGGTCGCCGCGAACCCCGAGGTGCGTGAGGAGCTGCGCACGCGTCAGCGTCTGTGGGCGGCGGAGCACGGCGGTGGCGTGATCGAGGGCCGCGACATCGGCTCGGTCGTCTTCCCCGATGCCGTGCTCAAGGTGTACCTGACCGCCGACCCCGCCGAACGGGCCAGACGTCGGGCCGACGAGATGTCCGAGTTGGAGTACGAACGCGTGGCAGCCGACCTCGCCCGGCGCGACGCGCTGGACCAGGGGCGCGACGACAGTCCGCTGGTCGAACCCGATGGCGCGGTCACCGTCGACACCACCGCGATGACCGTCGACGAGGTGCTCGAACTGCTCGTCCGGCTCGTGGAGGAACGTTCGTGAGCGCCGGGTCGCCCCACGGGTCCGAGGTCGAGGCCCGTTCGATGGGTCGGGTCGACCGTCTGGTGCACCGCGTGCTCCGGGCGATCCTCGAGGGGTTCTGCCGGGTCTTCTGGCGTCTCCACGTCGAGGGGCGCGACCGGCTCCCGGTGGCGGGACCGTTCATCCTCGCGCCGGTGCATCGATCGAACGTCGACTTCGCGATCGCTGGTGCAGCGGTGCCGAGGGTCATGCGCTTCATGGCCAAGAACAGCGTCTGGAAGTACCCGCGGATCGGACGGT
This sequence comes from Microthrixaceae bacterium, assembly GCA_007118345.1. Lineage (GTDB taxonomy): Bacteria > Actinomycetota > Acidimicrobiia > Acidimicrobiales > Microtrichaceae > SKRR01. The sequence goes on along the minus strand of SKRR01000172.1, from coordinate 9,718 downwards.
TCCTCGAACGCATGGGAACCTTCCCCGTCGACCGTTCACGCGCCGACCGCGGCGCGTTGCGGAACTGCGAGCGCGCCCTCGCGCAGGGCGACCCGGTGGTGATGTTCCCCGAGGGACGACGCCGCGACGGCGACGAGGTCGTCGACCTGCTCGAAGGACCGGCCTGGGTGGCGTGCCGAAACCGTGTGCCGATCGTGCCCGTTGGGCTCGGAGGCACCGATCGCGCCATGCCGATCGGTGCCAAGCTCATCCGGCCGGTCAAGATCCACGTGGTGATCGGTGAGCCGATCTATCCCGACGTCCCCCTCGAGGGGCGGGTGCCCCGAGCTGCGGTGGCCGGGCTCACCGAGCAGCTCCGCCTCGCGGTGCACCAGCGGTACGACGAGGCCAGGCGGGCCTGACCACCTCGGAGCGAGGATCAGCAGCGCGACACTGAGTGCGCCCAGGGTCAGCAGCCCGATGCCCACCAGGGCGGCCCGCCGACGCCGTGTGGCACGGAGGTGCCGCGCTGGGGGCGCTGCCTGTGCACCCGCCAGTCGGGTGAGGGCGGCGTGCCACTCGGTCAACGTCGGCCAGTCGGCGGGGTCCTGGGCGCTGGAGCGCGCCGCGAGTGAGATCACCCGCGGCGGCAGCCCCGCAGCGGTTGCCAGGTGCAGCGCATCGTCCCGACCGACCGGTGGGCGCCCCGCGACCAGTTCGACCAGGAGTCGCCCGATCGATGCTGCAGCAGCATCTGCGCCGGCATGGGTGCCGTACGGGCCGTCGGTGTCACCTGACGGGGTCAGGTCGACAGCCCCATCGGCTCGGAGCTCGACCCCCTCTGCGACGAGCCAGCCCGGGGAGGAACCCGCCCGCTGGCACCGCACCGCTTCCTCGGTCACCGCCAGCATCACCGCGGCCGCGCGGGGGGTGCGCAACGGTGCCTCGACGACGAGCGACGCGAGTGAGCGCGTCGGCTCGGAGCGTCGCGTCACCTGATCAACCCGTCGGACCGACGAGGAACCCGAGGTACATCGCCGCAACGGCGAACAGCGACGATGCAGCACCGCCGACGCCGAGCAGCAGCCGGTTGCCCCCGGCGAACCGGTGAACCGCAGCGCCGATCCCCGACAGGGTGACCGCGAGGACCTTCAGCTCGACCCACGGGTGGGCGAGCTCGTCGAGCGGGATGAGCACGAGGTTCCACAACCCGGTCGCCACGGCCACCGTGAAGGCCGGCCATGCGATCCGGTTGAACGCCACGGCCAAGCGCCGAGGGGCGTCGTCGGTGAGCTGGCGGGCGGTCGGCAGGAGCCCTGCCAGCACGATCTGGCCGCCCACCCAGACCGATGCGGCGAACACATGCAGGAACAGGCGGAACTCGTCCACGTCGAGCAGCGTCGCGTCTCAGGCGAGGTCGCGGAGGACCGAGCTGGCCGGCAGTGCCCGGTCGTTGACCGGCGGTCGGCGGTCCACCGGACCGCCGAGTCCGAGTGTGCCGAGCACGTCGATCGCTGCGAGCAGGTCGCGCAGCGTGCGGGGCGGGGGGAAGTACTCGTCCTCGTCGGTGATGCGGATCTCCTCGACCCCGTCGCGCGGGTCGAGGCGTTCGAGCACCGCGTCGACCAGCTCCTCGGGCGCCGAGGCGCCTGCGGTCACCCCGACCGTGCCCCGCAGGCCGACGGGCAGCTCGTCGGGGTCGTTGACCCGCGCCACGTGCGCGCAGCCCGCCTCGCGTGCCAGCTTCTCGAGCGCGACCGTGTTGGAGGAGTTCGCCGATCCGATCACCACCACGGCATCGCACTCACCTGCGATGTGCATCAGTGCGCTCTGCCGGTTCGTCGTGGCGAAGCACAGATCCGAACGACCCGGCATCCAGAGGTGGGGGAACCGCTCGTTCGCGGCATCGGCGACGTCGGACCAGTCGCGGTGCGACAGCGTCGTCTGGGCGAGCAGCGCGACGGGCGTGCCGAAGGTGGGCAGTGCGGCGACCTCGTCGACCGACTCGACCCGGTGGACCGCGTCGGGTGCGACGGCCATGGTTCCGACGGCCTCCTCGTGGCCCTCGTGCCCGACGTAGACGATGGAGTACCCCTTGCCGGCGCGCACCTTGACCTCATGGTGGACCTTGGTCACCAGCGGGCAGACGGCGTCGACGACGAACCCACCACGCGATCGGGCCGAGTCGACGACCTCAGGAGCCGACCCGTGGGCGGACAGCATGATGGGACGGCCCTCGGGGACTTCGTCGACGTCGTCGACGAACACCACGCCGAGCTCCTCGAAGCGGCTCACCACCCGTTGGTTGTGCACGATCTCGTGGTAGCAGTACACCGGCGGTTCGCAGGCACGGACCATCCAGGCCAAGGCCTTGATCGCCATCTCGACGCCCGCGCAGAAGCCCCTCGGCGCCGCCAGCAGGACCCGGTCGATCTCACTCGCTGTGTTCACGCCACGAGCCTACGGGTCGTGCGGGGCCGTGTCGGGCGCGCCGGGTCAGGGGTCGTGCCGGTAGCGCCGCACGTCGTCGAACTGCTCCAGCACCTGATCGCCGAGTCCCACCGGTTCGGGATCGAGCCCGGCGCGGTAGCGCAGTTCGGCGGTGGTGAAGTGTCGTACCTCTTCCCAGAGCTCCGGCGACGGCTTGAAGCGTGGGACCTGACACCCGTCGTCGCCCAGCGCGAGCAGCTGTGGCGGGATCGGCAGGTTGGCCCCCTGGGCGATCTCGACCACCCCGCCCTCACCGATCTCACAGATGTCGCTGAAGGCGTTGACGTGGCCCGCGTCGTTCAGCTCGACCAGTCGACGCTCCCCGGCGGTGAAGTCGTAGCCGCGACGAACATCGTCGATCCTGACGATGCCGTCGCGTGGTGCCGCGATCCAGGTCACGGCCGTGTCGGCCGGGAGCAGCCGCATGGCGTCGAGCAGCTGGGTGATGTTGAGCCCCGCAGCCAGGGGGATTCCTGCAGGCACATCAGGTCGTGCGAGCAGGCGGAGCGTCGTCCCGCCACCGGCCGAGTGCCCGATGGGGAGGACCTGGGCACCGTCGACGACTCCCTCAAGCGGTCCGCCGGAGGTGACGGTGGCTGCTCTGGCGAACTCGATGGCCTCGTTGGCCACTGCGACGTCGGATCGGCTGGCAGGCGGCGGTTCACCGAGCACGGCGCGCAGGCCACGTTCGAGGTAGTCCGGTGAGATGACGACGAACCCCCAGCTGGCCAGGTGCGTGGTGAGGAAGGTCGACTGGGTGCGGTAGCTCGCGAAACCGTGGGAGAAGAGCACCAGTGGGAAGGGGCCGTCGTCGGTGGCGGGCAGGTCGCGGTAGGCGTCGGTGACGAACTCGGGGTTGATGTCCTCGGGAATGAGGGCGTCGATCGAGCTGCTCACGAAGTCCCGGATGAAGTACTCGTCGCGTGCCGCGTCCCCGACCTCCTCGGGGTCGACCGGGTACCAGATCTCCAGGGGACGGTCCGAGAGCTGCACCGTGGTGACCCCGACTGCGTAGGGGCCCGACTCGACGTAGGCGGCCTCTCCGGCTCGCGGTGCGTCGTTGGGACTCGGGCCCTGCGCGGGCGGCGGGGTGCAACCCGCCGCGACCGCGATCACCGCGATCAGAGCGGTCACCGCGCGTCGGGTGTTGATCGTTCCGTCGGTCACATTCGACCTCATGTCTCCCCCTGTGCCGATGCAGCCGCTTCGCTCGTGAAGTGTTGCACACGAGCTCGGCGCGCCGACAGAGTGTCGCCCCGCCACCCCTGTAGTCTGGTCGGTCGTGCCGACATCACCCGAGGGTCCCACCGAACGCGACGATCTCCCGTTGGTCGCGATCGTGGGTCGGCCCAATGTCGGCAAGTCCACCCTCATGAACCGGGTGCTCGGCAAGCGTGTCGCGATCGTCGAGGAGCGTCCGGGTGTCACCCGCGACCGCAAAGAGGTCCTCGCCGAGTGGCAGGGCCACGAGTTCCGGCTGGTGGACACGGGTGGGTGGTTGATCCGCGGGGACGAGCTCGACGACAAGGTCTCACGGCAGTCCGAGGCGGCCATCGGCGAGGCCGATGCGGTGCTGTTCGTGGTCGACGCCACCACCGGCGTGACCGCCGAGGACGATCGCGTCGCCCACATGCTCCGTCGGGTCGACGCACCGGTGCTGCTCGTGGCGAACAAGGTCGACGACCAGCGTCGCGAGGACCAGGTCTGGGAGCTGCTCGCACTCGGCGTCGGCGACCCGCACCCGGTGTCCGCGTTGCACGGCAGGGGCACCGGTGACCTGCTGGACGAGCTCGTCGGCCACCTGCCCGAGCCGGCGCCCGTCAGCGACGAGCCGGCACGTCCACCAGCGGAGGACGGCCTGATCTCGGTCGCGCTGGTGGGTCGACCCAACGTCGGCAAGTCGACGTTGTTCAACCGGATGATCGGCGAGGAGCGCGCCGTGGTGCACGACATGCCCGGCACCACCCGTGACAGTGTCGACACCGTCGTCGAGACCGACATCGGCGCCCTGCGGTTCGTCGACACCGCAGGGATGCGCCGACGGTCCCGGATCGACGACGGCACCGAGTACTTCTCGGTCGTCCGTGCACTCAAGAGCGTTGACGAGGCCGACGTCGCGCTGCTCGTCATCGACGCGACCGAGGGGATCACCCACCAGGACCAGCGACTCGCAGAACGCGTCGATGGCGCTGGGTGTCCGATCATCGTGGTGCTCAACAAGTGGGAGCTGCTCGACGCGGACGCCCGCGACGACGTCCTGCACCAGCTCGACCGAAAGCTCCACTTCCTCGGCGAGAGCCCGATGCTGAGGATCTCGGCCATGAGTGGGCGGGGGGTGCACCGGGTGCTGCCCGCGCTGGAATCCGCGATCTCGCAGTACCGCACACGGGTTCCGACGAGGAAGGTGAACGACCTCATCCGGCGTGCCCAGCAGGCCCAACCAGCCCCGCACGGTGCGCGGATCCTCTACGCGACCCAGGGCGCGACCGATCCGCCGACCTTCACGATCTTCACCAACCGTGAGTTGCCCGCCAGCTACCTGCGCTACATCGAACGCCAGCTCCGCGAGGAGTTCGAGCTCGGTGCCACCCCACTGAAGTTGCGCGTCCGCCGGCGTGGCAACTGAGCCGGGGGACAGGCGCCGGGCTCCGAGCTGCGGTTCCGCACCAGAGTTCTCCTACGCTGGCACGCCGACCCACCTGCGACGGAAGAGACGCTGAGGAGGCGTCGAACATGACCCAGAACCGCTCAAGGATCCATCGCACGACCCGCAGCTCGCTCGCCGTTGCCGCGGCACTCACCCTGACCGCCGCGGCCGCCGCCTGTGGCGACGACAACGACGACGGCGACGCCGCTGTGGAGACCACCACCACGGCGGTGATCGACGCTCCCGCTGTCACGGGCAGCGAGTTCCTCGACGAGGCCGAGGCACGGGGCAAGCCGGACCTCGAGGCGACTGACGACGTGGACGAACTGTCGGTGACCGACGAGGTCGAGGGCACCGGCGCCACCGTCGAGGAGGGCGACGTCATCACGGCGCACTACGTCGGCGTGTCGGCAGCGACCGGTGAGGAGTTCGATTCGTCGTGGGACCGGGGCCAGCCAGCGACCTTCCCGCTGACCGGGGTGATCGAGGGCTGGAGCGAGGGCCTCGTCGGCATGCAGGAGGGCGGTCGACGGACCCTCGTGATTCCGGCTGAGATGGCGTACGGCGACACGCCCCCGCCGGGCTCGGGGATCGAGCCGGGCGCGACGTTGGTGTTCACCGTCGATCTCATCTCGATCGACTGAGACGGTGACCGGCTCGTCGCCCGAACACATCGCCGCCGCGGCCGAGCGGGCCCGTCGTGGCAACCTCGATCGTGGTGGAGAGAAGCTGGCAGCGCAGAACAAGTTGTTCGTGCGCGACCGGATCGCCTTGCTCTGTGACCCGGGCACCTTCGTCGAGGACCAACTCCTGGCGAACGCCGCCTACGCCGAGGGGATGGACCCCGACCTTCCCGCCGACGGCGTGGTCACCGGCGTCGGGGAGGTGGACGGTCGGCCGGTCTGTGTCATGGCGAATGACCCGACGGTCAAGGCGGGCTCCTGGGGCGCCCGCACCGTGGAGAAGATCGTCCGGCTCACCGAGACGGCGCTGCGCGACGAACTGCCGGTGGTGTGGCTCGTCGATTCCGCAGGAGCGCGTATCACCGACCAGGTGGAGCTCTTCCCGGGTCGGCGCGGCGCGGGTCGCATCTTCTACAACCAGGTGCGTCTGTCAGGGAAGGTCCCCCAGGTCTGTTGCCTCTTCGGGCCGTCAGCGGCAGGAGGCGCCTACATCCCTGCGTTCACCGACCTCGTGGTGATGGTCGAGGGGAACGCCTCGATGTACCTGGGATCACCTCGGATGGCGGAGATGGTCATCGGCGAGGTCGCCTCGCTCGAGGAGACCGGTGGCGCCCGGATGCACGCGACGGTGTCGGGCTGCGGGGACAACCTCGCCGACGACGACCAGGACGCGATCGCCCAGGCGCGGGCCTACCTCACCTACCTGCCGTCACGCTGGAGCGAGCCGCCACCGGTGTACGAACCGGCGGCTCCGGCCCGTGCGCTCACCGCCGACATCGTTCCCGCCGAGGAGTCGACGGGCTACGACGTGCACGATGTGCTCGACGGTCTGTTGGACGAGGAGTCGTTCTTCGAGATCAAGCCGTTGTTCGCCCCGGAACTGGTCGTCGGGTTCGGTCTGTTGGAGGGTCGCCCGGTGGGCATCGTCGCCAACAACCCGATGCACAAGGGCGGCGTGCTCTTCGGTGACTCTGCCGACAAGGCCGCTCGGTTCATCTGGCTGTCCGATGCCTTCGGGGTGCCGCTGGTCTTCCTGGCCGACGTGCCGGGCTTCATGATCGGCACGCAGGTCGAGCGTGAGGGCATCATCCGCCATGGGGCCAAGATGATCACCGCGGTGTCCGAGGCGACGGTGCCGAAGGTGTCGGTGATCATTCGCAAGGCCTACGGGGCGGGGCTGTACGCCATGAGTGGCCCGGCCTTCGAGCCCGAGGCGACCCTGGCGTTGCCGACCGCGAAGATCGCGGTGATGGGACCCGAGGCAGCGGTGAACGCGGTGTTCGCCAACAAGATCGCAGCGATCGAGGACGACGCGGAACGCGACGCCTTCGTGGCCGCGCAGCGTGACCTCTACGAGACCGACGTCGATCTGTTGCGTCTTGCGTCCGAGCTCGTGATCGACGGCATCGTGGAATGGGAGGACCTGCGCACCGAGGTCCATCGGCGGCTGGTGCGCGCCGAGGGCAAGGACCGACACTTCTCCTCGCGACGCCACGGCGTGCCTCCGGTGTGAGTCGGCAGGCCGACGATGCCCTGGTGCGAGTCCTGCGAGCGCTTCTACGCCCCCCCGACACTGAGCGCGGGGGGCGACTGCCCCGCGGGGCATCACGTCGTCGACCCGGACGGGCCCTCGACGCTGACCCAGTCGACCGCGACCCCTCGCGAAGAGGAGCCCGAGCCGAAGGTGCCCTGGCACTTCTGGGTGCTGCTCGTCTCGGCGGTGGTCTACCTCGGGTGGCGGGCGGTCGAGGGCATCATCTGGGTGGTGACCTGACGCCGCTGGTGCTCTGATCCGGCTGGTGGTCTGATCCAACGGTCTTCAGCTGTGAGAACCTCAACGTCCGGGCCGAGCAGCCGATCGGGTCGGCATGACCGCTGATGTCGTCGACGTCGCGTCGTCACCGACGCCACCCCCGCCCAGTTCAACGTCACCGGATCGTGGCCGGAGGCGCTGGAAGCTGATCCTCGTGGTACTCGGCGTTCTCGTCGCCCTCCTCGTGGCGGTGGTGCTGTGGATCGTGATCGGCCGAGAGCGGGCCAGCGAGCTCAGCGACGACCAAGCGGTGACGGAGTTCCGCGCTGCAGCCGACGGTGCGCCTGAGTCGTCGAGCGACCTGCCGGGCCGTCCCGCCGCCGGGGTCTACGCCGCGACCGCTGTCGGAACCGAATCGATCGGGATCCCGGGCTTCGACGAGGAACTCGGTCCCAACGCACCGGTGACCGTCGTCCACGGTGAGAACGGTTGCTTCACCTTCCGCGTCGACCTCAACAGCCACCACTGGCGCTCGTGGACCTTGTGTCCCACCGACACCGCCGACCTCTCCCTGGTCGAGCTGGAGAGCTGGAGCGCCCGCAAGGCACCCGGACTGGACCTGGAGACGCTCACGACCTACACGTGCGAGCGTCCGCCGGACGTGCGCTGGCAGGGAGCGGTCGCCGGATCGACCAGCTCGGGCGCCTGCACGGGTCGATCCGACATGGACGACGGGGTCACCAGGGACATCGCCGAGGTCGAGGTGCTCTCGCCCGAGGCCATCACGATCGACGGGCAGCGCATCGAGGCCGAACGCGTCCGGATCGACGACACCTTCAGTGAGGCACAGACCGGCTACGAGACCGGCGAGTGGTGGTTCGACCCCGCTTCCGGGTTGCCGATCCGGCTCTCGATCAGTTCCGAACTGCAGGGGGGCCCCAGCACCTACTCCGAGCAGTTCGACCTCGAGCTCACGACGTTGATGCCGGCGACCTGACGCACCTCGACACGCCATCGCTGCGCGGCGAGATCAGTCGCGACGTGCACGGCTCGGCGCAACCCTGGGGGCTCGTTCGGCTGTTTCGGGTACACGGGCGGCCAAGGTGCATCCATGAGCCCGTCGGCGAGATCGCGCTCGAACCGCTCCAGCAACGGCTGGATGGACTGCGGGCGGTCCTGCATGGGCGCCCACGGGTCGCCGCGTTCGGTCACCCGGCCAGGTACAACGGCGATCGTCAGGGTGTCGGGGTCCACCTCGGCCAGCTCGTCCCACGTCAGTGGTGTCGACACCTGCGCGCCCACCCGTGGGCGCGCCGACCAGGCCCCGAAGAGGGTCTTGTGGGGGGCGTTCTGGTTGTAGTCGACGAAGACCCGTGTGCCGCGCTCCTCCTTCCACCAGGCTGCGGTGATCGTCTCGGGATGCCGCCGTTCGAGCTCCCGGGCGAGCGCCACCGCGCCGGCGCGGATCTGGTACGCGTCCCAGCGCGGCTCCAGTCGGGCGTACACGTGCAAGCCCCTCGATCCGCTGGTCTTGGGCATGGCGGTGATGCCGAGCTCGTCGAGCAGGTCCCGCGCCCGGAACGCAGCCTCGCGCACGTGGTCGAAGGTGAGTCCGGTGACCGGGTCGAGGTCGACCCGCAGCTCGTCGACATGGTCGGGATCATCGGCACGGAACGGCCACACGTGGAAACCGAGACACCCCATGTTCACCGCCCAGACCACGTGGGCGAGATCGTCCACGACGAGGGCGTTCGCGGTCGTGCCGTTGGGGGTCGCCACGACGGTGGTCCGCAACCAGTCCGGCGCGCCCCTGGGCACCCGCTTCTGGAAGAAGGACCTGCCTCCTGCACCGTCGGGGTGCCGCTCGAGCAGGACCGGGCGGCCGCCGATGGCGCGCAGCAGCGGCTCCTCCACGGCACGGTAGTAGTCGACCAGGTCGAGCTTCGTGTGCCCCGCCGACGGGAAGACGACCTTGTCCGGATGTGTGATCCGGACGTCCCGCCCGCCGAGTTCGATGGTGACGACGTCGGCCACTGCTCCACCGTACCGGCCGCCCGGTCGGCATTGGCCGCCGGGTTCGGGGCGTGCCCCGGGGAGCGGCTACAGTGGCCCCTCCCCGGGCTGTGGCGCAGCTTGGTTAGCGCGCTTGACTGGGGGTCAAGAGGT
>SKRR01000214.1 GCA_007118345.1 Microthrixaceae bacterium | reverse complement strand
GCTCGAAATCGGTGTGGATGACCCCGGCGGCCTGGGGTGCTTTCGCCCCCGCCCGGAAGGTCCAGGCACGGGACTCCTTCTCTCCGGTGGTGAGGAAGGTCCGCAGCCCGAGCATCCGGTAGGCAGCGTGGAGGAACGCCGGCAGGGCGCCGTCGCCGAGTCCGAGGGCCTCGAGCATCTCGGCACGCGAATCCTCGTCGAGCATCGCCGCCTCGGCCTCGAGCTGGATGCACAACCCGATGACGGCGTCCTCGGGGGGCACCGAGGGGCCCGCTGCGCTGCCGAACGCCTCACGCACCGGAGCGAGCACGGGCTCGGGGTCCTCGAGCTGTTCCTCGTCGATGTTGACCAGCGCCATCGCCGGCTTGTCGGTCAACAGGAAGAACTCCCTGAGCTGGTCGCGCACGTGGTCGTCGAGCCCGGCTCGGTAGATCGGGGTGCCGGCCTGCAGGGCCTCGATCGCCGTGTCCATGGCCGCGACCTCGTCGGCGAGCGACTTGTCGACCCGGGCGGCCTTCCGGCGCTTCTCGGACTGCTTCTCGAGGGTCTCGAGATCTGCGTAGACCAGCTCGACCTCGAGCGTGGAGAGCTGCTCGACCGGGTCGGAGGAGCCCGGCACGTCGGTGTCGACGAAGGCACGCAGGACGAACACGATCGCGTCGACCTCGCGGATGTGGGACAGGAAGCGGTTGCCCAACCCCTCTCCCTGCGCGGCACCCTCCACCAGGCCGGCGATGTCGACGAACTGCACGCTTGCCGGCACCACGTTGCGGGAGTTGGACATCTCGGCGAGCTTCGTGAGCCGCTCGTCGGGGACCTTGGCCACACCGACGTTGGGGTCGACGGTCGCGAACGCGTACGGCGCCGCGAGTGCGCCGCCTCCGGCGAGTGCGTTGTAGAGCGACGACTTGCCAGCGTTGGGCAGTCCGACGAATCCGAAGCGTTCCACGTGAGGTCCTGGGGTCGAGTCGCCGGTCGGGGTGCACGGCAGGTGACGAGGGTAGTTGCCAGCGGTCCGTGTCACGCCGTCTGGAGTCCGGGGCGGTGACTCCGGTAGCGTGTCACCCCTATGTCGAAGCGCACCTCGAAGAAGAAGGCCAACGTGCGTCGCAAGAAGGCCAACCACGGCCGCAAGCCGAACGCAGGCCGCAACAGCTGATCGACCGTCGCCCCGGTGCTGACCCTCAGTCCACCGGGGGCCGATCGGGGTCCTCGGGCACCACGTAGATCAGCGGGGCGCTCACGATCGACGTGAGCCCCTTGACCACGACGTTGGCCCACACGATCGACACCGCGACCGGCAACGGGATCACGCCGGCGAAAGCGATCCCGACGAAGATGACCGAGTCGATCGGCACCGACACCGCGTTCGAGCTGATCACCCGCCCCCACTGGTAGCGGTGTCCGAACCGGCGTACGAACCGGTGGTACACCTCGGTGTTGATGAAGCCGGCGATCACCTGGGCGACCACCGATGCCAGCGTGATCCGAAGGACCGGGTCGAGCACCGGGCCGAAGAGCTCCTGGGCCGGTGTGTCGACCGCGCTGTCGCCCGGGAGCCTGGCGGTCAACCAGAAGACCCCTGCAGCGGCCAACGTGAGGCCCGCGGTCACCAGGATCGTGACCCGGGCGACGTGGCGGCCACCGATCTTGTGGACCAGGTCGCGCAGGGTGAACGCCAGTGGGTACGTGAGCGTCCCGGCGTCGATCGAGAAGCTGGCCCAGTCGGGACCGAGCCGCAGGATCCGCACCGAGAGCACGTTCGCGAGGATCGTGCAGGCCACGTACGCAGCGATCGCCGCGACGAGCCAGTTCACCGAACGCCGGTCGAGCAGCGGTGCGCCGGGGACTCCGTCGGACAGGCTCACCGTGGGAACGGTACCGTTCCGCGGATGCCCGACCCGAACCCCCAGCCGGACACGAACCATCAGCTCACGACGATCACCCTTGCCGAGGAGCCCCACGCGTGGCGGGCCGCGGGGTTCGACGTCGACGACGAGGCACGCCTGCAGCTGGGCCGGACGGTGCTCGTGCTCGCAGGGACCGACGCAGCCGGCGGGTGGGCGATCGACGGCGTGCAGGACCCGATCGACGGGCTCCCGACCTGTGCCACGGTGCCTGCCGAGCACGACGTGACCCCGCAACCGAACGGCGTGACGTCCATCGACCACGTCGTGGTGCTGACGGGCGACAACGATCGCACCGTCGCAGCGTTCGAAGCGGCGGGGTTCGACGTGCGGGGTCGGCGCCACACCACCGACTACGGCGACGCACAGCGACAGACGTTCTTCTGGGCGGGTGACGTGATCATCGAGCTGGTCGGCCCCGACGAGGGCGCCCCCACCCACGACCAGCCGACCGCCATCTTCGGCCTGGCCCTCGCAGCGGCCGACCTCGACCGCACGGTGGAGGAGCTCGGAACGCTCCTCGGCACGCCGAAGGAGGCGGTGCAGCCCGGCCGGCGCATCGCAGGACTGCGGGGCTCGAAGGTGGGGATCCACCTCCCCGTCGCGATCATGAGCCACCACGTGCGGGGCGCTTGAGCCGCTGAGTGGGACGCTGTGACCGACGGGTAACCTGTCGCCATGTCCGACTATCGAGCCCCCGTCAAGGACGCCCTCTTCGCGCTGCGCCACTTCGGCAGCATCGAACAGCTGGCCCAGACCGAGCGGTACGCACACGCCGACCCGGAGACCGTCGCCTCGGTCCTCGAGGAGCAGGGCCGGTTCATGCAGGAGGTGTTCGGTCCCACCAGCGTCATCGGTGACCAGGAAGGGGTGACGTGGACCCCCGATGGGGTGACGGTCCCCGAACCGTTCAAGGCGGCCTACGCGAAGTTCGTCGCAGCGGGTTGGCAGGGGCTCAACGCGGAGACCGACTTCGGTGGTGCCGGCTTCCCCGAGTCGGTCCACTCCTGCGCCCTGGAGTTCTCCACCGCGGCGAACGCGGCGCTGACGATGGCGCCGGGGCTCACCACCGGCGCGATCGAGCTGCTCCAGGAGTGGGGCTCCGAGGAGCAGAAGGAGGTCTACCTCCCGAAGCTCGTGACGGGTGAGTGGACCGGGACGATGAACCTCACCGAACCGCAGGCGGGCTCCGACGTCGGGCTCAGCACCACCAAGGCCGTCCCCGAGGGTGACGGCAGCTACCGGATCACCGGTACGAAGATCTACATCTCCTTCGGCGACCACGACATGGCCGACAACATCATCCACCTGGTGCTCGCCCGGCTCCCCGACGCCCCGGCGGGGACCAAGGGCATCTCGCTGTTCCTGGTGCCGAAGTTCCTGGTGAACGACGACGGATCGGTCGGCGAGCGCAACGACGTGCACTGCGTGTCGACGGAGCACAAGATGGGCATCCACGCGTCGCCGACGTGTGTGATGAGCTACGGCGACGAGGGCGGCGCCGTCGGCTACCTGGTCGGCGAGGAGCACCGCGGCATGCGCGCCATGTTCACGATGATGAACAGTGCCCGCATCGCCGTCGGCGTGCAGGGTGCGGCGATCGGCGACGCCGCCTACCAGAAGGCCCTCGCCTATGCGCAGGAACGGCGTCAGGGTCGCGAGATCGGCGGCGACGCCGGGGGTGGGAGCGACGGTCCGGCCCCGATCGTCGCGCACCCCGACGTGCGACGGATGCTGCTGTTCATGCGGTCACACGTCGAGGCGATGCGCGCCCTGATCATCTACAACGCCGCGGCCATCGACCTGTCGCGCGCGCTCGACGGCGACGAGGCCGAGACCTGGCGGGAGACCGCCGAGCTGCTGACGCCGGTCACCAAGGCGTGGTGCACCGACGTGGGCATGGAGGTCACCTCGGCCGCGGTGCAGGTGTTCGGCGGGATGGGCTACATCGAGGAGGCCGGCGTCTCCCAGCACTTCCGCGACATGCGGATCGCGCCGATCTACGAGGGCACCAACGGCATCCAGGCGATGGACCTCGTCGGGCGGAAGCTGGGGATGCGCATGGGCGGCGTGGTCAACGACCACCTCGACCGCATGCGCGCCACCGTCGACGAGTTGGCCGGCGCCGGCGAGGAGCTCGCGTCGATCCGTTCGAACCTGGCCGACGCCGTCGAGGTGCTCGCCGGTGCCACCGACTGGATCATGGCCAACGGGCTCGAGGATCCCCGCCAGGCGCTCGCCGGAGCGACGCCGTACCTCGCGATGTTCGGCACGGTCACCGGGGGGTGGCTCATGGCTCGCCAGGCGCTCGGCGCCCGGGCCGATCTCGATGCCGGCGTCGACGACGCCGACCACCTGCGGGCGAAGGTCACCACCGCCCGCTTCTACGCGGAGCAGGCCCTCCCCCGGGCAGCGGGACTCGTCGCATCCGTCCAGGCCGGCGCGTCGGTGCTCTACGAGGTCGGACCCGACGCCCTCGCGTCGGCCTGACGCGTGCTCGACCACGTCTTCACCGATGCGATCGGCGCCCTGCGGGACGCGCTCGAGAACGCCCTGTTGGAACGTCAGGCGTTCGAGGAGCGGTTCCAGACCGACGTGCTGCTCGGCGACCTGACCTGGGAGACCAGCTACGGCGTGCCCGGCGAGGGGCTGCCGCCGAGGGTGCGGGCCGACCTCACCCTCGAGTGGCCGACGTGGTCCCAGACGGCCTACCGCTCCTGGTACCTCGACGAGGAACTGAGCGAGCCGCCGAGGATCGAGATCGAGGTCATCGTGAGGATCCAGCGGCTGGCCCACTCGCCCGACCCGCGACGGGTCCTCGACGCGCTCCCCACCGAGAGCCCGTCGATCGGAGGTGAGTCCCTGGTGCGGTCGGGTCCCACCGTCGAAACGGTGTCGAGCCCCGACCTCACCGAGACCGAACACGCGATCGAGGTGAGCTACGAGGGTGGGTACGAGCTCGACGACCAGGTGCTCGCCGACGGTTCGATCCTCGACGACCACTTCAGCTCGATGGGTGGGTGGATCTCCTCGACGTTGGTGCGTCTGGGCGACCTCGACTTCGAGTTCCTGCCGCCGCTGGAGAAGGACCCGGACTGAATCGACCGGTCGCTAGCGCTCCGCCCAGCGGGCGACGTTGGCGAGTATCGGTTCGGGGTCCGCCAGCGAGTCGACGAGGAGCTCGTGATAGCGGCACTCCTCGGCCGACCGGAGTCTCGTGTCGGGGTGACGTCGCCGGTAGTCGTCAACGTCGATGTGACCGGCGAACTCGGCGGCCATCGTCTCGAGGAACTCGGCGGTGCCCGTTCCCTGGTCGAACTGCGACTTGTCCCGCCACACGATGTCGTGGGGCAACAGGTCCGAGACCGCGGCGCGCAACAGCCCCTTCTCCGGTGCCAGCACACCGGGCCGCCGCAGTGCGACGGGGATGTCGAGCGCCGCCTCGATGAGGTCGATGTCGAGGAACGGCACGCGCGCCTCGAGTGAGTGCGCCATCGTCAGCCGGTCCACCCGTTGCAGGTTGATGTGGTGCAGCTCGGCGATCGAGCGCCGGGCATCGGCGTCGAGGGCGGCGTCGTCGACGAGGGCCTTGTGGTACGTGTAGCCGGCGAAGAGCTCGTCGGCCCCCTCACCGGTCAGGATCACCTTCACGTGGCGGCTCGCCAACCGTGCGGTGAAGTAGGTCGGCACCGCACTGCGGACCAGGTCCTGGTCGAAGGACTCGAGCGCGAAGACGATCGCCGGCAACATCGCCCGCAGCTCCGCGGGGTCCAGCAGGTACTCGTGGTGCACGGTGCCGAGGTGGTCCGCCACCAGCCGGGCGGCGGCGAGGTCGGGGCTGCCGGGCAACCCGACCGAGAACGTGTGCAGCTCGTCGATGTGTGGCCGCATCAGCGCGACGATGGCGCTGCTGTCCAGCCCGCCTGAGAGGAACGCGCCGACGGGCACGTCGCTCATCAGCTGTGACCGGACCGCTCGGTCGAGCTCCTCGCGGACCGTGGCCACCTGCTGTTCCGTCGATCGGTGCTCCGTCGGGACCGCTGCTGCCTCGGGCACCGACCAGTAGCGGTGCACACCCGATCGCGACGACCACACGGTGCCCGGCGCGATCGGTTCGGTCTTCTCGACGCCCGGTGGGAACGCCTTCAGCTCACTGGAGAGCACGAGGTCGTCGCCCCGGCGACCGATGTAGAGCGGCTTGATGCCGATCGGGTCCCGACCGAGCAGGAGCTCGCCGTCACGGACGAACGCGAACGCGTACATGCCCCGCAGCCGAGACGTGGCGTCCGGTCCGAAATCGCTGAGGAGATGGAGGATCGGCTCGTTGTCGCTGTGTGTCGAGAACCGCTCGGGGCCGAGCTCGGCACGCAGCCCCGCGGCGTTGTAGACCTCGCCGTTGGCGACCAGCGTGGCGCCGCCCGGCCCGAGCAGGGGCTGGTCACCCCCCGTGAGGTCGACGATGCTCAGGCGGGTGTGGCCGAGCGTCGCAGGTGCCCCGAGCGGTTCGCCGAGGCCTCGGGCATCGGGCCCACGGTGGTGCAGGGCGTTCAGCATCGTCGAGACCAGCGCCGGCTGGTCGCTGCCCCACACACCGGCGATGCCGCACATCAGGACGCGACCGACCGATTCTCGAGGAGGGGCCGGGCCGGTACCCGGTCGAGCACGAGCCGGTCGAACGACATCGGCTGCCAGGCACCGCGGTGGTCCCGCACCGTTCGCAGCGCTGCGTCCGGGCAGGAACCCACCGAGCGGATGAGCTCGGTGTTCGCGCGGATCGTCGACGCCGTCCGTCGCGGATCGAGTTCCGGGTGGAATTGGAAACCCATCACGTTCGCCCCCATGGAGAAGCCCTGCACCCGAGTGTGCTCGTTCTCGAAGGTCACCGTGGCGCCGATGCTGCGGATGGCGGCCGGACGGACCTCGTGGTGGTGGAACTCGCTCACGACGTGTTCCGCGGAGGACGCCGTGCACCGCACCGGGTGCAGTCCCACCTCCATCCCGCGCCGGGCCGGCCGTACGGCGCGGGGGCCGGCCAGCGAGACCGCCAGCAGCTGGGCGCCAAAGCAGACCCCGACGACGGTCGCCGAGCCGACGAGCGCCCGCTCGAGGACCTCCTGCAGCCGTGTCCGTGCCGCGCCGACCCATCCCCTGGTGGTCGTGGCCGGGGTCGAACCGCCGCTCAGGACGTGCAACGGCGCGGCGAGCTCATCGTCGTCGGGCTGCCGCTGCTGGAGCGGCACCGTGCGCACCGACCAGCCGGCACGCCGGAGCTGCCGGGCGATCTCGCAGCCATAGCCGGCCCCGGGCCAAGGAGCACCGTCGGCCTCCCAGATGGTCACGAACGATCCTGTTGCCACGAATCACCTCGCTCCTGAGGGCGCCGACCACCGACGCGCTCACGGTGATCGTCGGGCCGGTGTGTTTCGTGTGGGCGCCCGTTCGTGTGAACCCTCGATGTCGTGCAGGGCCGATGAGGGAAGGATGGGGAGCTCAGTGGGGGGCGGTGAGCGCCTCGTTGAACCGGCGCCGGACCTTGGGCCGGTCGAAGCGCGCCCAGACCGAGTCGGCGCGCTCGAGCAGCTCGCGCCGGTCGTCCGCCAGGTGCGCTGCGACGCCACCGGCGGTCATCGCCGCCGCGCCGCGCAACTCGCCTCCGGCGGCGACCAACAGCGCAGTTCCCGCGTCGAGGTCCTGGA
Organism: Microthrixaceae bacterium; assembly: GCA_007118345.1. Classification (GTDB taxonomy): domain Bacteria; phylum Actinomycetota; class Acidimicrobiia; order Acidimicrobiales; family Microtrichaceae; genus SKRR01. The sequence goes on along the minus strand of SKRR01000214.1, from coordinate 6,214 downwards.
GCTCACCGAGGCCGTTCTGGAGACGGCCCAGGTGCTTCGACGTGGCGGACCAGGTCGAATCCGGGTACAGGTCGGCAGTGGCGTCGAGCAGGTAGCGGACCTGCTTCGCCCGTTTGCGCGTGCGGTGCCAGTCACGGGCACGGCCGGACGCGACCGACCTCCGGCCGGCGCGGCGCAGTGCCCGCCACGACGAGCGGAGGCGCTCGTCGACCACCTCGCCGGCCGGGCACAGGTGGTCCGGTCCGGGCTCGGCGCCCCCGACCCGGTACGGATTCGCCAGGCGCTGCCAGCGGCGGAGCATGGTCAGGTGGAGGGGACCGTCGAGCAGGTCTGCCAGCGCCTGCTGCTCGCTGCTGCGACGACGGCCGAGCTCGTCGTGCAGCTCCACCCGTCCCGCCCGCAGTGCGGTCGGGAGGGTGTCGACCCGCCGGTCGAGCGACGCCACGAGCACGTCGAGGTCGCGTGCGGTCGAGGTGGCAGCTGCCACCTCGCCCATCAGGGCTCGCAGCAGCTCGAGTTCCTCCTCGGCGATCACACCCTCGGCCTGGCGGGCGATGCTCCTCCCGCGTCGGAGCGCGACCCGGGCCCGGTGCAGGTGTTCCGGGTCGTCGTCGGTGCGCAGGAGCTGCGCATGGTCCTGGTAGCGGCGCAGCTGGGTGCCGAGGGCGAGCGCGAGGACCCGACCGGCAGGCTGGTCGCGGTCGTCCGGGGTGAGGCGCTCGTCGTCCCGTTCCCCCGGTGCCTGGCGGTCCATGCGGAGAGTCTCCCAGTCCCCCGGGCGCCCCGGGCGCCCCGGGCGCCCCGGGCGCTCAGGCGTCGGAGCGGTCCGGGGCGCTGGGAGCAGGGGAGGCGGGCTCGTCCTCGCCGAACGACGTGGCCTGCCGCTTCGAGAACACGACGCTCACGAGCACGATCAACAGCGCGGCGCCGGCGATGACGAAGCGGATGTCGTTGTCCTGGAGCGTGATGATCGCCGGCAGGATCAGCAACGCCACCAGGTTCATGACCTTGATGAGCGGGCTGATTGCCGGACCGGCGGTGTCCTTGAACGGGTCGCCGACGGTGTCGCCGATCACGACCGCCGTGTGGACGTCGGAGCCCTTGCCGCCGAGGTTGCCCTCCTCGATGTACTTCTTGCCGTTGTCCCACGCCCCGCCGGTGTTGGACAGGAAGTACGCCATGAGCGCGCCGACGACGATGATCGAGGCCAGGTACCCGCCGAGCGCGAAGGCGCCGAGGCCGAAGCCGACCGCCACCGGCATCAGCACCGCCAGCAGTGCGGGCGTGGTGAGCTCGCGCAGCGCGGCGCTGGTGCAGATGTCGATCACCGGGCCGTAGTCGGGCTTCTCGGTGTAGTCCATGATCCCGGGCTTCTCACGGAACTGGCGGCGCACCTCCTGCACGACGATGCCGGCGGTGCGACCGACGGCGAGGATGGCCAGGCCGGCGAAGAGGAAGACCACCGCGCCGCCCACGAGGGCACCGGCGAAGGTCTTCGGGTCGGCGATGTTGAGCTGCACCGCGTTGAACGCCTGCTCGACGGTGCCGGGGAACTCGTCGGGAAGCTGCGCGGCGATCGTCTCGCGGAACGAGGCGAACAACGCGACCGCGGCGATCACCGCTGAGCCGATCGCGAAGCCCTTGGTGACGGCCTTGGTCGTGTTGCCGACCGTGTCGAGCCCGTCGAGGATCAACTCGGTGGTCCCCTCGAGCTCACCCGACATCTCGGCGATGCCCTGGGCGTTGTCGGCGATCGGGCCGAAGGTGTCCTCGGCGACGACGATGCCCGTGGTCGACAGCATGCCGACCGCCGTCAGCGCGACGAGGTACACGGCGAACAGGACGTTGCCGTCGCCGAGTCCGAGGCCCACGAGGATCGCCACCGCGATCGAGACGACGGCCCACACCGCGGACTCCATGCCGCTCGAGATGCCCGAGAGGATCACCGTCGCAGGACCGGTGCGGCCCGACTCGGCGATGTCCTTCACCGGCTTGAACTGGCTCGAGGTGAAGTACTGGGTGATGCGGCTGACGACCTGGCCGAGGACGACACCGACGACGATGGCGATGAACATCCGCACGCCGGCGCCGCCGACGGTGCCGTCGGGCGACCCGACGTACGCGAATGAGATGACCACGGCACCGGCCAGCATGATGAACGACGCCACGTTAAGCCCGCGGTTGATCGGCTTGAGGGCATCGGTCTCACCCTGGCGTGCCTTGACGAGGTAGATCGAGACCATCGAGGCGAGCAGCCCCACGCCCATCATCGCGAGCGGGAAGATCAGGCCCTTGACGGCCTCGTCGCCCTCGATGCCGATCGCGTTGAAGGCGGTGACGCCCAGGATGATGTTGGCCACGAGCACGACGCCGAACGACTCGAAGAGGTCCGATGCCATGCCGGCGCAGTCGCCGACGTTGTCGCCGACGTTGTCCGCGATCGTCGCCGGGTTGCGGGGGTCGTCCTCGGGGATGCCGGCCTCGACCTTGCCGACCAGGTCCGCACCGACGTCCGCTGCCTTGGTGAAGATGCCACCGCCGACACGCAGGAACAGTGCGAGCAGCGAACCACCGAAGCCGAAGCCCACGAGGATCGCCGACGCGGTGTTCTGGAAGACCATCACGATCAGGGTGGCGCCCAGCAGCCCCAGGCCGGCGGTGAACAGGCCGACGGTGCCGCCCGAGCGGAAGGCCACCTGCAGGGCGGCGTCCATGTTGCCGGTCCGTGCGGCGGCGGCGGTGCGGACGTTCGCGCGTGTGGAGAGCCACATGCCGAGGTAGCCGATGAATCCCGAGGCGATGCAGCCGCCGAGGAACGCCACGGTGCGCCAGAGCCCCGACTCGACGCGGCTCAGGCCGTCACCACCGTCGGAGAGCACCTCTGCGGAGGTGACGAACACGATCACCGCCAACGGGACCACGATGACCACGATCGTGCGGAACTGGCGCGTGATGTAGGCCATCGCGCCCTCCTGGATCGCCGCGGCGATCTCGTCCATCTGCTCGGTGCCGGTGTCCTTGGCGAGCACCCCCCGCATCATCACGAGGCCGACCGCCAGCGCGACGACCGAGACCGCGACGCAGAAGATCAACCAGAACCACTCGGACCCGCCGAGGGAGAAGACCTGGTAGCCGCCTTCGGCGGCGAGGACCTGAGACATGGAGCACCTCTCGTGATGGAGCGCGCGGAGGGTCCGTTGTTGGACGCCCCCCGAAGTCGAGCCGCTGAGAGTTCAGCGGACCGGGCGCGCGACGTCAACCTGAGTGGTGGTCCGGCGACGCGACGTGGTCAGTTGTCGGGGCTGGCAGCGGCCGGCGTCGCGGTGCCGTTCAGCCGGGCGAGGGCCCGTGTGACCAGCTCGCGACCCTCGGCCACCAGCTGCTCGTACCCGCCGAGATCCCGGGCGGCCAGGCGGTCGTCGGCCTCGGTGAACTTGGAGTCGGCCTCGGCGAGCAGCTCTGCAGCGCTGCGCTGGTCGTCGTCGGCGGGCGGCACGGTGGTCGTGGTCGTCGTGGTGGTGTCGGGATCGTCGAGCTCGTCGAGCTCCTCGTCGGTGAGGCCCACCCCCTCCTCGAGCCCGGCGACCTCGTCCTGGTCGAGGCCGATCGCGTCGAGCTCCTCGTCGGAGAGACGGCGCCCCTCGGCGTCGGTGGCCAACAGGTCGAGCATGGCGAGCTCGAGGTTGTCGCCGAACCCGACACGCTCACCGGAGTTGACGACCACCTTGCGCACCGCGAAGCGCCGGCTGGTCTCCTCGGCCGCATAGACCGGACGCATGTAGACCAATGAGTCACCCACCGGGAGGATCACGGTGTTGCCGAACCGGATCGTCGATCCGGAGCGGCCCACCAACGTCTGGTACTCCGCCACCGGCTGGTAGGTGACCATCGCCCGGTTGGACTGGACCGTACCGAGCACGTCGTTGTTGCGGGTGACCTCGTCGCCGTCGACCGACGCCATGATGACCTGCTCGAGCTGGCCGTAGTTCTCGGGGTCGTTCCGGGCGACCATGATCGCGGTCAGGTTCCTGCCCGCGCCGTCGCCGGTGGTCAGCACGAAGGGCCGGGTGAGGACGAACTCCGCTTCGTCGGCGCTGCCGATCTTCATCTGCTGGTAGTACGGATCGATCGGGCCGTCGGTGGCGAGCGCGTCCTCGGGGTCGGTGCCCACACCCCGGTCGGCGGGTTGGGGCGCCACGATCCAGCGGTCGGAGTTGTTGAAGAACGTGGTGCTGTCGCCCTGGTGGTACCGACCCCACATGAACGTCTGGGTCTTGAACAGGAACTCCGGGTACCGGAAGTGGGCCTGGAGGTTCTCGGGGATCTCGGACTCGAAGAGCTCTGGGAACGACGACGCCCACGCACGGATGATCGGGTCGCGGTCACCGTAGAGCTCGTCGGTCAGGTACAACGTGACGGTGCCGTCGTACGCGTCGACGACCGCCTTGGCCGAGTTCGACAGGTAGTTGAACGTGCCGCTCGACCCGGTGTGCACCTCGGCGGCGTTCACCGACTGGGAGTAGGGGAAGTTCGACGACGTCGTGTAGGTGTCGACGATGTACTTCATCCGACCGTCCACGAGTACCGGGTACGGGTCGGGATCGGTCTCGATGAACGGTGCCACCTCGCGGACGCGCTCGGCGACGTCGCGGTTGTAGATGACCCGGCTCTCGTTGGTGAGCGCGTCGGAGATCAACGGCTCGATCTGACCGAAGCGCAGCGCAAAGGCCGCCCTGCGGAAGATCGAGTTCATCTCGACACCGGCCTCGCCGTCGTAGTCCGCCTCGACGTCGTCGTTGCTCAACTCGGTCTGGTTGGTCTTGACGATCGCGTAGCCGTCCATGTCCTCGCCGTGGTAGATCTCGGGCTGGTCCAACGGGGGCAGCTCGGAGACCCGCGGCGGGATCCCGTTGATGAGGAAGTTGGGCTCGCCACGTTCGTTGGTCTCGTTCGACGGCGCGACCGATGCGGCGTAGCCGTGGGTGAAGACCAGGTGCAGCTTCTCCCAGGTGGGGTCGGGCACCCCTGACAGGTTCAGCTCGCGGGCGCTGACGACCACCGGGGTCTCGACGCCGTCGAGCTCGTAGCGGTCCACGTCGACGTCGCGGAAGGTGAAGTACTCACGCTCGACCTGCAGGTCCATCATCGTCGGCTGCACGACCGCCGGGTCGAGCAGCCGGGCGAAGTCCAGGTTGACCCGGTTCTCCTCCATCATCTCTGGGGTGAGATCGGGGGTGTAGTCGAAGTTCGACGTCTCGACCTCGAGACCGTAGGCCTCACGGGTGGACTCGATGTTCCGCTCGATGAACTCCCGCTCCTGCGCGAGCTCGTTGGGATCAACCTGGAAGCGCTGCACGAACGCCGGATAGAGGCCGCCGGCGATCACCGCGACGATCAACCAGAGCCCAACGGTGATCGCCGGGAGCGCCCACCCCTTGCGTCGGATGTTCACCAGCAGCAGCACGCCGGCAAACAGCGAGACGAGCACCATCAAGTTGAGTGCCGGGAGCGACGCGTTCAGGTCGGTGTAGCCCGCGCCGTCGAAACGAGTCCCGTCGGAGATGAGCAGCTCGAAGCGCCCGAGGTAGTAGTCGGCGGCCCGCGTGAACGCTGCCAGTGCCAACAGCACGGACAGATGGGCCTTGGCGTTCGGCGAGACGCGCTCGCCGACGGCCTGCACGCGGATGGCACCGTTCAGGTAGTGGACGACCGCCACGGCGATGGCGGTGACGATCAGGAACCCGAACAGCCAGTCGACCACCGTGGTCAGGAAGGGGAGCTGGAAGATGTAGAAGCCGAGGTCCCAGCCGAAGACGGGGTCCAGCTCGCCCCAGGAGCCGCCGTTGCGGAACAGCAGCCACTCGCGCCACTGCGCCGAGGCGCTGAACCCGGGGACGATCGCGATGAGCAGGGCGACGACGAGCCAGACGAGGCGTTGACGACCCGCGACCAGCTCGCGGAACCGCAGCAGCAGCTCGTCCTCGGGTCCGTTCGTCGGCCGGAACTTCGGTGCGAGTCGGTCGGCGAGCACGAAGTTGACCCACAGCAGCACGAAGAAGAACAGGGTGGTGGCGACACCGAGCACGACCTTCGCGGACAGGAGCATGGTCCAGACGCTGGTGAGGTCGAGCGACCCGAACCACAGGTAGTCGGTCCAGAACGTCGCGATGGCGCGCAGCGACAGCACCAGCACCACGAGCAGCACGAGCACCGC
>SKRR01000338.1 GCA_007118345.1 Microthrixaceae bacterium | reverse complement strand
GTCACCGAACTCGCTGCCAGCCCCTCGGACTCGAGGGCCCGGCGGAAAGCCTCCAGCTGCTCCGGTCGCGCGGCGAGCAGGTCGGTGCCGTCACGGTCGAGGAAGGCTGCGTAGCGCCGAAGATCCCGCTGGTACGCGTCGATCGTCAGCGGGGACCGGCCGAGCTCGACCCTCAGGTGGTCGAGGAACAGGAGCGCCGACGGTGGGAGCGACACAGCACCCGCCACCGGCCCGCCGGTGGTCGACCGCCCGCTCACCGCCGGCGCAGGAGCGTCGTGGTCAGTCCGATCACGGTCTTCGCGTCGGTGATCCGACCCGCGGCCATCAGCTCGGGCACGTCATCGAGTCGGACGAGCACGGTGCGCATCTCGTTCTCCTCGATGCCCTGGCGATCCATCGGCACCTCGGTGAGGTCCTCACCGAGGAACACGTAGCTCTCCTCGTCGCAGAAACCCACCGAGTTGTGGAAACAAGCGAGCAGCTCGAGGCGTCCCGGGGCGAGCCCGACCTCCTCGATCAGTTCTCGCCGGGCGGTGTCCTCGATGGGCTCCTCGGCAACATCTCGCTTCCCCGCAGGGATCTCCCACATCGTGCGGTCCAGGGGTGCCCGGTACTGCTCGACGAGCACGACGGTGGCGTCGTCGAGCATCGGGACCACCGACACGGCGCCCGGATGGCGCACGACGTCGCGACGGAACTCGGTCCCGTCAGGCGCGGCGAACCTCGACGTGTAGAGATCGATGACATACCCGTTGTGGATGAGATCGTCGCCGAGATGGCGGAAGCCGGTCACTGCTCTCGTGAACCGACCGACGACCGGTGGCGGTCCTCGTCGAGCTCGATGATCCGCGGGTTGCGGCCACGTGCGCGCTCGACCGCGGCGGCGACCAGCTCGCGGAAGAGCGGCGCCGGATGCGTCGGACGGCTCTTGAACTCCGGGTGCGCCTGGGTGGCGACCCAGAACGGGTGGTCGTCGAGTTCGATGAACTCCACGAGCCGACCGTCCGGTGAGGTCCCCGAGCAGCGGAACCCCGAGCCGTCGAAGCGGCGGCGGTACGCAGGATTGAACTCGTAGCGATGGCGATGACGCTCGGACACCACCGTGGTGCCGTAGGCCGCCGCGACCTTGGACCCCTCGTCGAGTTGGGCGATGTAGGCACCGAGGCGCATCGTGCCGCCCTTGTGGGTCACGTCGCGCTGGCTGTCCATGAGGTCGATCACGGGGTGGGGTGTCGACGGGTCGAACTCCGTGGAGTTCGCGCCGGCCAGGCCGAGCACGTTGCGGGCGAACTCGACGGTCATGACCTGCATCCCGAGGCACAGACCGAGGCAGGGCACGTCGTGCTCACGTGCGTACCCCGCTGCGGCGACCTTGCCCTCGACGCCCCGTTCGCCGAACCCACCGGGGATCACGATGCCGTCGAGGTCGTGCAACCGTCCAGCGGCGAGCAACCCCTCGACGTCCTCTGCCTGGATCCACTCGATGCCGACGTCCGCGCCATGGTGGAACCCGGCGTGGTTCAGCGACTCCACGACCGACAGGTACGCGTCGGGGAGGCTCACGTACTTGCCGATGATGCCGATGCGAACCGGGAAGGTGGCGGCCCCCACGCTGCGCACGAGCGCGTTCCACTCGGCCAGGTCCGGCTCGACCTCCGGCAACTTGAGGATCTTGCAGACCACGTCGTCGAGCCCCTCGTCGTGGATGACGAGGGGGATGTCGTAGAGGCTGTCGGCGTCGGCGGCGTTGACCACCGCATCGACGGGCACGTCGCACAGGGCGGAGATCTTCCGCTTCAGCTCGGAGCTGATCGCCTCCTCGGAGCGGCACACGATCGCGTCGGGCTGGATGCCGCGGCTGCGCAGCTCGGTGACCGAGTGCTGGGTGGGCTTGGTCTTCTGCTCGCCCGACGGACCGATGAACGGCACGAGCGTCACGTGGACGTAGCAGACGTTGTCCCGGCCGATGTCGAGACGGAACTGCCGGATCGCCTCGAGGAACGGGAGGATCTCGATGTCGCCGACCGTGCCGCCGATCTCGGTGATCACCACATCGGTGCCGTCGAGGCCGAGTCGCGAGATCCGCCGCTTGATCTCGTCGGTGATGTGGGGGATGACCTGCACGGTCTTGCCCAGGTACTCACCCCGGCGTTCCGCTGCGAGCACCGACTGGTAGATCGACCCGGTGGTGGCGTTCGAGTCCCGAGTGAGGTTCTCGTCGATGAATCGTTCGTAGTGCCCGAGATCGAGGTCGGTCTCGCCACCGTCCTCGGTGACGAACACCTCGCCGTGCTCGAACGGGTTCATTGTCCCGGGGTCGACGTTGATGTAGGGATCGAGCTTCTGCAGCGTCACTCGCATGCCACGCGCCTTCAGGAGCCGTCCCAGCGACGAAGCGGTGAGCCCCTTGCCGAGGCTGGATGCCACGCCGCCGGTGACGAAGATGTGCTGTGCCACAACCTCTCCTGAACGTCGGTTCGCGCGAGGGTAGCGCGACTGTCGGGCACCAACGGCGGAGCCCACGGCCCCACCGAGCACTTCACCTCGACGGCGACACGCCGAGACGGTCGACCCACCGAAGTGGCGGCACGGCATCGATGAGACGACTGAACGAGACGAGCTCGCTCATCGCATTGAGCGCGACGAGGACGGCGAGCACGATCCATCGGGCAACTCCCGACGGCGCCGCGACGAGGAGCGCGACGCCGCACAGCCCACCGAGGGCGTTCGCCCCCGTGTCGCCGAGCATGCAGCGTTCCCGCAGGTCGGGCCACAGCACGCCGAGCCCGGCGCCCACCCCGATCGCCGGCATGGCGAGCACGGCCGACCGTGACACTGCCGCTGCAGCGACGAAGACCGTCGCCGCGACCTTGAGCGCCCGTCCGGGACGCCGGTCGAACAGGTTCACGAGGTTCGCCGCGAGTGCGACGATCGCGCCGTCGCGAAGGACCACGAGCACGGCCGGGCCGGACGGACCGAACGGCGGCAGCCTCGCAGCGACGACGACACCCAGGGCGGCGCCACCGAGCAGCTTGATCGACCCCGAGGTCAGGCGTGCGGAACGGAGCTCGCGCAGATGCCCACGGAACCCTCCGGACTGGCCGACACCGGCGAGATCGTCGAAGAGCCCCAGCAGGGCGAAGCCGGCGCTCACGACCACTGCGGTCGCCGACAGGGTGGACCATTCCCCCGCTGCGCCCGGTCTCGATCCCACCACGACCGTCGCTGCCGCCGCCGCGAACAGCACCGCGAGTGGGACCACGAGGCCGGCAGCGGTGGGGATCACCGCCCCGCGGTGGTTCGTCCGGGCCAGCGCCGGCACGCCCATGGCATCTCGGGTGGTCCCCCACCACGCCCAGCCGAGCAGCGCACCCACGAACAGTGCACCGAAGGTCCAACTCACCGTCGCACCCCTGCGTCCTGCACGAGCACCGGCGCCGAATAGGGCTGGCGCCGGAGGACCAGGATGAGGAGCGTACCGACGTAGATCAGCGACATGGCGGTCAGCACCACCCCCGAGTCGTTGACCACGCCCCCGACGACACCGACCGCCAGGAGCCCGAGGAAGGTCGCCCGAAGCCCGTCGCTGCCGAGGTGGACCCTGGAGTTGCGTCGGGGGAACCCGGCCGCGACCAGGAATGCGACCACGATGGGCACCATCCAGGTCCAGGTGGTGACCCGCATCACCCGCAGGTTGGTGTCGGCCTTCCGACGAACCGTCGCCCAGGCCTCGTCGGCACCGCCGGTGAGGAACCCCGTCAGGTGGGTTTCTGCCCCGGTCGCCCAGTGGTAGAGCGCGTACGCGGCCAACAGCCCCGACGCGCCAGCGACGACGATCATGACGTCGCGCGGACGGAACCGGAGGCCCGACCAGTTCGCGAACACGACCGCATAGACCAGCGCCACGGTGATGGTGCCGCCGACGTTCGCCCCCAACCAAGGGT
>SKRR01000110.1 GCA_007118345.1 Microthrixaceae bacterium | reverse complement strand
TTTCCGATGGACCTCGTGCCCCGGATCATCCCGAGCGAGCAGTGGGCACACCTCGAGATGGGGATCGTGCAGCGGGTCACGGCGCTGAACCGGTTCCTCGACGACCTCTACGTCGGTGGCATGCAGATCGTCAACGACGGGGTCGTGCCCCGATGGCTGGTGCTCAGCTCGGAGGGCTTCACGCCCGAGGCGTTCGGCGTGCCGGTGCCGCTCGGCGCCCGGTGCCTCGTCGCGGGGATCGACCTGATCGTGGACGGCGAGGGCGAGTACCGGGTGCTCGAGGACAACCTCCGCAGTCCCAGCGGCATCTCGTACGTGATCGAGAACCGTGCGGCACTCACCCGGGTGGTGCCCCAGCTGTTCTCCGGCGAGTGGGTCCGCCGGGTCGACGGGTACGGACGTCGGCTGCTGGCGGCGTTGCAGCGGGTGAGCCCACCGTCGGCGGGTGACTCGCCGACGGTGGTGGTGCTGACGCCGGGGATCTACAACTCGGCCTACTTCGAGCACGTCTTCCTGGCGACCCAGATGGGCGTCGAGCTCGTCGAGGGGCGCGACCTCGTGGTGGACGACCATGTCGTCTACATGCGCACCACCGCCGGCATGCAGCGGGTCGACGTGATCTACCGACGCATCGACGACGAGTTCCTCGACCCGGTCGTGTTCCGGGCGAACTCGAGCCTCGGGGTGCCGGGGCTGATGGCGGCCTCGCGCGCAGGGAACGTCACCGTCGCGAACTCGGTGGGCAACGGCGTCGCCGACGACAAGGCGGTGTACGCCTACGTGCCCGAGATGATCCGCTACTACCTCGGCGAGGAACCGATCATCCCGAACGTCGACACGTACCTGCTCTGGGACGCGGACCAGCGTGCCGAGGTGCTCGCGCGACTCGACCAGCTCGTGGTCAAGCCCGTCGCCGAGGCGGGTGGCTACGGGCTCATGATCGGTCCCGAGGCGAGCGAGGCCGAGATCGAGACGGCCCGCGCGGGCATCCTCGACAACCCGCGCAACTACATCGCGCAGGAGGTCGTGCAGTTGTCACGGCATCCGACGCTCGTCGACGACCACTTCGAGGGCCGCCACGTCGACCTGCGCCCCTTCGTGCTGTCGGGCGAGACGGTCGAGGTGGTCCCCGGAGGCCTGACCCGCGTCGCGTTGCGCAAGGGGTCACTGGTGGTGAACTCGTCGCGCGGTGGCGGGTCGAAGGACACCTGGGTGCTGGCCCCCGCGCCCGCGGTCGACGAGGACGACGACGAGGCCCACTCCGAACGCCACGGGTCCGACCACCGGGGCGATCTCGACGACGACGGCGACGTCGACGACCTGATGGAGATCGAACCGGCGACCGGCACCGTCGACGTCGCCGCGCTGCAGCAGATGGTCGCCCGAGGGGAGGCCCCCTGATGCTCGCCCGAACCGCTGAGTACCTGTTCTGGGCCGGCCGCTACATCGAACGCGCCGAGAGCACGGCCCGACTCCTCGACGTGACCTACCACCGTCTGCTCGAGGTGACCCCCGCCGAGGAGTACGACGCGTGGTCCGACGTGCTCGTCGGCCTGGGCCTCGAGGCCGCCTTCGTCGAGACGGGTCACCCGCGCTCGGCCGCACCCGTGTCGGAGTTCCTGGTCATGGACCACGCGAACCCCGGATCGATCGTCACCTCGATCTCCCGTGCTCGCGACAACGCCCGTGGGGTGCGCGAGCACCTGGCGATGGAGCTGTGGGAGGCACTCAACTCGCTGCACCTGAACCTCGGCGCCCGCGACCTCGCCTACGACCTGGTGATGCAGCCCTACGAGCTCTACGGCTTCGTCCGCTCGGGCATCCAGAGCGTGATCGGCTCGGCCACCGAGACGTGGTCCCGGGAGGACGCCTGGCGCTTCTTCATGCTCGGCCTGCTGCTCGAACGCGCCGAGATGTCGGTGCGCACGTTGCGGGTGCGACACCCGCGTCACCAGCCCGACGCCCCGCAGGAGTGGACCGCCACCCTTCGATCCGCGTCGGCGCTGCAGGCCTACCGCCGTCGGTACCAGCAGTTCGACCCTGCCGCGATGATCGAGCTGCTGCTGTTGTCGTCCACGCTGCCGCGCAGCGTGCTGTTCTCGTTGCGCTCCGCCGAGGAGGTCTTCGGCAGCCTGAGCGAACGACCCGACGACCAGCGTTCGGTCGGGTTGCGGTTGCTCGGCCGGGTGCGGGCCGAGCTCGAGTACGCCGATGCGGGCGAGCTGGCCGCGAGTGACCTGGCCGAGGTGCTCTGGGTGGTCGAGGCGCAGGTGCGCGACGTGGCCTCGGCGGTCGCCGCGGAGTGCTTCTCGTACCGTGTCGAGCTCGACCTGCACGCGTTGCAGATCCTGCCGGGTGAACCGGTCATCCCCGGGTCCAAGCCCGTTGCGCCGAAGGTGACGCCATGAGGTTCGACATCCGGTACCGGACGCTGTTCACCTACAACGAACACGTCTCGGAGTCCCAGAACGAGTTGCGGGCGTGTCCGACCAGCGACGACTGCCAACGGCTGCTCGACTACCGCGTGGTCGTGCATCCGACGGCGCGGGTGTTCAGCTACGTCGACTACTGGGGGACCCGGGTCGATTCGTTCGGCCTGCGACGCCCCCACCTCGCGCTCGAGGTCATCGCCGAGGCGTCGGTCGAGACCCGTCCCCGGCCGTTGCCGACCGCTGCGCCGCGGTTCGAGCAGCTCGAGCGCCAGGACTTCGTCGACTCCCACATCGAGTACCTCCAGCGCGACCGCCACACCGACGGCGGATCAGCGGTCTCGGCAGCGGCCGAGCGGCAGGTCGGACTCACCGGCCCCGACGTGGTGGGCGCGACGCTCGCCATCCACCGGTTCGTCGGTGCGAACGTCCTCTACCAGCCGGGTGCGACCGAGATCGGGATCCAGGTCGACGAGGTGCTCGCCGGTGGCGCCGGGGTCTGCCAGGACTACGCGCACCTGTCGGTGGCGATGTGTCGCTCGCTGGGCATCCCGGCCAGGTACGTGTCGGGGTACCTCTTCACCGAGGACGACTCCCGGGGCGACGACACCGAGGCCGAGTCGGTCGTGGTGCAGACCCACGCCTGGTTCGAGGCCGCCATCCCCGGCTGGGGCTGGCTCGCGCTCGACCCGACCAACGGCCAGCTCGTCGGCGAGCGTCACGTGAAGATCGGCCACGGACGTTCCTACGACGACGTGAAGCCCCAGCGCGGCGTCTTCCTCGGGCCGGCATCGTCGGACGCCCACCCGACCGTCGAGATCCGTCGGGTCGACGGCTCGGACTTCTGGCGTTCCGGCGGGGCGGGCCTTCCCGACACCCCGCTGTCGACACCGCACACGTTCACCCCGACGGTCGCGCCGCTGCCGGGCGCGCCGCTGGCCTCACTCAGCCAGCGGACGCTCCACCCGCCCCATCCCGACGACGAGCACGCGCGGCGACAGCAGCAACAACAACAGCAGTAGCGCTCCGGGACGAACCGTGTCGGGCCGGGCGTGCGCGGGGGCCGTCGGCCGGGGTGCACGGGTAGGGTGCGGCCATGTCGCCGACAGAGACCGCCTCCGACGCACCGACCACCGCCCCCTCCCCCACCACGCTGGGTGAGCTGCGCGCCTCGGGCTGGGAATCGGTGCCGGTCAAGACCGAGATCCGACGCAACGCCGCGGCGCGCATCCGGGCGGGCGAGCGGTTGTTCCCCGAGGTGCTCGGCTACGAGGACACCGTCTTCCCCCAGCTCGAGAACGCGCTGCTGGCCGGCCACGACGTGATCTTCCTGGGCGAACGCGGACAGGCCAAGACCCGGATGATCCGATCGCTGGTCGAACTGCTCGACGAGTGGATGCCGATCATCGAGGGATCCGAGATCAACGACGACCCCACCGCGCCGGTGTCGGCCCACGCCCGGTCGCTGGTCGCCGAGGCGGGCGACGAGGCCCCGATCTCCTGGGTGCACCGCTCCGATCGTTTCGGCGAGA
>SKRR01000081.1 GCA_007118345.1 Microthrixaceae bacterium | reverse complement strand
GGACCCGGCACGCCCGTGCACATGAACACCGGGATCCCGAGCTCGCAGCACTTGGCGTAGATCGGGTACCACCGCTTGTCGTTGATCGGCACCTGCGGGCTGTAACCGGCCGGGAACCCGGCGATCGCCCGCAGCCCCACCGTCTCGTGGAGCCGGACGATCTCCTCGACGGCCTTCATCCCGTCGTTGGGGTCGACCCCCGCCGACGGCAGGAACCGACCGGGGTGGTCGCGCAGCGCACGCAGCTGGTTCTCGCCGCCGCTGCCGATGAGCGCGGTCTCGATGCCGTAGTGGTCCATCAGCGCCAGCGTGTGGGCAACGGGGTCCTCGCCGGCCTCCATCGCACCGGGCACCTTCTTGAACATGTACTGCGCCGGGAACTCGAACTCCTCCTTCGACTCCCCGTCGCGCAGGTTCGGCGCAAGGAACTCGTAGATGGACCGGACGTCGTCGAAGGGGAGGTCCATCATCGTGTCGATGACGCCGATCCCGGAGGGCATGGCCATCGGTCCACGGTACCGCTCGTGGTAGAACGCGTTCTACTTCTCCCCGGAGCGCGCCGGCTCCTAGCGTGGGACCGTGCACGACGACGAGCCGCACCGACCGAACGTCCTGCTGGTCACGCTCGACCAGTTCCGCGGGGACTGCCTCGGCGTCGCGGGCCACCCGCTGGTACGAACCCCCACCCTGGACCGCCTCGCCGCCGAGGGCGTCCGTTTCGCGAACCACTTCAGCAACTGCGCCCCCTGCGCACCGGGTCGTGCCTCCCTGCTCACCGGGCTGTGGCAGACGAACCACCGTGTCACCGGCAACGGCGCGCCGCTCGCCGACGATCTGCCGATGCTGCCCCGACGGCTCCGCGACCGTGGGTACGACCCGACCTTGTTCGGCTACAGCGACACGGCCCTCGACCCCGACACCCTCGCACCGGACGACCCACGCCGGACCAGCTACGAGGAGCCGATGGACGGCTTCAGCGTGGGCGTGCTGCTCGACGACGACATCGGACCCTGGATCGACTGGCTCGCCGGACAGGGCGTCGACGTGCCCGAGGACCACCGGCGGATCTACGAGCCGGCCGACGTCGAGATCCCTGCCGGGCGCGGCGCCACGTGGCGCCCGGCTTTGTATTCCGCCGAGCAGACCGAATCCGCGTTCCTGACCGACGCAGTGCTCGACTGGTTGCGCGAACCCGGCCGCGACGACGAGCCCTGGTGCGCCCATGTGTCCTACCTACGGCCACATCCCCCGTACCTCGCGCCGGCGCCGTACCACGACCTGTTCGACCCCGCCGACGTGCCGCCACCGGTCCGCCGAGCGACTCCGCAGGACGAGGCGGCCCTGCACCCGTTCCTCACCGGAGCCCTCGGTGTGGTGCCCTCACCCCTCGACGAGCTCGATCAGCGCCAACTCCAGGCCACCTACTACGGCATGATCGCCGAGGTCGACCACCAGCTGGGCCGACTGCTCGACGGCCTCGATCAGCTCGAGGTGGCCGATGACACGCTCGTCGTGGTGACCTCGGACCACGGCGAGCAGCTGGGCGACCACTGGCTCATCGAGAAGCTCGGGTTCTTCGAACAGAGCTTCCGGATCCCGCTGATCATCCGCTGGCCCGGCATGGCGGCCAGCCCCGGTCGGGTCGTCGAGGCGTTCACCGAGAACGTGGACGTCATGCCCACGGTGCTGGACCTCGTCGGCGCGCGACTGCCGGAGTTCGCCGATGGTGCCTCGCTGCGCCCGTTCCTCGACCGGGAGCTGACCGGCTGGTCGGCCCCCGACGGGTGGCGCTCGGCCGTCCACCACGAGTTCGATTTCCGCGATCCCACGTCGGACGTGATCGAGCGCTTCTACGGCCTGCGCATGGATCAGTGCGCGATCTCGGTCATCCGCGACCGAACCGGCAAGTACGTGCAGTTCAGCGGCGACCTCCCGCCCCTGCTGTTCGACCTGGTCGACGACCCCGGCGAGCTGGTCGACCGTCACGGCGACCCGGCCCACGCCGTCCGCGAGCTCGAGCTGGCCGGCCAGCTGCTGCGGATGCACCTCGAGCACACCGACCCGCGGCTCGCCAACACGCGCGCCACCCCCGACGGCACGGTCTACCGTGCCGACCCGCCCAGAGGGCGCTGACGACGAACGGGGAACGACGTGGAGCAACTGCAGGACCGCGTGGCGGTGGTGACCGGCGCCGGTAGCGGCATCGGCCGTGCGACCAGCCTGGCGCTCGCCGCTCGTGGGTGCGACGTGGCGTTGGTGGACGTGGACCTCGCCGGTGTCGAACAGACGGCGGACCTCGTCCACCGGCTCGCCGGCCGATCCACCTCGCTGCACGTCGCCGACGTGGCCGACGCCGGCCGGTGGGACGAACTGGTCGACGAGGTGCGCTCGGCGCACGGCCGGTGCCACGTGCTGGTCAACAACGCCGGTGTCACCTCGGCGGGCGCCTTCGACCGCGAGTCCCTCGAGGACCTGCACTGGATCACCGACATCAACGTGTGGGGGGTCGTGTACGGGTGCCGGGCGTTCCTGCCGGTGCTGCGGGAACAGGACGAGGCGCACATCGTGAACCTGTCGAGCATGGTCGGACTGCTGGGCCTGCCCCACAACGTCATCTACTCGTTGACGAAGTCGGCAGTGCGTGGCTTCAGCGAGGCGCTCCGGGCCGAGCTGGTCACCACCCCGGTCGGACTCACCGTCGTGCATCCCGGCGCGGTGAACACCAACATCATCTCGACCGCCCGGGGATCCGACGCCGCACGGCTCGCGCAGATGAGCACGTCGCCGATCGCGAGGCGGCTCATGCCGTACCTGCTGCGCTCGCCCGAAGCGGTGGGGGCGAAGATCGTGCGGGCGATCGAGCGAGACCGCGCTCGCGTCGTGGTGGGCCCCGACGCGCACCTCCTGAGCCTGTGGTCCCGGGTCGCACCCGGGCGCGCCGGGATCATCGGCCGGCTGACCGGCCGCGCCGCCAGCTGACCTGCCCGCCCTCGACTACTCGAGCAGGTCGGCGACCAGGGCAGCGACGGGGCTGCGCTCGCTGCGGTTCAGCTGGACGTGACCGAACAGGGACTGACCCCGCAGGGCGGCCACGACGGTGGCGATGCCGTCGTGGCGGCCGACATGGAGGTTGTCCCGCTGCGCCACGTCGTGGGTCAGCACCACGCGGCTGCCCTCGCCGAGACGTGTGAGCGCGGTGAGCAGCACCATCTTCTCGAGGTTCTGGGCCTCGTCGACGATCACGAACGTGTCGGTCAGCGTGCGACCCCTGATGTGGGTCAGCGGCAGCACCTCGAGCAGGTTCCGCTCGACGACCTCCTCGATCACCTCGGACCCCGCGATCGACTCGAGGGCGTCGTGCACCGCGGCGGCCCAGGGGTTCATCTTCTCCTCGGCATCGCCGGGCAGGTAGCCCAGGTCCTGTCCGCCCACGGCGTAGAGCGGCCGGAACACGATCACCTTCCGCTGCGTCCCACGTTCGAGCACGGCCTCGAGTCCCGCTGCCAGGGCGAGCACCGACTTGCCGGTGCCGGCCGGCCCGCCGAGTGACACGATGCCGACCGAGTCGTCGCTCAGCAGGTCGAGCGCGACCCGCTGTTCGGCCGAGCGTCCGCGGACGTCGAAGAGGTGACGGTCGCCGTCGAGCAGGTGCACGCGCCCGTCGTCGCGCAGCCGGGCCAGCGCGGACGATCCGGGTCCCCGCAGCACGAGGCCCGTGTTGACCACGGCCTCGGAGGGGAGGTCGAGGTCGACCACGCGGTCGCGGTACACCGCGTCGAGCTGCTCGGTGGTCGCCGCGAGCTCGATCACCCCGGACCACCCCTGCTCGGGCGCCAGCTCGTTGCGGTACTCCTCGGCGCCGATGCCGGCGACCGACGCCTTGAGTCGCAGCGGCAGGTCCTTGCTGACCAGCACCACGTCGAGACCCTTGTCGGCGAGGTTGCGGCCCACGGCGAGCACGCGGTGGTCGTTGTCGTCCGACGAGAACGCCGGTGGCAGGCTCGAGGTGTCGACGTGGTTCAACTCGACCCGTACCGTCCCACCCGCGGCGTTCACCGGTATCGGGTCGGTCAGCGTGCCGTGGGCCAGCCGCAGCTCCTCCAGGTGACGCAGCGCCGCACGGGCGGACCACCCCAGCTCGGGGTGGTGGCGCTTCGCCTCCAGCTCCATGAGGACCACGAGTGGAATGACCACCTCGTGCTCCTCGAACTTCTCCAGTGCCGCCGGGTCCGCCAGGAGCACAGAGGTGTCGATGACATGGGTACGGGTGTCGATGGGGCCGAAGGTACCCCTCTGCGGCGCGCTGGCCGCGGCATGACGACCCGGTTCCGGTGAACTCTGCGTGAACCGGCGGCGCGCCGCCGTCGATAGGATCGCGACCGCCGCGCCGGAGGTGGACATGAACGACCAGTCGGGACCGTGGGAACCTCCCACCGAGCCCACGCCATCCGCACCGAACGACCCCGGGATGCCACCGCGACCGGGCGACGCGCCGAACCCACCCGGCTGGGCCCCACCAGGACCACCTCTGCCGCCCCACGACCCCCCGACCGCACCCGTCCCACCCACCGGGCCGCCACCGGCCGAGCCACCTCCGCTCGGAGGGACCGCCGCCGGATGGGGCCCACCACCGACGGGATCCACCGGGCCCGCCGTGGCGACCGCGCCGGGTCCCGCACCCGAGGAGGCCCCCTCCGGGGGCAACCGTGTCGGTCTGGTCGCGGGACTGATCGTGCTGGCGACCCTGGTGATCGGCGGCGTCCTCGCCGCGGTCCTGGTCCTCGGCGGCGACCGTGCCGAGCTCGCGCTCGACATCGAACGCTGTGAGATCGCGGCCGACGGCACCCTGAGCGCGTCCGGCACCGTGACCAACCCGGACGGCGACGCGATCGACGTTCCCGTCGAGGTGACCTTCGTCGACGTGGACGGCGGCGCGACCGTGGACACCGACCGCACGGAGCTCTCGGTTCCGGGCGACGCCGCCGAGCGGTGGACGGCCTCGGGCACGGCGGGCGACGACGTGCAGCAGGTGAACTGCGAGGTCACCGCCGGCTGACGCTCCCGGCCCGTCTGACGGTTCGTCAGATCCGCGGCTAGGTTCGCCGGGCATGAACCTGGACCTGACCCCCGAGGAGCAGGCGTTCCGGGAGGAGGCCCGCACGTGGCTGCGCGAGCACCTCCCCACCGAGGAGCGTCCACCTGAGGGCAAGCCCATGCGCGACTTCGACCTCGCCTGGCAGCGCACCCTCTTCGACGGCGGCTGGGCGGGCATCAACTGGCCGACCGAGTACGGCGGTCGAGGGTTGTCCGACATCCAGCAGATGATCTGGTACGAGGAGTTCGCCAAGGCGAACCCGCCCTTCACGCTCAACAACTCCTGCACCTTCGTGGGCAACCTGCACGGCGGGCCGACGATCATCGTCAACGGCGACGAGCAGCAGAAGTCGACCCACCTGCCCCGCATCCTGCGCGGTGAGGACGTCTGGTGCCAGGGGTTCTCCGAGCCCGGCGCCGGGTCCGACCTGGCGGGGTTGAGCACCAAGGCGGTGATCGACGGTGACGAGCTCGTCGTGAACGGCCAGAAGACCTGGACGAGCTACGCGCACGTGGCGGACCGCCAGGAGCTGCTCGTGCGGACCGATCCGGACGCGCCGAAGCACAAGGGGATCACCTGGGTGATCTGCGACATGGACAGCCCCGGGATCGAGATCCGCGAGATCCAGACGATGAGCCACGTCACCGACTTCTGCGAGGTGTTCTACGACGACGTCCGGATTCCGCTGACCAACGTGGTCGGTGGGCTGAACAACGGGTGGCGCACCGCCATGTCGACCCTGTCGTTCGAACGGGGCACCGCCTTCATGGCCGACCAGGTCGAGCTGGCTGCCACGGTCGAGGACCTCATCGACGAGGCACGCCAGCGCACCGGACCGGACGGGCGGCGCCCGGCCATCGACGACGACGAGATCGCCCGCCGTCTGGCCACCGCCCGGGCCGAGGTCGCGGCGTTGCGCTCCATGACCATCACCGGCATCTCGCGCACGGCGCGCGCCGGCGTCCCCGGCCCCGAGGGCTCGATCGTGCGGCTCTTCCACGGCGAGCTGCACCAGCGCGTGTACCAACTGGCGCTCGACATCATCGGACCCGACGCCCTGCGCCTCACCCCCGTCGACGGCGAGGGCGTGTGGACCGGGCCCTACCTGCAGTCGTTCGCCTACACGATCGGCGGCGGCACCACCGACATCCAGCGCAACATCGTGGGCGAGCGCGTGCTCGGCCTGCCCAGGGCCTGAGGAGGACTCCCGTGGATCTGCTCCCCACCGCGGAACAGGACGAGATCGTCGCCACGATCCGGGCCCAGCTCGACCGCGACTTCGATCTCCACGCACTCGCTGCACACGACGGGGCCACTTCGGTGATCGACCGCGACCTGTGGTCGCGCTGCGCCGAACTCGGCTGGTTCGGCCTCGGCCTCTCCGAGACCCTCGGCGGCGTCGGCTACACGCTCGCCGAGGAGGCACTGCTCTTCGCCGAGCTCGGCGAGCACGCGACACCGGGCCCGTTCCTGCCCACCGTGCTGGGTGCTCGCCTGGCCGCGCTCGCCGGCGACGGGGATCTGGCGGCGTCGATCCTGGCGGGCGAGCAGATCATGGCGCTCGCCGAACCTCACGGCGATGCCGACGCGACCGCAGGGTCGACCGTCTCGGGCACCTATCGCGTCACCGACCACGGCGGGGCGGACCTGGTGCTCGTCCTCGCTGGCAACGCGGCCTCGATCGTCGGTGCCGAGCAGCTCCACGCCGACCCCATGGCGTCGCTCGACCTGCTCGTCCCGACCGCGATCGGCACCGTTCGCGACGCACCGGCTCGGTGCCACCTCGACGACGCCACAGGGCTCGTGCTGCGCGGGACGGTGCTCGTCGCGTCAGAGCTCGCCGGACTGGCGACCGCCACCGCGGCGCAGTCCACCGAGTACGCCAAGGACCGCGAGCAGTTCGGTACCCCGATCGGTGCGTTCCAGGCCGTGAAGCACCGCTGCGCCGACATGGCGGTACGGGCCGAGGCCGCGACCAGCCTGTCGCGCCACGCCGCGCTCGCCGTGTTCGACGGACTGACCGACGGACCGTTCCACGCCCACGCCGCACGTGTGGTCGCGGCCGATGCGGCGGTGCAGAACGCGCAGATCAACGTGCAGAACCACGGCGGCATCGGCTTCACGTGGGAACACACGGCGCACCGCTACGTGACCCGGTCGCAGGTCCGCTCACGCACCCTCGGTGACCTCCGGGGCCACCTCGGCGCCCTGCTGGACCAGCCCGCGCCCACCTGAGCATCCCGTTCCCGATCTGTGCCGTGCATCGCGTCGGTTCTGACACGATCCACGGCACAGATCAGCTGCGAGGAGTGACCGAGCCGGAGTTCCGGTCGTCCGCGCCGTAGCGGGTCCAGTCGCCGATGGCGTCGGAGGGCGTCGGGGTGTTCCAGACCATGAGCACCCCGTCGCGTCGCACGACCGCGAGCTCCGCCGTCCCGTCACCCGTCCAGTCACCCGTGCCGGGGGTCCCCACCACCCAGCCGCCGGTGAGCTTCGGCCACCCCGTCGGGGTCGACCCCCGGCGCCCGAACGCGTCGAGCAGGTGCACACCGTGACCGGCGACGACCTCGTTGGACCCGTCGCCGTCCACATCGACGACGGCCGGGGTGACGAAGAACGCGAGGTCGGCGGTCACCCGGGGAAACCCGGGTCGGATCTGCCCGTTCCGCCCGTCCCACACCGTGAGATGGGGGTCGCCGTCCTGGTGGTTCGGCAGCAGCGTGTCGAGTGCCCGCCCCAATCCCGATGTGGACTGCACGACATCGAGCCCACGGTTGCCGTAGACGTCGCCGATCGCCGGACCGCCGAACGCACTGAGGATCGCCCCCACGTCACCGCTGTTCGACCCCGGGGGTGTCGCTCCCAGCCAGTTGAGCGACACGGGCAGCCCGAACGGTGCGCCGTAGGCGGTGCTGCCGTCGGGACGCAGCACCCTGGTCTGGCCGGCGACGGAGGTCGCTACGATCTCGGGCGACCCGTCGCCGGTGACGTCGCCGATCGCCGCCTGCACCGCGACACCGTCACCGATCGTGGGCAGCACGCTGGTCAGCACCATCGGCAACGGCTGGGGCCAACCGGGAAGGTAGGCCTGCTGGTCGGGGTGCGCGGGATTCACGATCGGGCCGTCACCGTTCGTGCCGTCGGGGCTGATGGCATAGAGCCTCGTGTTGCCGCTCGTCCCGGGCAGGCTGACACCCGGGAAGGCGACGATCGGCTCGACGTACTGCTCCTGGGCGCCGACGACGATCTCGTCACGCCCGTCGCCGGTGAGGTCGGCGACCGCCGTCGTGGCGATCAGCTCGCCACCGTTGCCGACACCCGAATCGGAGCGGAACGTGACCGTGTGCCGCTCCGGATCGACCGCCTCGACCTTCGCCGGATCGACCACCAGGACGGGGAACCCGTCCACGGCCGTCCCGTCGACGTGCCAGGCGTAGACATGGCGGTCCTTCGCTGCGGCGATGATCTCGGGGCGCCCGTCGCCGGTCAGGTCACCGAGCGACGGTGACGCGATGAACCCCGTGGTGAGCCGGTTCGACGGCCCGGTGTCCTCGCGCTGGGAGAACCGCGGGTCGCTGCGCATCGACGAGACGGCGGTGCCGTCCGCGTCCCAGACGTGCACCCCGCCGTCGAGGTCGGTCACCACGATCTCGGACCGTCCGTCACCGGTGAGGTCCGCGATCGCCGGGGCGCCGATGGAGATCGCTGCACCCGGCGCCTCGATGCCGTCCTCGTTCGCGGCGACCGAGGAGGCGGGCCAGTAGTCGGCGGTCGGTGTGCGCACGGGGAAGCCGGATCTGGGAGAACCGTCGGGACCGAGGACATGGACGTGGCCGTCGTCGGCGGCGAGGACGAGCTCCTCGTTGCCGTCACCGTCGAGATCGGCGAACACCGGGCTCGAGGTGCCGGTTCCCTCGACCTGCTCCATCGCCACCAGGTCGGGGTCGTCGTGGACCGCGAGGTGCCGGTGGAAGGTGCCGACCCGACCCTCGGCATCGGTGACGACGACGCGGATCCGCACCGTGAAGCGGTCCGGGTCCGGACGGCCGCGCTCGTCGACCGGCGGCCCCGTCGCCGCACCGGGCAGCGCCGCGGCGACCTCCGCGAGATCGAGCTCGGCCAGCACCCCCGAGCGCGGCTCGGACAACCCCTCGCCGCCGGCGACGACCCGCCACTGGTCCGCCCCGGGGTGCCGTGGCGCCTGGAGTCCGGTGGTCCACTCGACCCGGTAGTCGAAGGAGCTGGACCGAACCGCGGCGACCCTTCCCTCGATGGGGAGCCGGCCCTGTGTGGGGTGGACGCTGAACCACGTCGGCGACGTCAGGTCGGCCTCGGGTGGGATGTCACCCGAGGACGCGGCGCGGACCATCTCGTAGGCGTTCGCGCGGCCGTAACCGTGGGTGGCGTCCCAGCCGCGACGTGTCTCGAACCTGCCCTGGCCCAGGTCGTCGCGGAACCGGTTGGCCCCGTCGCGCGCGTTGGGCGTCGAGAAGTCGATGTCATCGGCGGTGGCGCGCATGATCTGCGCGACCTCGTCGGCCGAGAGCACGTTGCGGCCCGGCCCCGCCCGTCCCTGCGCGACGAGGTCGGGGTGCGGCTCGATCCCACTGCGACGCGCCGCGGACCCGATCAGACCGGCGAGACCCGAGCCGTTGCCGGTCGCCTCGGAGGAGCAACCGTTCGACGGCACCGAGATCCAGGTGATCCCGCCGAAGTTCGTGCACCCGTTGAGCGCCAGCGAGTCGCGACGCCCCGCGAGCTGGTTCGTGATGTCGCCGAGGAAGGCCGCGTCGGTGATGGAGTTCACCGGGATCGTGTGGTTGAGCGCGGCGGGCAGGTTGGCGTGCTGGGACTGTTCGTCGGCCATCGAGGCGACCACGGGCACGCCACGTCGGTGCGCAGCGTCGATCGCCTGCTGGGCCTGCGGGGGGTTGCTGATGGCGCCGAGCGCCTCGCCGATCACGTCGGCGCCGCTGTCCACCGAGAACAGGACCCCTGCGGCGAACCGGCCACCCTCGGCGATGAAGGTGTCCGCGACCCGCACGGGCAGGTGCCGGCACGCCGGGCACATGCCGAAGCGGTCGGTCCCCTCGAAGGGGGCGACGGCGTTGAGCGTCTGTCCGACACCGTGGCCGTAGTCCGCGCTGTCGAAGGGGTTGTTGTCGTTGTTGACGAAGTCCCACCCGGCGATGTCGTCGACGAAGCCCGTGCCGCTGTCGTCACGTCCGGTGTTGAACTCCGGGGTGAGGATCAGGTCCTCGGGGTCGATGACCCCGTTGCCGTTGCGGTCCCACACCCGCGGGTCGTTCTCGTAATCGGCGACGGTGCACCGGCCGTCGCCGTTGGTGTCGTAGGGATCCGGCCCCTCGGCCGGTGGGAGGGGTGGTGGGAGCTCGGCGCAGTTGAGGTACGTGTTCTCCGCGAGGTCGGCCATCACCTCGGGATCGCGCCACTGCATCCCCGAGTCGAGCACGGCGACGACCACGTCGGGGTCGCCCAGCTCCACCCCCCAGGCCAGGTCGAGCCCCATCCCGACCTGCCCGCAGAGCCGCTGGGGTGACCGCCTCGAGCCGGGGTCACGACGCGAGGTGAACCGGTGGTCCTCCTCGTCCCACCCGGGTGGCAGCGGCCCGCGTTCGACACCGTCGTAGCGCCAGTTCTCGCAGTCGAGCGGGTCGGGCAGCAGCGGGTCGCCGCTGGTCGGTGGCACCGTCTTCGCGAGCGGTGGCCCGCCCGACGGTGGAGCGCACGACGCCACCAGCGCCCCTGCAGCGAGCAGGACCAATGCTCCTGACCAGCGGATCCCCACGTCGCCCCCTTCATCGCCGCGGCACCCCCCGATGCCGCACCGTCAACGGTACTGAACGACGTTCAGCGATGTCGGGCGAACTGCTTCAGCAGGTCGCTGTCACCAGATCACGGCCGGGACGTTCAGGTGGAGATGATCGTCCTTGGTGAGCAACGGGCACGCCGCGGCGACCGAGTCGCCCGCGATCACTCGGTCGAACGGGTCGCGGGTCCACGACATCGCCGACGCCGCAGCGACCACCGTCGCCATGGGTAACTTGGAGCGACGGAGACCGATGCGATGGCCGAGGTCGGCCACGATGTCGCCACCGGGCACCGAGAGACGACCGATCTCACACAGGTAGCTCAGTTCGAGCTCGACCATCGGGGAGATCACCAGGTCGCAGGCCTCGATCGCATCGACCGCCGCAGGGCTGAGGCGTTCGACCAGCCCTGCGTGCAACCACGCCACGACATGGGTGTCGAGGCGGATCACGGCTCCCATTGATCGGACCAATCCAGGTGGACCAGCTCCTCGGGATCGCCGACGACGGTGTCCCGTTCGACGAGACGCCCGAGCTTCGACGGCGCATCGTCGACGACGATGCGCAATCGATGACCGTTGCGCTCGATCTCGAGCGCCTCGCCCGTCTCGATCACCTGGTCGAGCAAGCGGTAGACGTTCTCCCGCAGTCGAGAGGCGGTGATGGCCATGGCGACAGAATAACACGTACGTTGTGATTGATCTCGTACGTACGCTTCTGGTTCGATGGTGCGGCCGTCGTAGGGTGGCCACCATGACCGACCTGCTCGACCTGTCCGAGGGCCTCATCAGCGGGCGGTTGTCCATCGATGACCACCCACCGCTGGCGCTCACCGGCGACGCGACGTTGCACGAGCTCGCCCCCGGTGTGGGCTTCATCGAGAGCTTCGGCAACGTGACCGCGCTGGTCGACGACGGCCACTTGGCGCTGGTCGACGCGGGCAGCCCGTTCACCGCCGGCGCCGTGCACACCGCGGTGCGGGGGTGGAGCGATGCGCCGCTCGAGCTGGCGGTCTACACCCACGGCCACGTCGACCACGTGTTCGCCGTGCCGGAGTTCGAGGCCGAACCCGGTGCTGCACCCGCTCGCGTCATCGGCCACGAGAACGTGCCGGGCCGCTTCGACCGGTACCGGCTGACGAACGGCTACAACGGCGTGATCAACCAGCGGCAGTTCGGCTTGGCGGCGCCGGTGTTCCCGGACCAGTTCCGCTACCCCGACGAGACCTACCGCGACGAGCTGATCGTCGATGTCGGCAGCCTGCGGGTCGAGCTGCGCCACGACAAGGGCGAGACCGACGACGGAACGTGGGCCTGGCTGCCCGAACCGAAGGTGCTGTGCACCGGCGACCTGTTCATCTGGGTGTCGCCGAACTGCGGCAACCCCCAGAAGGTGCAGCGCTTCCCGTGGGAGTGGTCGGTCGCGCTGCGCCGCATGGCCGACCTCGGCGCCGAGCTGCTGTTGCCCGGACACGGCTTGCCGATCGCCGGCGCGGACCGGATCCGCTCAGTGCTGTCCGACACCGCCGAGCTGCTCGAGTCGCTCCACGCCCAGACACTCGAGCTGATGAACGCCGGCGCCACCCTCGACGAGCTCATCCACACGGTCCGGGTGCCCGAGCACCTGGCCGGGCTGCCCTGGCTGCAGCCGGTGTACGACGAACCCGAGTTCGTGGTGCGCAACCTGTGGCGGCTGTACGGAGGCTGGTACGACGGTGACCCGTCGACGCTCAAACCGGCACCTCGCGCGCAGCTCGCCACCGAGCTGGCGTCGCTCGCCGGAGGCGCCAGCGTGCTGGCCGACCGAGCGCGGG
This sequence comes from Microthrixaceae bacterium, assembly GCA_007118345.1. Lineage (GTDB taxonomy): Bacteria > Actinomycetota > Acidimicrobiia > Acidimicrobiales > Microtrichaceae > SKRR01. The sequence continues at coordinate 1,193 of SKRR01000081.1, read as the reverse complement.
AGCTCTCCGAGGCGGGTGATCACCGACTGGCGTGCCATCTGGCCGAGTCGGCGGCGCTCGCTGCACCGGACGATGTCGCGATCCATCGGATCCGCAAGCAGGTGTACGTGGCCCGCATGCGCGAGGAGCGGTCGCTGATGTCCAAGGGCGTGTACCGCTGGGCTTCGTCGGAGTCCGGACGCCGGGTCGACGAGCTCGACTCGGACTGACCCGGACCCGCTGCAACCTCCCGCCCGGAACGGGCGCCATGGTGGATGAGGGACGAGGAGCTCCACGACCTCCCGGCCTCACAGCGCCCGGCGGTACCCTCGTCCGATGCCACTTCCGGGACCGCTCGACGTCGCTTGGCGCGCGACACGGACCCAACTGCTGCACCCGGTGGCGCACCGGGCCGCCACGATGGCGGTCGGCGCGGCGCGTGAGGTGCTGCGGTGGGCCTACATCGGTCCCGACGACGCGACCCACCGCGGGTTCGGTGCGTTCGGGGCCGACTCGATGCTCCAGCAGCCGTACTCCGTGCTCATGGGGGAGGCGGCGATCGCCGTGGGTGACTCGACGCTGATCTCGGCCGGCGCCACGCTCGCCGCCTCCCCGGAGTGGGCGTGGTCCCCCGCCGACGGTCCGGTCATCTCGATCGGCTCGCGGGTGTGGGCCGCACGGGGACTGTCGGTCGTGGCGCACCGCAGGGTCGAGATCGGGGACGATGTCTGGTTCGGTCCCGACGTCTACATCACCGACGCCTGCCACGACGCGAGCGACCCGACGCGGCCGATCGGCCACCACATGGAGCCGGCGCGACCGGTCCGCATCGGCGACGGCGCCTGGATCGGCACCGGCGTGGTCGTCCTGCCGGGCGTCACGATCGGCGAACGGGTCGTGGTCGGGGCCAACTCGGTGGTCACCGAGGACCTCCCGGCGAACTCGGTCGCAGTCGGATCACCAGCACGAGTGGTGCGAGAGCTCGAGGTCTGACGACCGAGGATCTCCCTGCTCGACCGAGTTCGCTCACCTCTGGACTGTCACACCGCTTCGTTAGGGTCGTACACATGTTCGATCACGACGGGCAGGGTGGTGTGGATGGTGCTGCGGCGGCGGGTGCGGCGGCGGCGTCGGGGGTGTTGTCGACGGTGGCGTCGATCCCCGCTGGTGTGTTGGGTGATGACGAGTTGGCGTCGGTGACACTCGGGTTGGAG
>SKRR01000015.1 GCA_007118345.1 Microthrixaceae bacterium | reverse complement strand
GGTGACCGTCGACCTGCCCGACGGGGTGTCCTACCGGGGCTTCACCACATCGGGGTTGACCAGCGCAGCGCGCTTCAGCTGCAGCGCCGCCGGCCAACAGGTCACCTGCACGCGACCCAACGGCATCCTCGTCACCGGGCTCCTGACGCCTGCCCCGACGTTCGAGGTCCTCGTCGACGTTGCCACGCCGGCCACACCGACGGTGGCCGCCACCGCAGCGGTGGTGAACACCAACGACGTGAACCCGGATGGACCGGACAAGACGGCCACGGCCACCACGCGAGTGGCGGCGGCGGGGGCACCGGAGTTCTCGGTGTCGCTCTCGAACGGCGCGTTCAGTGCCGCCGACCGGCCGGTTCTGGAGGGCGGGTTCACCTATGACATCAACCCGAACGGCCGTCTCGACGGCATCTCGGGATGCTCGACGAGTCGGGACTATCAGCCGCCCGTCCTGTTGGTACCCGTCGTCGGCCCCACCCTGGTGCCAGCCCAGTACTCCGACAACACGCTGTGCATCAACGCCGCGCGCGTCCCGTTGACGAACCAGTGGGTGGGAACCGCACGGGTGGACTTCGTGGCCGGACCGGTCTTCCTCCCCGGGGTGCCCTTGGACTTCCCGGTGCTGCAACCCCGACCGGTCTCGGCCCCGGCCGGCACCCTGACCGCTCCGACGCTCGACCCCGACGGCTCGCTGTCAGGGTCGGCCACAGGGGCGAACCCGGAGCTGGTGTTGAACGGCGGAGCGACCTATCAGATCCAGTGGAACCTGGGGCAGGTGCCCGGCGTGACCTGCGTCGACACCGACGCCTGCCCGTGACGAACGAGAACTGACATGGCACCGTCGGTCCTGGGCGATCCGTCCAGGACCGACGGTGCCACGAGTCGGCGCGACCCGCGCTCCGATCGCCCGTCGTTACAGTGGGTCCCCGTGAACAGCCCGGGCCGGACTCGTGATGAGCAGCGCGCAGCGAGCGAGGCAGCCATCCTCGACTCGGCATGGGAACTCTTCGCCCGACGAGGACCCGATGGCGCGTCGCTGCGCGACGTCGGTGCGGCTGCGGGTTGCACCCACGCGCTGGTCGCGCGCTACTACGGCTCCAAGGACGGTCTGGTGGACGCAGTGGCCACCCGTCTGGGGGATCGTGTCGATCGGGCCACGCGCCGCGCCGCCGAGTCGGGCGACCCCCTCCTCGAGCTGCTCCGCATGGCGCGCATCCACCGGAGCTGCCTGCAGCTGCTGGTCCGCAGCGCCCTCGGGGACCTTCCGCCGCGAGAATTCCCTGCGTGCCTCCATGTCGACTCGTTGCTGGCGCTGATTTCGGACGCCACACCGAGCGCCGCTGTGGGGCCCGACCGGCGGTCCCGACTCTGTGCCTATGCGGCGGCCAGCCTGCTGGCCGGTTTCGTCACCTGCGAAGGTTTCCTCGTCGCTGCCACCGACCTCGGCGCGCTGGCGCCTGCTCGCCGTGACGCGGCCGTCGCCGCCGCGGCCCGTCGACTGCTCGACGTCGCCGCCGAGCCCGAACCCCGGTTGGCCCCTCGCGATCTGTCGACCACGCCAGTGCCGACCGCAGCCGGCCAGGGGTCCCCGCCGACATCACGCGACGCGCTCTTGTCGTCTGCGGTCGAGTTGTTCGCCAGGCGGGGGCCGGCATCGGTCTCGGTGCGCGACATCGCCCGCCACGCCGGCGCGAACCAGGGCCTCATCTACCGGCACTTCGGCTCCAAGGAGGCGCTGCTGGCCGAGGTCCTCGACCACGGCACCGCCGTGTTGCTCCCCGCGGCGCTCGCCGCGGACGGCTTCGACTTCGACGCGATGGCCTGGCTGATGCGCCATGCCTCGCCGGCGGCGCGTCTGATCGCCCGCACCCTCGTCGACGACGTCGACATCGCCTCGGTGCGGCGGACCTTCCCGGTGCTGCGCCGCCTGCTCGACACGTTCGACCACGTCCCCCGGGGTGCCGGACCGGCCGATCTGTCGGACCCTCGCGTCGCCGTGATGACAGCGGCCGCAATGGGTCTCGGTTCGGCGATCTGGGGCGACCACCTCGGTCCTGCGCTGGGGCTGGGCGAACGAGACGGGGTCGACGCAGCGGTCGCCGACCTCGCCCGCCTCCTCGCCGCCGCCCCGTTCGTGGCGGCGGCCGGGCACGGTCGCGGTGCTGAGCACTCGGGGTGACCGCCCGCCGAGCGCCCGGGAATGACTCGCCGATGACGCCCGGGGCGATCTTTCAGGTCGTGACGTCCGGGGGCGCGGGTGCCGGTGGGTGGCACCCCGGACGCTGTCGGTGCCGGGGTCACGCGTTGCCCTCATCGTCGTGGTCGACGGTGGTCGTGCGCCGGCCGCCCACGAGTCGGGCAGCGAGAGCGGTGGTCAAGGGAACGGACGCGACCAGGCCGATCGAGCCGACCAGGGTGCGCACCACCTCGGTCGCGACGATCTCCGAGGTCAGCACCCGCCCGAAGGACTGCGACGAGCTCACGAACACCAGCAGCAGCGGCAGCGACGCGCCGGCGTACGCGAGTGCCAGGGTGTTAACCGTCGACGCGACGTGGTCCCGCCCGATCCGGATCCCGGACCGGTAGAGCTCGGTGAACCCGTAGGCGGGGTTCGCCACCCGGAGCTCGGCCACCGCGGAGGCCTGGGTGACGGTCATGTCGTCGAGCGCGCCGAGCGCGCCGAGCATCATCCCGGCGAGCAGCAGCCCGCGCAGGTCGATCTCGCCGCCGAAGGCACGCAGGTACTGGGTCTCGTCGCTGAGCCCGGACAGCACGGTCAGGCTCGTGAACACCCACGACAGCACCCCGACGAGCGCCAACGAGGCGAGGGTGCCGAGGAGCGCGACGGTCGTGAGCGCACTGAATCCGTGGGCGAGATACAGCGCGAGGAACGCGATCAACGACGACGCCACGATCACCACCGGCACCGGAGGCCGTCCGTCGACGATCGCCGGCAGCACGAAGACCAGGATCGACCCGATGCTCGCGACCAGACCCGCCAACGCGGCGAGCCCGCGGAGTCGACCCTGGAGCACCACCAAGGCAGCGAACATCAGGGCGAGCACGAGCATCGGCGCGCCGCGCTCGCGCTCGAACCGCCCGCTGTACTGGAACGGCTCATCGGCGTCGGCGAGGTACGGCACGACGATGCGGTCACCCACCCGCAGCTCGGGCTCGGCCGCGACGTCATAGCGGTCGACGGTCCGCTCGGATCCTTCGTCGGGTCCGCCGTCGAGCCGGAACGTGGCGGTGGCGCAGCGCGACTCGACGCCCTCGAAGAAGCGAGGGTCCCCGCCACCTGGCACACCGGGATCGGCAGCTCCACCACCGGGACAGACGAACTCATCGGTCGCCGTGACCGTCGCGGGGACGTACTCGTCCGCAATGCCCAGGGCACCTGGGTCGATCCGATCTGGTGCTCCGGGCCACAGCAGGACCAGCCCGACCAGGGTGGCGACGCCGAGCACGGCCGCCACGACGGCGAGGACCCGACGCACGTCGGGGTCGAACGCCTCGGTGTCACGGCCGCGCAGTCCGCCGTGGTGGTGACCGCTGCCCATCGGTCGGTGGCTCAGTCGAGCGCGGGCGTGCCGCCGCGAGCCGCGACCGACACGTCCTCGACGGCGTGCACCTCGTCGGCGCGCATCGGTTCGATGTCACGGTCGTCGGGAACCGGTTCGAGCTTCTCGTGGTCGTCGGAGGCCGCCAGGTGCCGGGCGTGGACGTGGTGGAGGAACCGTTCGACGAACTCGACGGTCCGAACGGTGCGGAAGCTGGGGAACACCTCGAAAGCGTGCTGGGCACCGTGCAGCTCGGCGTACACCAGGGGCTGGCGGGAGCGGCGGCGGAGCAGCTCGACGAACCGGCGGGCACCGCCCACCGGGACGAGCACGTCCTTGTCGCCGTGGATCACGAACATGGGCGGTGCATCCTCGGTGACCCGGTCGATCGGCGAGTAGGCGGCCCACGATTCCGGCGCGTGCTCGGGACCCTC
>SKRR01000341.1 GCA_007118345.1 Microthrixaceae bacterium | reverse complement strand
TGTACGAGGCGGCCGACGAGGACTCGGCCACCGGAGGTCCCGACCTGGTCCGGGGCATCTATCCGGTGGTGGCGACCATCACCGGCGAGGGCTTCGAGCGCATCGAGGATTCCGACCTCGCCGCCAGGTTCGTGGCCCTGCTCGAACGGCTCGCGTCGGAACGGGAGGGGCGCTCATGAGCATGCCGTTCTACGTGGCACCCGAGCAGATGATGAAGGACCGCGCCGACTACGCCCGCAAGGGCATCGCCCGCGGGCGGGCGCTGGTGGCCTGCACCTTCGACGACGGGATCCTCGTCGCTGCAGAGAACCCGTCGCGGATGCTCCGCAAGGTGTCGGAGATCTACGACCGGATCGGCTTCGCCGGTGTCGGCAAGTACAACGAGTTCGACCAACTGCGCATCGCCGGGGTCCGCCACGCCGATCTGAAGGGGTTCTCGTTCAGTCGTGAGGACGTGGACGCCCGCAGTCTGGCGAACCAGTACGCCCAGATGCTCGGTCAGGTCTTCACCCACGAGATGAAGCCGATGGAGGTCGAGATACTGGTCGCCGAGGTGGGCCACGACGCCACCGGCGACCAGCTCTTCCACATCCTCTACGACGGGACACTCATCGACGAGAACGGCTGGTGTGTCCTGGGTGGCGAGGCCGAGGCGATCGGCACACGCATGGGATCGACGTGGCAGGCCGGCTCGGGTGTCGGCGATGCGCTCGGTGCTGCCGTGGGCGCACTGGCGGGGCCTGATCGCACGCTCGGCCCCGATGAGCTCGAGGTGGCCGTGCTCGACCGGCGCAACGGGCGCCGGACCTTCCGCCGGATCGAGGACGAAGAGCTCGCGGCCCTGCTCGGAGGCTGAGCAGCGCCCGTCGAGGAGCCACCGGCGCTACGCCACTCCCGACGGACGGACCTGTAGGTTGACCCCGATGGACCGCAGGATCTACGGCCTGGAGAACGAGTACGGCGTGACGTGCACGCTGCGCGGCCAACGCCGCCTCAGCCCCGACGAGGTCGCGCGCTACCTGTTCCGCCGAGTCGTGTCGTGGGGCCGATCCTCGAACGTCTTCCTCGCGAACGGCGCCCGGCTCTACCTCGACGTCGGGTCTCACCCCGAGTACGCCTCACCCGAGTGCGACTCGCTGCACGACCTCGTCGCCCACGACAAGGCGGGGGAGTGGATCCTCGAACAACTCGTCGAGTCCGCCGAGGCACGACTGGCCGAAGAGGGCATCCGCGGTGACATCTACCTGTTCCGCAACAACACCGACTCCGCCGGCAACAGCTACGGCTGCCACGAGAACTACCTGACCAGCCGGGACGACGATCTGAACCACTACACCGAGGTGCTCATCCCGTTCCTCGTCAGCCGGCAGATCTACGCGGGTGCCGGCAAGGTGCTCCAGACCGCGCGCGGCGCCCAGTTCTCGATCTCACAGCGAGCCGAGCACATCTGGGAGGGCGTCTCGTCCGCGACGACACGTTCACGGCCCATCATCAACACCCGCGACGAACCACACGCCGACTCGGACCGCTACCGCCGGCTGCACGTGATCGTCGGCGACTCCAACATGAGCGAGTACGCGACCTTCCTCAAGGTCGGCGCCTGCTCGCTGATCCTGCGCATGCTCGAGGATCCGACCGTGGTGCTGCGGGACCTCACCCTCGAGAACCCGATCCGCGCCATCCGTGAGATCAGCCACGACCTCACCTGCCGGCGGCGGGTCCGCCTCGCCAACGGACGAGAGGCCTCCGCCCTCGAGATCCAGTCGGAGTATCTCAACCGTGCCCTGCGCTACGCGGAGACACATGAGCTGCAGCCCCAGGAGAAGCAGGCGCTGCAGATGTGGGAACACGTCATGGCCGGGCTCGAGCGCGACCCCCTGACCCTCGACCGTGAGATCGACTGGGTCGCGAAGCACAATCTGATCGAGGCCTACCGCGACCGCAACGACCTGGCACTGGGGCATCCGCGCGTGTCGCTGCTCGACCTCCAGTACCACGACATCAACCGCGAGCGGTCGGTTTTCTACAAGCTGCAGTCGGCGGGTCTCGTCGAGCGGATCACCACCGATGCGGCCATCATCGAGGCGATGGAGGTCCCCCCGCAGACCACCAGGGCCCGGCTCCGGGGGGAGTTCATCCGCCGGGCGAAGGAGCGCAAACGCGACTACACCGTCGACTGGGTCCACCTGAAGCTGAACGACCAGGCCCAACGAACCGTGCTCTGCAAGGATCCATTCATCTCCACGGATGAACGTGTCGAACGGCTGATCGCCTCGTTGTAGCAGCGGCTGCTGACGGCGCTTCGTCCCAGCACGCGCTAGAACGCCCGGGTGGCGACGTTCCGCAGCGGTGAGGTCATCGAGATCCTCGGCGAACGAGCGGGCCTGCAGCGACTGGCCGTTCGTCTGCCCGAGGGCGACGCGAGGGCGTATTCGCTGACGGCCCTCACCGGCTCCTGCTCGGTCGGCGACCGGGTGGTGCTGAACACGACGGCCGTCGACCTGGCACTCGGCACCGGCGGCTGGCACATCGTGCACTGGAACCTGGAGCTCGACGAGTTGCACGTGCCGGGGCCGGATCACGTCATGAAGCTCCGGTACACCAGTCTTCAGTTCGACGCCGGCACGAGCGAGCTCGCGAATCCCTCGTGCGATGATCCGCTGGGTGGGGCGCCGGTCGTTGCCTGTTCGGTGCACAGCCAGGTGCCAGTGGTGGCCGCGGCGTTCGCCGATGCTGCCCCGGACCGGCGACTCGTGTACGTGATGACCGACGGCGCTGCCCTGCCGCTCGCGCTGTCGGATCTGGTGGTCGAACTCACAGAGCATGGCCTCCTCGCCGGCACCGTCACCGCCGGCAACGCCTTCGGCGGGGATCTCGAGGCGGTGGGTGTGCCCTCGGCACTCGGCCTGGCCGTCCATGCCCTGCACGCCGACGCGGTGGTCGTGGGCATGGGCCCCGGAGTGGTTGGGACCGGTACACGATCGGGGACGACGGCGCTCGAGGCCGCCCCGGTGCTCGACGCCGCCGAGCTGCTGGGTGGGACTCCGGTGCTCTGTGTCCGGGCGTCGAGCGGCGACGAACGCGGCCGGCACCTCGGCATCTCGCACCACACCGAATCGATCTGCCGACTGACGAGGGCGCGGCCGTTCGTCGCGCCCGTGCCGCCCGAAGTGGTCGCGCTGCCGGGCGTGCGGGTCGTCGAGCCCACGGAGCAGCCCGAGCCCGCAGAGCTGTTGTCCCGTCATGGCCTGCGGGTGACCACGATGGGGCGTACGGTCGAGCAGGACCCCACCTTCTTCGCGAGCGCCGCGGCGGCGGGCCACCTGTGCGCCCAGCTGCTCCCGTAGGATCCGCCCGTGGCCAAGCTGGACCGACTGCTCAACCTGACCGCCGCGCTGCTCGAGACGCACGTGCCGCTCACCGCCGAGCAGTTGCGCGAACGGGTACCCGGCTACAACGACGTTTCCGGTGCGGCGTTCCGCCGCACCTTCGAACGCGACAAGGACGACCTGCGCGAGCTCGGGGTCCCGGTCGAGACGGTCACGGTCGACCACGTCGATCCGCCGCGATCCGGCTACACCATTCGCCGCTCGGACTACGAGCTCGAGGACCCCGGCCTCGAGGCGGACGAGCTCGCTGCGCTGCACCTCGCCGCCACGACGGTCCAGCTCGAGGGGCTCGGGACGGTCGGCGCCGACGAAGCCCTGCGCAAGCTGGGTGGACTGCCGGAACGTCAGTCGGTCGGGGGCGACGCGCTCGGTGCGGTCCCGGCCCCCGCCCCGCTCGCAGAGCTGTTCCGAGCAGCGTTGGAGCGCCGCGTCGTGACGTTCGACTACGGCGGTACGAGCCGGACCGTGCAACCGCACCGCCTCCAGTTCGAACGGGGTCACTGGTACCTCAACGGCCACGACGTCGACCGGGAGGCGGTGCGCAGCTTCCGTCTCGACCGCTTCGACGGCGCGCCGATCAGCGGTGAACCGGGTTCGTTCGAACGGCCGACCGATGTCACGAGCGTCCGCCTTCGTCCTTGGGAGTACGGCGACGGGGACCCCGTGGACGCCGACGTGCTGCTCGACGCCGAGATCGCCGGCGTGGTGCGCAACGAGCATCCCGGTCTCGAGGTGGTCGAGGAGCGCTCCGACGGAGCGGTCGTCGTCCGACTGCAGGTGCGGTCGGTCCCTGGACTGCGCAACTTCGTGCTCGGACTCCTCGACCGTGGTGAGCTCCTGGCTCCGGCGACGCTGCGCGACGACCTCATCCACTGGCTCGACGCCTTGGCCGCGAGGCGATCGGCATGAGCCGGGCGACCGCCACCGAGCGACTCCAGCGCATCCTGGTGATCCTGCCCTACGTGGTGCAGCACCCCGGTGTCACGCTGGACGAGCTGAGCCGGCGATTCGACATCGAGCACGACGAGCTGGTCGCCGATCTCGACTTCGTGCTGGTGTACGTGGGGTTGCATCCCTTCACCCCCGACATGCTCACCGAGGTGGTCGTCGAGGACGGGTGCGTCACGGTTCATGTCGGTGACTACTTCCGCCGGCCGTTGCGGCTGACCCACACCGAGGGACTCCGTCTGCTGACCGCCGGGCGGGCGTTGGCGGCGCGGCCGGGGACCGATCCCGGCGGCACCCTCGACCGTGCGGTCGCCAAGCTCGCCGCGGTCGTCGGCGATCCGGAGGCCGACGCGTTGCAGGTCCGGTTGGGGGCAGCGGACCCCGAGGTGTTGGCGGTGGTCGCCGACGCGGTGCGGGACTCGGAGCGGTTGGAGCTGGACTACTACAGCTACGGCCGCGACACCCCGTCGACCCGGGTCGTGGAGCCGTTGCGGGTCGTGGCCCGTGACGGCTCGTGGTACCTGCTCGCGCACTGTCACCGTGCCGACGGCCAACGTCTCTTCCGCGTCGACCGCATCAACGAGGTCCGGTCGACCGGCGAACGGTTCGAGCCCGCTGCTGCTCCCGGCGAGGGGCGTGTCGATCTCGACGGAGTCGCGCGGTCGGTCGAGATCCTCGCGCCCGCAGGTGTCCGATGGCTGATCGACACGTACGTCACCGATGAGGTCACGGAGCTCGACGACGGGCGGCTCCGCGTGGTGCTGCCGGTGACGGCGACGGCGTGGTTGGAGCGGCTGATGCTGCGACTCGGCCCGGAGGCGCATGCACGCGACGTGTCCACCGGGGACGTCCTGGACGCGGTCGCCTCCGACGCGGCGACGCGTGTGCTCGCTCGGTACCGTCCCGGCTGAGGCGATCCTCGGTGGAGCCGGCGCCGGGTCCGACGAATCCGGGAGCTGGCCGGTAGCGTGCCGTGCGATGGACGAGCAGGTGAACGCAGGAGCGAGCACCGGTGGCGACACGCCACCGGGACCGTCGCCCGGCGCCGGCGCGGTGGCACCGGTCACGCGACGGCGTGGACGACGTGCACATTCGACCACCCGCAACACCCTCGAGTGGGTCGCCGTGATCGTCGGTGCCGTTGTCGTGGCGCTGCTGATCAAGACCTTCGTCGCCCAGGCCTTCCGTATCCCGTCGGACTCGATGGTGCCGACGTTGATGGATGGCGACCGGGTCCTGGTGAACAAGCTGAGCTACGACGTGCACGACATCAACCGTGGTGACGTCGTGGTCTTCAGCCGCCCGGAAGGCCTTCCGGCGACGTCGTCCGAGCCCGAGGATCTGATCAAGAGGGTGATCGGACTTCCCGGCGACGAGCTCATGACCACCGAGGGCGAGCTCTACGTGAACGGCCGACTCCTCGAGGAGCCCTATCTTCCCGACGGCACCGTGAACCTCGGTCTCGAACAGCCGATCACCGTCCCCGACGACGAGATCTTCGTGATGGGCGACAACCGTGAGAACTCGAGCGATGGTCGCCAGTTCGGTCCCGTGCCGGTCGATTCGGTCGTCGGACGGGCCTTCATGGTGATGTGGCCCCCCGCGAGGATCTCGGCGCTCTGACACGGCGGGGGCCGGGTGTCACCCGTCGCCTGCGCCGTCGGTCCCGTCCCGTGTGGCCTCCACCAGTCGGTCGACGTGATCGCTGAAGATGCCATCGATCCCCATCTTCCAGAGCCCGTGGATCACCCGCTCGTGCTGGGCATCCCAGCCGAACGCGTACCGCCCGAAACGGTGGCAGAGCGTGACCAGACCGGCGGTCCACTCCGAGTGGTGCAGGTTGAGGGTGTCCACACCGAGTTCACGCAGCTCGGCCACCCTGCGCTCGGGGCCACGCTCCATGTGGCCGAGGAACGTCGAGTTGACCAGTCGGGGCGCCGGGTGTCTCGTCCTCCACTCTGCGAGCAGCGCCACCTCGGGATGGCACATCCACAGACGCGCTGCCGCGCCGGCATCGTCGGCGACCCGCACCACCTCGTCGACCGCTGCGGGGTCCTTGATGTCGAGGCACAGTTCCACGGCGGGTCCCAGCGTCTCGTAGAAGTCAGCGAGGGTCGGCACGTGGTCGGGGAGGTCGGCCCGATCGACCTCGGCGACGGGACGGCGCCGCAGACGACCGCCGACGACACCGTCGTGGTCGAGCACGGCGACCCCGTCGCGGGTCAGCCAGACGTCGCTCTCGAGTGAGGACGTGCCGAGGCGCACCGCCAGCTGGAACGCCTCGATGGTGTTCTCGGGCGCATGTGCGCTCGCGCCGCGATGGGCGAATCGCCGGGTGGGCAGGTCCAGGGGTCGGAGATCCGGCGGCATGGCGGGCCATGTTGCCAGTTGGATCGTCCACTGTCAGCCGTGGTGGCCACCCCGGCTGCCGGGTGAACCTCGGAGCGAAAGGTCAAAGCGAAAGGTCAACCCGAAGGGGTGAGCGGCCGAAGGTAACCGGGTACGTGACGTGAGGAGATTCTCGATGGCGCTGATCCGTGCGACCTGTAGCGACTGTGGCGACGTGGAGCTGCGTTCGCGCGACCTGCGGGTCCGGAGCTGCCGTGACACCGACGAGGCGACGTACCTGTTCCGCTGCCCGGTCTGTCGGATGATCGAGGTCCGCCCGGCGGAACCGCACGTCGTCGACGTCCTGGTCGCGGCGGGTGTCGACCTCGAGCAGTGGCAGTTGCCGGCCGAGCTGGGTGAGCAGAAGCGTGGCGAGGCGATCTCCCACGACGACGTGCTCGACTTCCACGACCTGCTCGGGACCCCCGATTGGTTCGTGACCCTGGCGACGATGACGGATCGCTGAGAACGCCGTGGTTCGCGGTGTCGGACGCGTTCGGGCGGCGCCGGAGAACGGCTAGCGTTCTGTCGTGTCCAGCGTGCTCGCCACCCTCGTCGCCGTCGCGACAGCTGCAGCGCTGTTGCGTGTCGGCGTCGGCCGGCTGACCGCCGCTGAACAACTCCTGCAGGCCCGAGGTCGTACCGAGGCCATCAGCGACGTGCGGGCCGAGCTCGAGGCACTCCACACGACGTTGTGCGACGCCCGGGAGCGTCCGGCCAGCGACGATGGGGCCTGAGCCGTGGCGGTGGTCGGATCACTCGGCTTCATCCAGAACTTCAGCGGCGGCGAGGTCATCGTCATCCTGATCGTCGCGCTCGTGGTCCTCGGCCCGGAACGCCTGCCCGAGATGGCCCGGAGCGCCGGCAAGATGCTCCACAAGGTCAAGGGAATGACCGAGGGACTGCAGTCCGAGGTGAAGGACGTGATGGACGATCCCTCGATGCAGCCCATCAAGGAGCTCGGCGAGCTCGCGGCTCGTCCACGCCAGAAGCTGACCGAGTACGCCCTCGAGGCCGAGGCGGAAGAGCGGGCCCGCAAGGAAGCGGAGCGGGCTGCAGCTGCTGCTGCAGCAGCAGCTGCCGACGAGGCAGAGCGCGACGAGGCAGAGCGCGACGACGGAGCCGAGCCCGACGACGGCCCGGCCGGCGCCGATCGAGGTGGCGGCTGAGGTGAAGCTTCGGTCCTGGTTCAAGGGAGCCGAGCGCGAGCCTTCCGACATGGCGCTGCGCGACCATCTGCGGGAGCTGCGGACCCGGTTGTTGATCGGCTCGGGGGCCGTGCTCGTGATGATGGTGCCCGCCTGGTTCCTGTACCCGGCGTTGCTCGAGCTGCTCAACGAGCCATATTGCCGCGCGCTGCTCGAGGCCAACCCCGGTTCGGACTGCAACTTCCTCGTGACGAACGTGCTCGACCCGTTCAGCCTCCGGCTCCGGGTCGCAGGGTACGGCGGGCTCTTCCTCGCCATGCCGGTGCTGCTCTGGCAGTTGTGGCGGTTCATCGCCCCTGGCCTCTACCGGCGCGAGCGCCGCTACGCGCTCGCGTTCACACTGACGTCGCTCGTGTTGTTCTTCGCGGGCGCCGTGGTCGCCTACTTCACCCTGGCGCGAGCAGTCGAGTTCCTGGTGCAGATCGGCGGGCCCGACATCGATTTCCGTTCGGGGCCGACCGAGTTCGTCCGCCTGGCGCTGTTCATGATGCTCGCGTTCGGCGTCGGGTTCCTCTTCCCCGTGGTGCTCGTCAGCCTGCAGATGGTCGGTGTGGTGACGCACCGCCAGCTGGCGGGATGGCGCCGTCAGACGATCCTGGTGGTGGTCATCCTCGCCGCTGCCATCACCCCCAGCGGTGACCCCTTCACGCTCGCCGCGCTGTCGGTCCCGATGTACATCTTCTACGAGATCAGCCTGCTGATCGGTCGACTCATCGTGCGCCGCAAGGAACGGGCAGATCCGCAACCGAACGAGGGCGCCGAGCGCGGCGGACGCTGGCGACGCGCCGACCGGGCGGGGGAGACGGGCAGCTGAGCGCGCCGTTCGACCACGACTTCGAGCTGGACCGGTTCCAGGTCGAGGCCCGAGCGGCCGTCCGCGCGGGCCGGAACGTGCTCGTGGCAGCTCCCACCGGTGCCGGCAAGACCGTGGTGGCCGAGTTCGCCGTGGCCGAGGCCCTCCGCTCCGGGCGAACGTGTTGCTACACCGCTCCGATCAAGGCGCTGTCGAACCAGAAGTTCGGGGATCTGCGACGGGTGCTCGGACGGGACCGGGTCGGACTGCTGACCGGCGATCACAGCATCAATCCGGAGGCACCGGTGGTGGTGATGACCACCGAGGTGCTGCGCAACATGGTCTACGCAGGCTCGACCGCGCTGGACCAGTTGGGCTGGGTCGTGCTGGACGAGGTGCACTTCCTCCAGGACGCCTACCGAGGCCCCGTGTGGGAGGAGGTCCTGATCCACACCCCACCGGGCGTCGGGTTCGTGTGCTTGTCCGCGACGGTCTCGAACGCCTCGGAGCTGGGTGACTGGATCACGGCCCTGAGAGGTCCGACGGACCTGGTCGTGGAGCACCACCGGCCCATCCGCCTCGACCCGTTGCTGCTCGTGGGTGACCGTCAGGCGGAGCGGGACCACCTCGTGCCGCTGTTGGTTCGGGACCGCCCGAACCCCGAGGGCCATCGCTTCGACGCGGACCGGCCGGTCGGCCGACCGGTCCGTGGACGGCCACGGCACCGGTTCCGGACCCCACGTCGACTCGAAGTCGTGGACCGTCTCGAGCAGGACGAGCTCCTGCCGGCGATCTACTTCATCTTCAGTCGCAACGGCTGCGACGAAGCGGCGGCTGCGTGCCGCGACGGGGGCGCGCGCCTCGCCGATTCGGACCAACGTCGCCGGATCCATGCGATCGTGGCGGAACGCACTGCGGCGCTCAGCGACGCCGATCTCGAGGTGCTGGGTTTCGAGCGTTGGCTGTCGATCCTCGACGCCGGCGTCGCCGCCCACCACGCCGGCATGATCCCGGCGTTCCGTGAAGCGGTCGAGGAGTGCTTCAACGAGGGGCTCCTGGGCACGGTGTTCGCGACCGAGACGCTGGCGCTGGGCATCAACATGCCGGCCCGTTCGGTCGTGATCGAACGACTGAGCAAGTACAACGGTGAGCGCCACGAGTTCCTCACCGCGGGCCAGTTCACTCAGCTGACCGGGCGGGCGGGTCGCCGCGGCATCGACGACAGCGGGAGCGCGGTCGTGCTGTGGTCACCGTTCCTCACCTTCGAGCAGGTGGCAGGCCTCGCTGCCAGCCGCGAGTACCCGCTCACCTCGGCCTTCCGGCCCACCTACAACATGGCGGCGAACCTCGTCGAACGGTACGAGCCCGACGAAGCCCGGCAGGTGCTGGCACGTTCCTTCGCGCAGTTCCAGACCGACCGCGCGCTGGTCCGTCTCGAGGCCCGACGGACCCGGCTCGCGGAGGAGCTCGCTGCGATGCGTCGACCTGTGGAAGGGCGCGACGCGGTCTTCGACGTCGAGGGATACCACCGGCTGCACGAGGAGCTGCGCGCCGCCCGGGCCCGACGCCGGGGCGACCGGTCCGCCACCGAACGCTCGCTCGGCTCGCTGCGTCCCGGCGACGTGATCGAACGGAGCACTCCCAAGGGCACGCGCCGCCTGTTGGTCCTGGCCGTCGGTCAGCGAAAGGGGGGCGCGACCCGGGTTCGTGCCACCGACGCGCGCGGGAGGCCGGTTCGCCTCGACGCATCGAACGTCGACGCACCCCCGGTGGCACTGACCCGTGTCGACCTGCCCGTCCCGTACCGTCCCCAGGACCCGGACTACCGCAAACAGGCGGCCCAGCTGCTGGCGCGGGTCAACCCGAAACGGTTCGTGCGCTCCGATGCCGCCGAACCTCCGTCGCAATCGGTCGATCCGGTGGCTGCGGCCCGAGCGGCGCTCGAAGAGCATCCGCTGCACCACCACCCCGATCGTGAGCAGCTGTTGGCCGGCCGCCGGGACGCAACCCGGTTGGAATCGGAGCTCGAATCGGTCGAACGCGAGCAGCGGCGCCGTGGTGGCGGGTTGGGCGCCCAGTTCGAGGCGATCTGCACCGTGCTGCGACGAACCGGCCACGTCGAGGACTGGGCACTCACCGAGTCGGGTCGTCGGCTGCGTCGGATCTACCACGAGAGCGATCTGCTGATCTCGCTCTCGATCGACCGGGCGATCTTCGACGGGCTCGACCGGGCCGAGGTCGCGGCACTGGCGAGCTGCCTGACCTACGAGCACCGCAGCAGCGAGACGCCGCCCGCGCCGGTGGTTCCGTCCGCGGCGCTCCGCTCCCGGTTGGAGGTCCTCGAAGGGCTCCACCAGGAAGTGAACTCGATGGAGCGTGCTCGCGGCCTGCCCCTCACACGCGCACCCGACGCAGGGTTCGCCGCCGCCGCGTGGTCCTGGGCAGCCGGGCACGAGCTGCACGTGATCCTCGACGAGGACCTCACGGGTGGTGACTTCGTCCGCAACGTCCGTCAGCTGGTCGACCTGCTCCGACAGCTGGGGCAGGTGATCCCCGCTCCCGACGCTGCAGCCTCGGCCAGAGCCGCAGCCGAGGCCTTGGTACGGGGCGTCATCGTGGCTGCCGGGTCACCGGAATGACGATCCGCAAAGGTGTGCCGTGGGGTCAGCAGGGTCCGCTCGCCGACGGCGCACCGGTATTGGCCGACGACCGGTCGGTCGCACGTGCGTCGGAGGCGGCGCTCCGCGCCGGCAGACCGCTGGGTGAGGTGGGACTGGTGGGCGGGGACCTCCATCGCACGCTCGGCGCCCCGCACCACGACGAGCGTGCGCTGCGTGCCGGCGACGGCCGACGCCTGCCGATCGACCTCGGGCGGGTCCGTCTGGCGGACGGGTCGGAGCACCTCTTCGTGGCCCATCTGATCGCCCACGAGCGTCGGCACCGTCGATGGTGGACGGGCAGGACCGTGATCATCATGAACGGTGACGTCGCCGGCCCGCTGCGGTTGGGACCGCGCGCCCACCCCAACGACGGCCGCCTGGACGTCACCGACGGACGTCTCCCGGCGGGTCAACGCGCAACCGGTCGGCGCCGGGCGCGATCGGCGACCCACGTGCCGCATCCCGATCTCGCCGTGCGCAGGACCGATCACCTGACCGTCGACAACGATCGCGCCCTGCACGTCTGGGTCGACGGTGAACACGTCGGGGCCTCGACGACGCTCGAGGTGACCTGTCTGCCGGACGCGCTCGTCATCGTGGTCTGATCGCCCCCGCACCGCGACCGGTGCGTGGCAGTGCCGGTTAGCCTGCCGCGCATGCTCGCATGGCATCTGCCCGAATCGCCCGGCCAGTACGAGTGGGGGGAGATCCCGACACCGGAACCCGGCCCGGGAGAGGTTCGAGTCGCCGTCCGTGCTTCGGCGCTCAACCACATGGACCTGTGGCTCACCACCGGACTCCCGAAGCCGCCCTCGTTCCCGCACGTCGCCGGCAACGACGTGGCGGGCGTCGTGGACACGGTGGGGGAGGGGGTCGACGCCTGGCAGGTCGGTGACGAGGTCGTGGTCAACACCGCCGTCGTGCCGAACGCCGCGCTCGAGCGCGGCGTGGACTCGGTGCTCGACCCGGGTGTGAAGATCCTCGGCGAGCACTGTTGGGGAGGTCACGGCGAGTACTGCGTCGTCCCGGCCCATCAAGTGGAACGTCGGCCCGCTGGTCGGAGCTGGGCCGAGGCGGCGTCCTATCCCGTCGCTGCGACGACTGCATGGCGGCTGCTGCGTCGGGCCCGACTCGCAGCCGGCGAGACGGTGCTGGTCACCGGGATCGGTGGCGGCGTCGCGACGGCTGCGATGATGCTCGCGTTGCACCACGGTGCCCGCGTCGTGGTGACCTCGCGGGACCAGGCGAAGCGGGAACGAGCCGTCGAGCTGGGCGCCGACGACGCCTTCGACTCCTCGGCGCCGTACCCCGTCACCACGGACATCGTGGTCGACAGCATCGGTCCGGCGACCTGGGAGTACTCCGTGCGGACGCTGCGCAGCGGAGGGCGGATGTGCGTCTGCGGCGGGACCTCCGGTCAGACCGTGGAGCTGAACCTTCCCCGACTCTTCTTCAAACAGCTCGACGTGATCGGCGCGACCTGCGGGAGCCAGGAGGAGTTCCGCTACGTGACCGGCCTGATGGAGGACGGACTCCCAGTGGTCCTCGACGAGATCCTGCCGCTCGACGAGTACCCGATCGCGCTCGAACGACTCCGCGAACAGACCCAGCTCGGCAAACTCGTCATCGACCACACGCTGTAGCTTCGACACCGTGTCGTCCGCATCGAACCAGCTCGACGAGGCCGTCCGGCGCATCGACGCCGAGATCGAGCGCAGCCGTGACACCCTGCTCGACGTCTCCCACCAGATCTGGGCGCACCCGGAGCTGTGCTTCGAGGAGTACCGCGCCCATGCGCTGTGCTGTGACGTGCTCGAGGCGGCCGGCCTCGAGGTGACGCGGGGTGCCCACGGGCTGCCCACCGGGTTCCGGGTGGACGCGGGCACCGAGGGGCCGGTCGTGGTGGTGTGTTGTGAGTACGACGCGCTCCCGGACCTCGGTCACGCCTGCGGCCACAACGTGATCGCTGCCGCCGGCCTCGGCGCAGGTCTCGCCGCGGCGGCCCTCGCCGACGAGTTCGGCGGGCGGGTCAGGATCCTCGGCACCCCGGCGGAGGAGGGCGGCGGCGGCAAGGTCTTCATGCTGCGTGACGGCGCCTTCGACGACGTCGACGCAGCGATGATGGTCCACCCTGCCGACCACGATCTGGCAACCATGCGGACCTTGGCGATCCAACGGGCCGAGGTGGTCTACGACGGCCGCGCGTCACACGCAGCCGCTGCGCCGCACCTCGGACGCAACGCACTGGATGCCGCAGTGCTCGGCTACGTGAACGTCGCGGCGCTCCGCCAGCACATCCGGCCGGAGGAGCGCATCCACGGCATCTTCACCGAGGCCGGCGAGAAACCCAACATCGTGCCGCGGCGTGCTGCGGCGGAGTGGTACGTGCGGGCCGGCACCACCGAGGCGTTGACCGCTCTGCAGCAACGCGTCCTCAGCTGCCTGACCGCCGGCGCCGAGGCTGCAGGGTGCACCGTGTCGCACCAGTGGCACGATCCCGCCTTCGAGGACCTGATCGTCGACGATGGCCTCCTGGCCCGTTTCGAGCGACATGCTGCGGCGCTCGGCCGCT
>SKRR01000365.1 GCA_007118345.1 Microthrixaceae bacterium | reverse complement strand
GGTCGCCGATGGCCGAACGCCTGCTCGCCGCCCACGCTGCCCGCCTCGGCGCCTCCGCCGAGGTCGCATCGGCCGGGGTGCGCGCACTCGTCGGCCACCCCGCCGAACCCGGTGCGGTGGCCGCGATGGCACGCCGCGGCATCGACCTCGGCGACCACGTGGCGCGCAGCGCCACCCCGGACCTCGTCGACGCTGCCGACCTGGTCGTCACGATGGAGGCAGCGCACCTCGTCGACCTGGTCTCGGAACGCGGCGACCGGTTCGAACGGACCTTCACCCTGCCCGAACTGGTCGACCGTTGTGCCGATCACCCCGGCCGTCCCGGTGCGGCGCTGCGCGACTGGCTCGCCGCGGTGGGCGAGGGGCGTTCGGCTCGGGCGCTCGTCGGGGCGACGGGACTCGACGTCGCCGACCCCTACGGCGGCTCGGGCCGGCGCTTCCTGCGCTGCGCCGACGAGCTCGACGAGCTGTGCGGCGCGCTCGCCCGGTCCCTGTGGGCGTGAGACCGGCGACCGTCCGCGGGCGGAGGCCGCGCCGGCGGGCAGGGGAGTAGCCTCCGACACATGGCCCGACCCCGGTTCCGCTACTCGCCCTGGGACGGGACCCAACGTGGATTCGACCTCGACGCACTCGATGTCATGGAGCAGCTCACCGACGACCTGCTCTACCACGGCGACCTGAACTCGGCGCTGCGGCGGATGATGCAGCAGGGGTTCGAGGATCGCAACGGCGAGCGCATCGAAGGCCTTCGCGAGATGCTCGAGCGCATCCGCGAGCGTCGCGAGCAGGCGCTGTCGAACCACGACCTCGGCGGCGTCTACGACGACATCGCGAAGGAGCTCCGCGAGCTGGTCGAGCAGGAACGTGCCGAGCTGCAGCGCCAGGTCGAGGAGGCCGCTGCGTCGGGTGACGAACGTCGACGTGAGCTCACCGAGGAGACCGCCGCTGGCAAGAACCTGGAGCTCGACATGCTCCCGCCGGACCTTGCCGGCCAGATGAAGGGCCTGGAGCAGTACGACTTCAGTTCGGGCGAGGCGCAGCAGCGCTACGACGAGCTCGTCGACAAGCTGCGCGAGCAGCTCATGCAGCAGATGGTCGACCAGATGTCGGGCGAGGTGGCGAACATGTCACCCGAGGACATGGCCCGCATGAAGGACATGATGGCCGAGCTGAACCACATGCTCGACCAGCGCGCTGCGGGCGAGGAGCCGGATTTCGAGGGTTTCATGGAGCGCTACGGCGACTTCTTCCCCGAGAACCCCCAGACCCTCGACGAACTGCTCGAGGTCATGGCGCGCCGCATGGCCGCCGCACAGGCGATGCTCAACTCGATGTCCCCCGAGCAGCGGGCACAGCTGCAGGCGCTGTCCGACCAGCTGCTCGAGGACATGGACCTGCGCTGGCAGGTGGAGCAGCTCGGTCAGAACCTGCGGCAGGCGTTCCCCGATGCCGGGTGGGAGCAGCGCTACGACTTCGAGGGCATGGACCCGCTCGACATGGGCAGCGCCAACGAGCTCCTGCAGGAGCTCGGCGACCTCGACCAGCTCGAACAGCTCATGCGTGGCGCGCCGGACCCCGGCGCGCTCGCCGATGCCGACCTGGACCGGGTGCGCGAGCTGCTCGGCGACGACGCCGCAGCGAGCCTCGATCGCATGGCCGAGGTCACCAGGATGCTCAGCGAGGCGGGGCTGATCGAACAGCGCGAGGGTCGCATGGAGCTCACCCCTCGGGGCATGCGCAAGCTCGGCCAGAACGCGCTCGCCGAGCTGTTCCGCAAGCTCGACCGCGACCAGCTGGGCCGCCACGAACTGGAGCGCACCGGCACGGGCCACGAGCGCAGCTACCAGACCAAGCCCTACGAGTGGGGCGACCCGTTCAACCTCCACATCGAACGAACGATCCGCAACGCCATCGTGCGGGGCGAGACCGCGCCGGTGCGGCTGTCGCCCGACGACTTCGAGATCGAACAGACCGAGCACCTGGTGCGCTCCTCCACGGTGCTGATGCTCGACCTGTCGTTGTCGATGCCGATGCGCGACAACTTCCTGCCCGCCAAGAAGGTGGCGATGGCGCTGCACTCGTTGATCTCGATGCAGTACCCACGTGACTACCTGGGCATCGTCGGATTCTCCGAGACCGCCCGCATCCTGACCGCCGAGCAGCTGCCCGAGGTGAGCTGGGACTTCGTCTACGGCACCAACATGCAGCACGGGTTCCAGCTGGCCCGCCAGTTGTTGTCACGCCAGAGCGGGACCAAGCAGATCCTGATGATCACCGACGGTGAGCCGACGGCCCACATCAACTCCCACGGCGAACCCGAGTTCCACTACCCGCCGGTGCGCGCCACGGTCGACGCCACCCTGCTCGAGGTGGCCCGCTGCACCCGCGACGACATCCGGATCAACACCTTCATGCTCGACCCGGACTCGAGCCTGCAGCACTTCATCGAACAGCTCACCCGCCTGAACGGTGGACGGGCCTTCTACACCACACCCCAGACGCTGGGTGACTACGTGCTGGTCGACTTCATCGAACAGCGCCGCCAACTTCTGCGGGCCCGCCGCTGAGCCACCCGATCGAGCTGGGCGCCACCCGATCGAACTGGGCGCCACCCGATCGAACTGGGCGCCACCCGATCGAACTGGGCGCGAAGACGCACGTCAGGACGTGCTGGTTCGCGCCCAGAACGGCAAGGATGGCCGGGTCAGGCGCGGTCGGCGGCCCCGGCGTCGAGCAGGCCGAGCTTCTTGGTGTTCGGCACGATCTTCGAGAACAGCATCGTCTGGAAGGTCTCCTGGAACGGGCTGGGGTTCGGCTCGAGGTACGCCACGACCTGCTTCGGGTCGGCACCGAGTCGCTCCCAGACGTCCTGGATCATGAACCGGTTGCGCAGCTGCACCGCTGCCTCGTAGGCGAACTCCTGGCGCTCGCGGATCTCCGCCGCGCCCAGCCCGTCGTAGTACTCCTTGAGCGACAGCACACCGAAGGCCACGTGGCGGGCCTCGTCGCTCATGACGTAGCGCAGCAGCTGCTTGAGCAGCGGCTCGTTGGTCAGCTGGTGCATGAAGCCGAACGCGGCCAGCGCGAGCCCCTCGACCACCAATGATCGTTCTTTCGTCGACGACGTCCGGTGGCGCGGCGTCTCCGGGCGAACTGCGAGGTTCAGCGGTGAACCGCTTGCGTTTCAGGGCTGCGACCGTCAAGATAGGTCCTTACATCGATGTAATTACATGACCGTGACATCGACGGAGTCGACCGGAGTCGGGGGGCCGAACCGGCAGCCTTGGAGGGTCACGGCATGAGGGACAGTACGGAGGAGCACATGGCGAACCCAGACGAGGTTGCCGACGCCGAGAGCTGGCAGATGTTCGCCAACTGCCTCGGTGTCGATCCCGACCTCTTCTTCCCGGAGCGTGGCGCCTCCACCAAGGAGGCCAAGTCGGTGTGCCAGGGCTGCGTGGTCCGCGAGGACTGCTTGGAGTACGCCCTGGCCAACGGCGAGAAGTTCGGCATCTGGGGCGGACTGAGCGAGCGTGAGCGTCGGCGGATCCGGCGCCAGCGTGCCCTCGCCCGAGCTGCCCAGCAGCAACCCCGCACCGCCTGATCAACCGGCGACGCCCGTTCGCCGAACGGCGGCCTCGGTGACGACGATATCGACCGGCACGTCGTGTGCGGCGACCGGCACCCGCTCGACCACCTGGGCCTCGAACACGGTGGCGATCAGCACGGTGCCGCGCGCGTCGGCCAGTGCCCGATCGTAGAACCCGGCGCCGAACCCCAGCCGGTGGCCGCGGAGATCCACTGCGACGCACGGCAGCACGACGACGTCCAGTTCCGCTGGCCCCCTGTGTGGGCCGGCGACGGGTTCGGCGATGCCGAAACGGTTCGTCCCGAGCGGTGCGCCGGGGTGCCACGGAACGAACCGCATCGAGCGCCGTTCGCCCACCACCGGCAGGTGCAGCTCCCACCCTGCGGCGTCCAGCTCCTGCATGGACGGGC
>SKRR01000123.1 GCA_007118345.1 Microthrixaceae bacterium | reverse complement strand
CCGACGCTTCGAGGGAGAGGAATCCGGAGTCCCGAGATGCGCACCATCGGCAATCTTCTCTGGCTGGTACTCGCCGGCTTCTGGCTGGCGCTCGGCTACGCAGCCGCCGGACTGTTGCTCTGCATCACCATCATCGGCATCCCGTTCGGGATCCAGGCGTTCAAGCTCGCACTGTTCTCCCTCTGGCCCTTCGGGCGTGCGGTCGTGCGGTCACCCGAAGGCGGGTGCCTCGAGGTCGGCTTCAACCTCCTCTGGCTGCTCGTGTTCGGATGGGGGTTGTTCCTGGCTCACATCGCTGCAGGACTCGCGCTCTGCATCACGATCATCGGCATCCCGTTCGGGATCCAGGCGTTCAAGCTGAGCGTGCTCGCGCTCTGGCCGTTCGGTCGAAGCGTGGTCAACTCCGCAGGCCGTGCCGCTGGATCGTTCGCGGTCCCGGCCGATCCGACTCGTCGCTGATCGAGACCGCTGTTCGACGGACGAGCCCGGCACGGACACCGGCAGGGATCACAGCGTGACGTGAGCTGCCGATCGACCGTCGGCCGCCATCAGGTCCCTGAGGCTCAATCGATGGCCCAGCCGTCGTCGAGCACGGCATCGAAGTCCGGGTATGCGATGGTGTCGGCGGTGCGGAGCCAGTCCAGGAACTCCGGCTGGTCGATGC
The DNA here is from genome assembly GCA_007118345.1 of Microthrixaceae bacterium. Classification (GTDB taxonomy): domain Bacteria; phylum Actinomycetota; class Acidimicrobiia; order Acidimicrobiales; family Microtrichaceae; genus SKRR01. Next base: position 3,359 of record SKRR01000123.1, on the reverse strand, counting down.
CGCCGGCCATCATCGCCTGGGTGGTGACCTCCACCAGGTTGGCCAGCACCACCAGATCGTCGTGGCCGGAGATTCAGACACCGACCTCCAGGTCGTCAGGGGCCTCCTGTTCGGTCGGGCGGATGAGCGACAGAAACGGAAACGCCGGCCAACCCTCGGACTTGTCAGGGTTGTGGCGGAACTCGAGCGCGTGGCGTCGGGACGTCGTGGTGGTCATCACTTCCTCCTCGGTACCGATCGTACGGAGGGGGAGTGACATGACTGCGGTTGCAGCAACGGAAGAGCGGGGCCGCCGAGCGCTTGTCGCCTTCTTGCGCGCCGGTCGCCGAGACCCCGGCCGATTCCGGCCGCTGAGTGGCTACCGGACGGTCTGCAGTCGCGTGTTGACCGCTGCCACGTCGAACTCATCCGGGTCGACTGTCCCGCCGGCCCACTCGCGCAGCTCCCGGTGCCGAGGATCGTTCGGTTGGTCCAGCACCCGCAGCAGGTCCTGGTAGCCGTGCACTCCGCCGCAGTCCTCCGGTGGGCACGCTCCGGCGCCGTCGAGACAGACAGCGAACTTCAACCCCTTGGACAATCGACGAACCGAGTGCACCGTCACCAGGTGCTCCCACGAGTCGCCGAAGTCGTACTCGTAGACGAACGAGTCGACCCGGCCCGCGGTGCTGACGACCGTGACGTCCCGCTCGTCCAGATCGTCCTCGCCGAAGTCGTCGAAGGGCGTGCAGTAGATCAGACCGTCGAGGCGGAACATGTGGAGGTGGCAGTCCTCCCACCCCATTGCCGCCTGGAGGATGCGATGCAGCTTGTCCAACCGGACGCTGCCCGGCACGAGCAGCCGGCGCCACACCCGTGGGCTGAGCCTGTCGAGTTCGATCGTGCACTCGAGCACCGGCTGGCCAGGAGGAACGGGCACAGTTGCGACTCTACGCGGCAGTCGATCCCGGGCTTCCCACGACTCGAACCAGCTGCACCGCTCAGAACATCTGGAACGCCGTGAGCAGCAGCGCGACGATCGTCGTGTTCGCGCCGATGATCGCGATCGTCTGGTTGCGTTGCTGCCGGTACATCTCGGAGCGGAGCCCCTCGACCTTCAACTCGACCTGACCGATCGCCGCACCCAACCCCGACTCGACCTGACCGATCGTCGACTCCAGCCCCGACTCGACCCGACCGATCGTCGCCCGGAGCCCCGACTCGACGGCATCGATCCGCGCCCCCAGTCCCGACTCGACCTGACCGATAGTCGCCCGGAGCCCCGACTCGACGGCATCGATCCGCGCCCCCAGTCCCGACTCGACGGCATCGATGCGCGCGCCCAGCCCCGACTCGACGGCATCGATGCGCGCGCCCAGCCCCGACTCGACGGCATCGATGCGCGCGCCCAGCCCGGACCCGACGGCATCGATGCGCGCGCCCAGCCCGGACCCGACGGCATCGATGCGCGCGTCGAGTCGAACCTCGACACGGTCGATCCGTGCGCCGAGATGCTCCTCGAGATGGTCGAGGTCACGCTTGGTCGCCACGTCGGCCCACCCGACGGGCGGCAGCAGCTCCATCAGCGTCGACGCCTCCTCGAGTCCCAGCAACTGCTCGAGCCGCTGGAACAACTGATGCCTGGACTCCTCGGTGAGCGCCACCGCACTCCTCCTCCACGTCACCGCCATGGGCGGGCTGACCATCCGAAGGGGAAGTTCGGCCACGACTCGCCGATGGCAACGAGGCTATCAGCGGACCCGTCGCGCCGACCGGCGTCGACGCAGCGGTGCGCACCCGGTCAACCATCGTGGTCCGGCACCACCACCAGCTTCCCGACGAAGTCCTTGGCGACGAAGCGGCGTTGTGCCGCGTGCAGCTCGGTCAGCGGGTACAGCTCAGCCACCCGGGGCGCGACCCCACCCTCGGTCGCGATCCGGGCGAGCTCGGCGAAGTCAACCGGCGTGTGCATGGTCGAGCCGATCAGCTGGCGTTGGCGCAGATAGAGCCGGCGCACGTCGAGCGCGACCACCGGACCGGCGATCGCCCCGGCGGTGACCATCCGGCCGCCGGTGCGCACCCGGTCGAGCAGATCGCCGAACTCGTCACCTCCGACGACGTCGACCACCACGTCGACCTCGGCGGTCGCTGTGATCGGGTCGACGCCGCGGACCGACACCTCGTGCGCCCCGCTCGCCGCAACGAGCTCGGCCTTCTCCTCGCTGGTGCGGGCGATCACGTGGCACCCCCGCTCGAGCAGCAACTGGATCGCCGCGCCGCCGACGCCGCCGGACGACCCGGTCACCAGCACCCGCTCACCCGCCGCGCACCCCGCCCGGTTGAGCATCCCCAACGCCGTGCCGTACGCGGTCGGCAGGCACGCCAGCTGCGCGTCGCTCAACGGTGAGCCCGACACGTCGTGCACCCGGTCCGCGCCGCACACGAGGTACTCGGCGAACCCGCCGTCGGCCTCGCTGCCCATGACCTCGGCCGGGAAGTCGCCGTCGTAGGCCAGGGCGGGGTCGACCAGCACCCGTCGCCCGACCAGGTCCGTGTCGACGGCGTCCCCCACGGCGGCGACGACGCCGGCGACGTCGATGCCCTGGATGCGCGGGAAGTCCAGCGGCACCCCCTGCCACCCGACCACGGCGTCGGGGTCCTCGGCGGTGCCGTAGGCGCCCTCGCGGCTCCAGATGTCGGTGTTGTTCAGCGCCGCGGCGGTGACCCGCACCGTCACCTCGCCGGCGCCCATCGTCGGCACCGGCCAGTCGGACCGGATCTCGATTGCGTCGGGACCGCCGTGTCGCGTCGTCACCGCGGCGGTCATGGTGGGCGGAACGTCCATGAGGGGAACCTAGGGGCGGATCACCAGCCGGTCCGCCCGAACCGCCAACCCGAACCACCAGCCCGAACCGCAGCGCTGACTCAGAGCACCTGGAACGCCGTCAGCAGCAGCGCGGTGATCGTCGCGTTCGCACCGACGATGGCGAGGGTGTGGTTGCGCTGCTCGCGATACATCTCGGCACGCAGTCCGTTGATGCCACCGTCGATGTCGCCGCGCAGCTCGAGCACCACCCGGTCCATTCGTGCCTCCAGGCGCGATTCGAGCTGATCGAGATCACGTTTGGTCGCCACGTCGGCCCACCCGACGGGAGGAAGCAACTCCATCAGCGTCGACGCCTCCTCGAGCCCCAACAGCTCCTCGAGCCGCTGGAACAACTGATGCCTGGACTCCTCGGTGAGCGCCACCGCACTCCTCCTCCACGTCACCGCCCCGGGGCGGAACTGACCATCTGAAGGGGAAGCCCGGCGAACACCTCGCCGACACGCCTCAGGATAGCAACGGGCCACCCTCGTCGATCCGTTCGCTGCGGTGGCCGGGT
>SKRR01000010.1 GCA_007118345.1 Microthrixaceae bacterium | reverse complement strand
GTATGCCCACACGATGCCGTCGTGCCGCTTCCCGCCGAACTCCGCTGACCAGTAGGAGGCCTCTCCCTTGAATGGGCAGCTCGTGTGGAACGAGGTTGGCTGCAGCAGTTCCATGCGTACGTCGCTCTTGGGGATGTAATAGCGGGCAGGCAAGCCGGTCTCGTCGAGGCGCAGGGCGTTGTCGGTCGCAGCCAACAGCTCGCCGTCCAGCCGGACCTCGACATGTGCGTCGTCGGGCGTGATCGTTACGGAGTGGCCTGCGGTCATGACCGCTCCAACCCGAGCCGAGCGGCCACCATTCCGTCGTGGGAGCGAGGGCAGTCAACAACGTCCCGATCGCCGGCTGGGTGTCTCCTGCCACTACATTCGAGCGGCGCCCCGGACAATGCGGAACGACGAGGACTTCGAGTAGCCATGAGCGTCGCATGGAACCTGAGGTTCAGCTCACGCCTGTCGTTGGAGTGGACGAGGCCGTCGTCGCTCAGCTTCGGTGGGATCGGTGGTGAGCGCGCAGGCGGTCACCGACGCAGTGGCGTCGAAGCGGCCGTCCTGGAGGGGCGCGCAGGCGCTCGCGGTCGGCGCGAACGCGTTCGGCGGTCGGGGTGCTGGATCGCCGAGTCACGGCACCATGTGACATGCAGCGGGCCGATGTGTCTCCGAATCGGATCACTCCCCACCCGAGGGCACGACATCATCGCCTCGCAACGATGAAGCCAACGCCGATCTGATCTCGATGTGCCGCAGCAGGAAGGCGCGCTCGTCGAGCCGCTTGCGCCGCAGCCACGTCGTGACCTCCTCGTTGCACTTGCTCGCGTTGCAGCTGCCACACGCGGGTACCACGTTGTCGAGCGTGTAGCGCCCGCCGCGGGAGATGGCCAGCACGCAGTCCCGCTGGAGCGGGCTGTCCGCCTCACCGCAGTACGCGCACCCACCCCATGCCGCTTCGAGTGCCGCCCACTGCTGCGGGCTGAGATCGTGATCGAGTCGCTCCATCCGGCGCTTGCGCTTCCTCGCTGCCCGGCCACGACGACTTCGGTCCACTGCCACCTCTCGAGCGTACGGCCAGCGTCACGAGCGGTGCGGCACTCCCGACGGGTGGTGGGTCGCTCGTGGGCAGCCGGCGCGGGCGGTAGCGTTCCCACATGGTGACGAGCCGTCGAGTTCCGCCAGCCAATCTGGAGCTGCAGTTCCGGACCATCCACGGGTACCGCCGTGCGTTCCGGGTGACTGGCAGCGGTCCACCGGTGCTGCTGCTGCACGGCATCAGCGACCACTCCGAGACGTGGCTCCCGGTGATGGGCCAGCTCGCGCGGCACCACACGGTCATCGCTCCCGATCTGTTGGGCCACGGCTCGTCGGACAAACCACGGGCGGACTACTCGGTCGCGGCGTTCTCCAACGGCATGCGCGACCTGCTCGACGTGTTGGACGTCGAGCGTGCGACCGTCGTTGGCCATTCCCTGGGCGGCGGTGTCGCCGCCCAGTTCGCCTACCAGTATCCCGAGCGCACCGAGCGTCTGGTCCTGGTGAGCACCGGTGGGGTGGACCGCGAAGTGTCACCGATCCTGCGAGCTGCGGCAGCGCCGCTCGCAGAGGTTGCGCTCGCACCGATGCGCCTGCCCGGCAGCGGCCTCGTCGCCGCCACCGCGGTGCGTGCGCTGCGACTGTTCGGTCACGACCTCGGCCATGACGCCGACGAGATCGGCAGAGTGGTGGCCGGCCTCCCCGACACCGCTGCGCGGGGCGCGTTCACACGGACCCTCCGAGCGGTCGTCGACTGGCGGGGGCAGCTGGTCACCATGCTCGACCGGGCGTACCTGGCCGAGGGGATGCCGGTGCTGATCGCCTGGGGCCTTCGTGACGCCATCATCCCGGTCCGTCACGCGTACCTGGCGCACGAGGCGATGCCGGGCAGCCGGCTGTCGATCTACGACCACGCCGGGCACTTCCCGCACCACGACGACCCGGAACGGTTCGTCGCCGAGCTCGTGGACTTCATCGCGACGACCGAGCCGTACCTCCACGAGTACGCCCGGCGTCGAGAGCTGCTCGACCGGGGCCGCGTCGCCCACGACGAGCACCACGAGACCGCCCTGCTGGGCTGAGGAACCGCCGCAACCGTGTCGCGGATCGAATCGGTCAGTGGCGGCGACGTCGGGTGGGGCGCAACGTGACCGGCGAGGGGACCGGGACACCGGGGCGGGAATGGTCCCCGCTCGGCACCGGCACCGTGCCACCCGATGCGCCGAGCGAGGCGAGCAACGGCTCGGCGTTGCCGAGCACACACTCCGGGTCCGGGTCGGTCAGCTCGAGTCCGACGAAGAACTTCGACGCCATGCAGCCGCCCTGGCAGGCGTCGTAGCTGCCGCAGCTGGTGCAGGCACCCTCGGCGCCGGGTTCGCGCAACGACGTGAACAGGTCGGACTCGCGCCACACCCGGGTGAAGTTGCCCTCGTCGCGCACGTTGCCGGCCAGGAACTCGTCGTGGATCACGAACGGACAGGCGTAGACGTCGCCGACGGGGTCGATCAGGCACACCACCCGCCCGGCGCCGCACAGGTTCAGGCCCGGAAGTGATTCACCGAACGCGGAGAGGTGGAAGAACGAGTCGCCGGTCAGCACGTCGGGACGGTCGAGCAGCCAGTGGTAGAGCTGTCGTTGCTGGGCCTGGGTCGGGTGCAGCTGTTCCCAGCTGTCCACGCCCCGACCGGACGGCCGCAGGCGGGTGACCCGCAGCTGCGCGCCGTACTCGTCCGCGATCGCCTTGAACCCGTCGAGCTGGTCGACGTTGTGCCGGGTCACGACCAGGCTGATCTTGAACGGGCCGAACCCTGCGTCGCGCAGATGGTCCATCGCGGTGCGAGCCGCGGCGAAGGACCCCTCGCCGCGCACCGCGTCGTTGACGTCGGCGTCCGCACCGTCGATGGAGATCTGGATGTCGAGGTAGTCCATCGACGCCAAGCGCTCGGCCGCAGCGCAGTCGATGAACGTGCCGTTGGTCGAGAACTTCACCCCGACGTGGTGCGCTGCGGCGTACTCGAGGATCTCGAAGAAGTCGGGTCGCAGCATCGGTTCGCCGCCGCCGATGTTCACGTAGAAGACCTGGAGGCGTTCGAGCTCGTCGATGACGGCGAAGCACTCCTCGGTGCTGAGCTCGCGTGGGTCACGCCGCCCGGAGGACGACAGGCAGTGCACGCAGCTCAGGTTGCAGGCGTAGGTGAGTTCCCACGTCAGGCAGATCGGGGCGTCGAGCCCTTCCTTGAACTCCTCGACCAGTGAACGGGTCGCCGTCGGCGGCTGGGCCGAGACCGCCGGTCGGGCGGCGGTCACAACGGGGTTCTCAGGCGGCATCGATCATCTCCGAGCGTCGAAGGGTTCCGAGCGCCGAGAGGAAGGAACGGCGTCGGCGGTCGTCGACTCCTGCGGCGTCGAACGCTTCTCGTACCGTCCGTTCGCCGTCGAGCAGCTCGACGACACGGACCAGGTCCGGGTGCTTGAGGAAGGAGAGCTTGCGGGTGTCGAAGCTGTAGGCCAGCGCACCGAAGCGTTCGGGGCGCAGCGACACGCTGGGGTGCAGCCGGTAGCGGTCGTCGAGTCCGACCGCACCACGGTCATCAGCGGCGCCGACTGCGTCGGCCTCAGTAGACACCACACATGCCGTCGATGGAGACCTCCTCGACGAGCAACTCCTCTTCCACGAGTGCTTCCGGGGCCGCGTCGGCCTCGTCGGGAACCTCGAGGTCGGTCCGGTCGAGTTCGTTGGTCGTGTCGATCGACATGTCGCTCCTCGTCGGGGTCGGTCGGGGCCGCGACGGCCCGACGACGGTGCATCGTACCGCCCCGGCGCACCACCGTTCGCCGCCCGCCACGACCTGATCCGCCGCTGTTGACCTCTGACCAACAGTCACCGGCCGGATCGTGTAGAACCGCGCTCGAGTCGACCAGGGACGGCCGGCGGGACGACAGGGGGTCAGCATGCCAATCACCACTCGCGCAGCAGTTCTGTGGGGCGTCGGCGAGGACTGGAAGAT
>SKRR01000310.1 GCA_007118345.1 Microthrixaceae bacterium | reverse complement strand
GTATAATGGGCGAATACCGTGCCCGTGGAGGAAAAGGATGAACCGCCTGCTCCGGACCCGCGCGTCGGTCCTGCTGCTCCTGATCACCACGTCCGCAGCCGCGCAGATGACCGGCGGCGAGCTCGATCTCTACTACCGCTACCCTGTCGGCTTTGGTGTCGGGTACCGTGCGCTGACTCCGCTACGCGCGCTCGTGACCGACTTCACGATCGTAGAGGTCGCCGCAGAAGTGAGAGTTCCGGTACCGTCCGCGCCGGCATTCCAACCTCTTGTGCGCGGCGGAGTGATCGGATTCGACTCGCTGTCGACCGAGTTCTCCGACAAGTGGGATCATCGCCATCTCTTCGCGGCGGCAGGAATCGCGTACGCGCACCGATTTGCGCGCACCTTCGAGATCGGGGCCGACATCCTTGCGGGCGCAACGTACGCGACCTTTCCGTCGCTCGTGGATACCGGGCCCGTCGGGGCCGCGAACCTCTACGTTGGAGCAGGAGGCAAGATCACGCTGGTACCATCGTACAGCATAGCGGTGGAAGTTCAGCCGCATCTGTCGTGGATCCGGTCGCTCTCTCCTCTGCGAGTGACGGATGGTCCGCTGTTCGGACTGGGGTTTTCGCTGCACTACCGGTTCGGCGACGACCCGGACTCCGCGCGTGCGCTGATACGTAGTATCCGGTTCGACCAGGTGACGGTGCCGCCGCTGTTCGCCGCGATGCAGAGCTACTACGTGCGCAACCCGTTCGGTTCGGTATTGCTGACCAACACCGAGCGTCACCCGATCACCGATCTGGAGATCGCGTTCTTCCAGCAGGGGTTCATGGACTCGGCGACGATCGCGGGCGCGATCGAGCGACTCGATCCCGGCCAGACCGTGGAGGTGCCGCTCTACGCATCGTTCAACCAGAACGTATTCACGACCGAAGGCGTGACACCGCTCGTCGCAGAAGTGATCGTGACCTACCGCAACCGCGCGCGACCCGCGGAGCAGCGCCAACCGGTGGCGTACGACCTCCACGACCGAAGCGCGGTCACGTGGGACGACGACCGCAAGATCGGAGCGCTCATCACACCGGCAGACAGCGCGCTGCGCAACTACGCGAGCTTCATCCGCCAAGCCGTCCGTGACCAGCCTCGGGCGACGTACAACGAGTCGATGCAGTTCTCGATGCAGCTCTACTCAGCGCTCGCGGAACTCGGCGTGCTCTACCAGGCCGACCCGACCGCTCCGTTCGAGCAGCACGACCTGCTGTGTGTGGTCCCACGGCCATGAGCCGGCCGGGATGGGTGTGGTCGAGTGAGTTGCCTTCTCGAATGTCGAGGGCATGGATGGTCTGTGCTGCCGTGTGGAGGAACACATCGTCGAGGTCGGGGCGCTTCCGAGTCCCTGGTCCTTCGAGGAGTTCGATGACGTCGGGACGCTGATCGGGCTTGCCCACGAGATCCGTCAGATCGGTCCGCGGTCTGATTCGCTGCTGAGGTCGCTCCTCAGTGTCGGCAAGGATGACCTCGTTGCTGAGGTGGTGATCGCGGCGGCCCATCCGATGGTGCATTGCCGGTGCGCCGGTCGACCTGGGCTGACCGTGGACGACGTCACGACGGAGTTGTCGCTCGCCGTTGCGTCGGTGCGCCACGACGGCTTGCCAGATACGGGGCGACACCTGTTGAACGTGCTCGTGGACATGGCGTGGGGGCAGGCTCGAAAGCCGTTGCGCCGGGCCGTCGTGCCGACGGTCGACGCCGCCAGGGTGGGGCACCTGTTGGTGTCTCGGGATCGTCACCCGGAGGACGTGCTCGACGGTGTGGCACTTGAAGCGTTCCGGGACGGACTGGCGGCAGCGTCATCGTCGCAGCGGGGGCTGGTGCGGTGCTGGAACTCGGCAGTCGAGCTGGGGTTGCGGGACGATCGTTCGCAGCCGGAGCGGTATCGGTTGAAGTACGCCCGCTCACAGCTACGCCGAATCGCTCCGTCGGAGCTGGTCGGGTGAGGTGTGAGCGGTTCGCCCCGCCTGCGAGCTCAGGTGTGAGTGGTGGTGGGTGTGGTCGGGTGAGTGGTTGTTGGGACGATCGCCGCCATGGTGGTGGTTTCCCGCCCGTACCGGTTCGACGACGACGATCCGCGACCGATGCTGCGGCATCTCGACGGGTGGGCTCGCCGCCGGCTGGTGTCGCCCGAGGCGTGGGGGTCGGTGGTCGAGTTGTGCGGTCAGTGGGCCGACTACTCGGCGCGCAACCAGGTGTTGCTCGCCTCGTACGGGGTCGCCGGGCCGGTGGCGGGGACGGCGACGTGGGACCGGGTGCCCTCGACCGAGGAGGGTCGCGGCTGTGCGGTCCGGGTCGGCGAGCACGGTTTGCCGGTGCGGGTGCCGGTGGTCGATCGGGGCGAGGTGGCGAGTGACCGGTCGCGGATGGGGGCGCGCTCGGCTTCGGTGGCTGGATCTCATCGGTGGGAGCCCGTGTTCGCGGTCGAGCAGCTCGCGCGTCGTCCAGCAGCTGATGCGTTGAGTGCTCCGGTGGCACCGGCGATGTCCGATCGTGAGTGGGTGGAGGCGGTCCGGCAGGCGTCGGGCCGGATGTTGGGTCGGACACCGCGCAACGTGAGCGACCCGACCGAGCAGCTGGCGGTGCTCGCCGGCAAGGTGCCGCTCGGCGCCGGGCGGGTGAAGTTGTCGGGTGAGTTGGCCGCTCAGGCGGGGTGGCTGGTGGCGGATCGGGTCGGACGGGGCGCCGGGCCGATGCCGGCGTTCGATCCGTCGGCGGTGTCGGCCCGAGAGCGGTGGCGCACTGTCGCGGATGTCCGGCATGCGGCCGGTCGCGTGCTGGACGCAGTCTCGTTCGCGGTGGGTGTCGATCTGTCACGGTCGCCGTTGCCGCGTCACGATCTTGTCGACGACCGGGTGGTGGCGCCCGAGCGTCGCAACTACCTCGCGCCCGCCGACGTTCGTGCCCTCCCGCTGGGTGTGTGGGTGGAGGCGGGGCCGTACACACGAGCCGAGTGGATGGCGCGCGGCGTCACTGGTGCGGTCGGTGTCGCATCGTTCCTGCGGGTGAACGACCGCTCGTACCTGGCTGCGTACGAGACGCGGGCGGGGGCGATGTGGCGGCTGGAGACAGTCGGTCGTGGCGCCCATCACGGCCTGGTTGGTGAGGGCGTGGCCGAGGACCTCGCCGACGCGAAGGTTGCGGTTCGCGCCGCGCTCGCCGAACGGTTTCCCGACGCGGCTCGAGCCGTCGAACAGACCGCCGGTGCGAGGGTGCTGTCGCCGTCGTTCGGGTGGGTGCCGTTGCCGGGCGGGCTCGACGAACGCACTGAGCAGCGGGTGTATGACGAACGGGTCGCTGCGGTGGTCGCTCCCGGGCCGGGTGGGCGTTGGCAGACATGGGTGAGCGTCGACGGCGCGCAGCGCCAAGGCCCACTCGCCGCGGACGCAGCTGCGGCTCGTGAGACGGCCGATGGTCTCGCTCACGGGGCATTGCTCGACATGACGGTCGTTGCGCCGGATCGGGCGAACGCGATGATTGCCGACCTCGCTGCGAACGCTGACGCGTGGGACCGCAGCACGCTCGTTGCGGTGGTCGGTCATCGTCTCACCGACACCGACCGTCAGGACCTGGGGACGACGGCGGACTCGGATCGGCTGGTCGAGTTGATGCGCAATGTCGGCGTTCTCGCGCCCTCGACGATGCTCGGCGTTCTGCACGCTGAAGGCGTCGAGCTCGACACGGCTGTCGCCCTTGCGCCGTCACTCGGGATGCCGATCCCCGACTTCATCCGACAGACGAGGCAGCTCTGGGATGCGAACACGCTCGACGTCGGGACGGCGCTCGGCGCCACCGTCGACGAACTGCGAGCGGCAGGGTGCACACCGACCGAGATGCTCGCTGCGGCGCCGCGGGAGGAACTGCGTCGGCTCGATGGACGCGAGAGCACGTGGCAGCACGCCGCTGCCTCGCTCGTCGAGGCGGGATACTCAGCGGCCGAAGCCGTCGAACACCTCGCCGTTCACGCCCCGACGCCCGCCGCGTTCACCGCAGGTGTCG
>SKRR01000307.1 GCA_007118345.1 Microthrixaceae bacterium | reverse complement strand
TCACTCGACCAGCCCGGGAGCGTGGCGTGGGAACACGCGTGCTGCCAGCAGGTGACCTCGCCCGACGCATCGAGGTGCCACACCACGATCTCCTCCTTGGCGCCGAACGCCGGCTCGGTCGACGCCCAGCGGATCAGGTCGTCGACCGACCGCAGCGGGGGTGGGTCGAGCTCGGCCCGCAGCGTTCCGCCGGGGCGGGTGGGTGGTCGGTCGTAGGAGTGCACAGCACGCTCCCCTCGTCGTGGGTGACTGGAGAGGGGAAGCAGTGCCGGCGTGCGTGTCGCTCCGAGCCGACCCCGATGACGCTACCGACCGGCTGTGACACCGATCGGCTGGCTCACGGGCGCACGGCGTGCGGGTCGATGCCTGCGTCGACGAGGATCCGGTCCACCGGGCGCATCCAGCCGTGCGGGTCGGGACCCGTGCCGTGCTGGATGGCGAGCAGCCGTTCACGCAGGGCGGTCGTGACCGGACCGGGCCGGCCGTCGCCGACCCGTCGGGGCACACCGCCCTCGACCAGGGTGCCGATCGGGGCGATCACCGCGGCGGTCCCGCAGGCGAACATCTCCCGCAGCGACCCGTCCGCGAGCGCCGCTCGCAACTGGTCGATCGAAGTGGGCTCCTCGACCACCTCGTCGATCGGTGGTCCCCCGGCGAACTGGTCGGCGGCGAGCTCCAGCAGCGACGATCGGGTCACCCCCTCGAGGATCGTGCCCGTCAGCGGAGGGGTGCTCACCACGGTCCGCCCGTCGCGATCCCAGACGAACACCACGTTCATGGCGTTGAGCTCCTCGACCCAGCGCCGTTCGGTCGAGTCCAGCCAGAGCACCTGGTCGTGTCCGGCGGCACCCGCGCGGCCGTGCGCCGCGAAACCCGCCGCGTAGTTGCCGGCGAACTTCACCGCGCCGGTGCCACCGGGCGTGGCGCGCACGTCGTGCGTCTCGACCGCCACGCTGATCGCCGAGAGGTGCTCGCCGAAGTACGACGCCACCGGCGAGGCGATCACCACGAACCGGTACTCGTGGGCGGGTCGCACCGACAGATGCGCCTCGGAGGCGAACATGAACGGCCGCACGTACAACGCGGCGCCGTGGTCGGTGGGGATCCAGTCGCGGTCGGCGGCCGCGACGAGCCCGCAGGCGAGCTCGAAGGTGCCCTCGGGCAGGGGCGGCATCGCGAGTCGTCGTGCGCTGACCTCGAACCGTCGGGCGTTGGTGGCCGGGCGGAACAGCGCTGCCGCGCCGTCGGGGCCGCGGTAGGCCTTGAGCGCCTCGAAGATGGACTGGCCGTAGTGCAACGCAAGGGTCGCCGGGCTGAGCGCCAGCGGGCCGAACGGCACCAGCTCCAGCGGTCCCCACGAACCGTCGCGCCACGACATGGAGGCCATGTGGTCACCGAAGGACTCCCCGAACACCGGTCGGGCGAGGGTGGCCGCCCGGTCGGCCGGTGCGACCGGGTGCGGATTCAACTGGATGCGGACGTCGAGCACGGCCCCATCATCGCCCGACCGGGCACCACGTTCGCAGGTACGGTGCCGACATGACCCGCCACGCCGGTGATGGTGCGACACGGATCGTCGAACAGCTCGGCCTCGAGCCGCACCCCGAGGGTGGCTGGTTCCGACGGACCTGGACCTCGGAGGTCGTCGACGCCGACGGCAGAGCAGCCGGGTCCTCGATCCTCTTCCTGCTCGACGCCACCGGTGGGTCCCGCTGGCACCGCATCGACGCCTCGGAACTGTGGCACCACGTGGCCGGCGCACCCCTCGAGCTGTCCTGGTGGCGCGACGACGCCGCGCCGTCCCGCGCCATGCTCGGACCCGACCTGCTCGACGGCGAGTCGCCCCAGGTCCGTATCGACCCGATGACGTGGCAGACCGCCCGCACCACCGGCGCCTGGTCGCTGGCGGCGTGCGTGGTGGTGCCGGAGTTCCGCTTCGACGGGTTCGAGCTCGCCGCCGAGGGGTGGGCCCCACCGACCTGACGCCGCCCACCGCCCACCGGCCGCCGGGTCGGCACGATGTCGGTCCCGCTGCCTACGGTGGGGCCGACGCCGTGGACAGGAGGGGCCGTGGGGACGATCGACGTGGTGCACCTCGACACCGCCGGGCTGCTCGCCTCGGGGCGTTCGGGATGGGAGTTGCTGTTGATCATCGGCGGAGGGTTCGTGCTCTTCCGCGTCGTCGAGAACGCCAAGCGGCGCCGAGAGGAACACGCTCCGCCTCGCAGCGCGGCCCCGCCGTCGCCACCGCGCGCGTCGGCCGCCGAGCAGGAGGACGACGCCGTTGCGTGGTGGTTCACCTCTGGCCGCTACGGCGACCACGACGCCGACCAGGACGGCCGCGACGGGCCGGAGCGCGGGTGAGCGAACTCCCCTGCTGACACTCGACCCGGCCATCTCGATGCCGGGCGGTGGGACGTCCAACCGTTTCGCATCGGGATGGCTGGAGTTCGAACGCTCCAGCGTCAACCAGTCGGTGGCCGGCCGACCACCGAGGTGATGGCCTCGACGACGCCGTCCGGGTCGTCGGTGACGTGCAGGTCGTCGAGGTCGGCGGGGTCGATCATCCCGCGACCGAGCATCTGGTCGTCCATCCAGCCGAGCAGGCCCGACCAGTAGTCCGAACCGACGAGCACCACGGGGAACCGTTCGATCTTCTCGGTCTGGATCAGGGTGAGCGCCTCGAACATCTCATCGAGTGTGCCGAAGCCGCCCGGGACGTTCACGAACGCGCAGGCGTAGCGCACGAACATGAGCCGGCGAGCGAAGAAGTAGTGGAAGTCCAACGACACATCCAGGTGCTCGTTGGGTCGCTGTTCGTGCGGTAGTTCGATGTTGAGGCCCACCGACGTGGCGCCCACGTCGCGAGCACCACGGTTGGCGGCCTCCATCATGCCCGGGCCGCCGCCGGTGATGATCGAGAATCCCGCCTCGCCGAGCCGGCGCGCAACGGTGCGGGTGGTCTCGTAGGACGGTTCGTCGGGCGACGTGCGGGCCGAGCCGAAGATCGACACCGCGGGTCCGAGTCCGTCGAGCGCGACGAACCCGGCAGTGATCTCGGCGTGGATGCGATCGAGACGTTCGACCTCGGCCGGATCGTCGACGGTGAGCGCCGAGGGGGGTTCCGCGAGCAGGTCCTCGTCGGCGGTGAGGGTGGGGCCGCCGTGCAGGTGGTCGTCGTCCATGTCACCAATCCTCGTCGCCGTCGGAAGCCGTCGACGCTAGTGCCGGGAGGATCGAGCGTCGTTGTGGCCGCGTGGGCGAGGACTGTGACCACATGGAGATCGGCGTGTGCGTGCTCGAGGCGCTCCATCTGGCCGGGCTGTCGATCATCGGCTGCTGACGTCGCGTTCCACCTCGGGTGCCACCAGGCTGCGGACGACCGCGACGCCGAGCACGGCGACGATCACGAGCAACGACTGGACCGTCGACACGTGGTAGGCGCCCCAGGTGTTCTCGAGGATCAGCGAGACCCCGATGAAGGCGAGGATGACCGCCACGGCGCTCTTGAGCAGCCGGAGTCGCCCGGCGACCGCGACCAACAGGAAGTACAGCGACCGCAGGCCGAGCAGTGCGAACAGGTTCGCCGACAACAGGACCACCGGGTCGGTGGTGACCGACAGCGCGCCCGGCAGGGCGTCCAGGGCGAGCACCACGTCGGTCAGTTCGACGAACACCAGCGCCAGGAACAACGGGGTGACCAACCAGCGGCCGTGCTCACGGACGACGAACCGCGAGCCGCGGTAGCCGTCGGTGGTGGGCAGCACCCGGTTGAGGAACCTCAGGAGCTTGGCGTCGGTCAGGTCGGTTTCGTTCTCGTGCCGCTCGCGCCACAGCTTGATGGCGCCGACGACGAGGAAGGCACCGGCCAGCCAGAGGACGAACGAGAACGTCTCGACGAGCGCGGACGAGGTGAGCACCAGCGCGGTGCGGAAAACGAACGCGCCGAGCACCCCCCAGAACAGCACCCGGCGTTGCAGCTCGGGCGGCACGGCGAGCGCCTGGAAGACCACGAGGAAGAGGAACACGTTGTCGAACGACAACGACTTCTCGACGAGGTACGC
>SKRR01000191.1 GCA_007118345.1 Microthrixaceae bacterium | reverse complement strand
GACGAACTCATCGGCCCCACGGCCATCGCGTTCGTCGGCAGCAAGCCCGACGGGTCGCCCGGCGACCCGGTGCTGGTCGCCAAGGCGCTGCAGACCTTCGCCAAGGCGAACCCGCACCTGGTGATCAAGGGCGGTCTGCTCGACGCACGCATGCTCGACGCCGACGGCGTCAGGGCCCTGGCGACCGTCGCACCACGTGAGGAGCTGCTGGCCCGCTTTGCAGGTGGGCTCGCCGCACCGATGCGCAACATGGCGTCGCTGCTGCAGGCGCTGCCACAGAAGTTCGCCTACGGGCTCCAGGCACTGATCGAAGAGGGCGGTGCCTCGGGCGCTCCCGCTTCGATCGAGGCCGACTCCACCGCCGACGAGGCGCCCACTGCGGCGTCCGACGATGCCGGCGAGGCCGGTTCCGATGACGAGACAGCCGACGCGGCACCCGCCGCCGAGGCCGAGACCACCGACGACGCGGCGTCCGCCGCAAGTGACGACACCGCCGCGGACGCGGCGGACGAGGAGTGAACACCATGGCAACCACTGAAGAGATCCTTGATTCGATCGCATCCCTGACGGTGTTGGAGCTCTCCGAGCTGCTCACCGCTTTCGAGGAGCGTTTCGGCGTGTCCGCTGCGGCCCCGGTCGCCGCGGTCGCCGCAGCTCCGGCCGGTGGCGGCGGCGCCGCCGAGGAGGAAGAGGAGAAGACCTCGTTCGACGTCGTGCTCACCGATGCCGGTGACAAGAAGATCGGCGTCATCAAGGAGGTGCGCGGACTCACCAGCTTGGGGCTGAAGGAGGCCAAGGACCTCGTCGAGTCGGCTCCGAAGGAAGTGCTCGAAGGCGTGTCCAAGGATGACGCCGAGAAGGCCAAGGAGGCGCTCGAGGGCGCCGGTGCCTCGGTCGAGATCAAGTGATCCGGCCCGCATTAGCGGGACGATCGACATGCACGGGGGCCGCCACGGCGGCCCCCGTGCCGCGTCCTGCAACCTGATCCTTGACCGGGAGCGGCTGCGTTCGTACGCTCCCCCGAACGTGATCAGCGACTGCTGAGCGGACCGTCAACCTCCGGTCCTGCGACCCCCTGCCTGTCTTGACCGGGGAGGACGCCCCACGTAGGCTGGTCGGTTGCCGTGCCCTGCCGTTCGTCCTGCCCCCACTTTTCTGTGAGCAGTCCGACGCGCCTCGGGTCTGGTCGCCCACACACTCGCGCCTAGGAGTACCCGTTGTCCTCACGCGTCAACATCCGGGACCGTTATTCGTTCGCGAACCTCGACGAGGTGCTCGAACTCCCGGATCTCATCGCCATCCAGCGTGAATCCTTCACCTGGTTCGTCGAACAAGGTCTCGCGGATGCCTTCCGCGACATCTCCCCCATCAAGGACTTCACCGAGACCCTGAGTCTCGAGCTGGAGTTCGATCCTTTTGACGAGGACCTCCGGCCCCCGCCGAAGTTCACCGTCGAGGAGTGTCGCGAGAAGGACATGACCTACTCGGCACCGATCTTCGCCCGGGCGCGTTTCATGAACGCGACCACCGGCGAGATCAAGGAGCAGACGGTCTTCATGGGGGACTTCCCGATGATGACCGACAAGGGCACGTTCATCATCAACGGCACCGAGCGTGTCGTCGTGTCGCAGTTGGTCCGCTCCCCGGGCGTCATCTTCCAGCCGGGTGAGCGGTTCCGTCTGAGGAACCTCTCCAAGCACCAGTTGGTCACCGGCACCATCCACCCGTACCGCGGCGAGTGGATCGAGTTCGACGTCGAGCAGAAGCCCGGAAAGGACCCGACCGCCGGCACCCGTGTCGCCCGCAAGCGGCGCCTGTCGCTGTTCACCCTCCTGCGCGCCCTCGGCTACGACGAGGAGCACGCTCCCGGCTTCCTCGATGCCTTCGTTCGCCACTTCGACTTCCTCGAGGGTCAGTGGGAGAAGGACCGCGACCTGGTGGTCACCCAGGAAGAGGCGTTGATCGAGATCTACAAGCGTGCCCGTCCGGGTGAGCCCGCCACGCCCGACTCGGCGCGCAACTACTTCAACAACGCCTTCTTCGAGCCCCGGCGCTACGACCTCAGCCGGGTCGGCCGCTACAAGCTCAACCGCAAGCTCGGCCCGGAGCTGCAGAAGCTCGCCGAGCTGTTCCCCCAGTTGGGCGAGCTCGACTTCCCCGCCGAGGACCAGCCGGTGCTCAGCCGCTGCGAGGTCCTGGCGTCCACCACCTACCTGCTCAACCTGGCCGCCGGCACCCACGGCTACCGCCTCGACGACCAGGACCACTTCGCCAACCGTCGCATCCGCAGCGTCGGCGAGCTCATCCAGAACCAGGTCCGCATCGGACTGTCCCGCATGGAGCGGGTGGTCCGCGAGCGCATGACCACCCAGGACGTCGAGGCCATCACCCCGACGACGCTGATCAACATCCGTCCCGTGGTCGCGGCCATCAAGGAGTTCTTCGGAACCTCCCAGCTGAGCCAGTTCATGGACCAGGTCAACCCGCTGTCGGGCCTGACCCACCGCCGTCGCCTCTCGGCGCTCGGTCCCGGCGGCCTCAGCCGTGAACGGGCCGGCTTCGAGGTCCGCGACGTGCACTTCAGCCACTACGGCCGGATGTGCCCGATCGAGACCCCGGAGGGCCCGAACATCGGCCTCATCGGCGCGTTGTCCACCTTCGGGCAGGTCAACGAGTTCGGTTTCATCGAGACGCCGTACCGCAAGGTCGCCAACGGCCGCGTCACCGACGAGATCGTCTACCTCCCCGCCGATGAGGAGGAGGAGTACATCGTCGCCCAGGCGAACACGCCGGTCGCCGACGACGGCACCTTCCTCGCCGACCGTGTGCTCGTGCGTCGATCACCCCAGGCGGCGAGTCTGAGCGACCTGCGTCTGCAGCTCGAGCGCGACGAGTTCCTCGGTGCCACCACCGAGATCTCCTCGGTGACCCCCGACGAGGTCCAGCTCATGGACGTCTCGCCGAAGCAGATCGTCTCGGTCGCCGCAGCACTCATCCCGTTCCTCGAGCACGACGACGCCAACCGAGCGCTCATGGGCGCCAACATGCAGCGCCAGGCGGTCCCGCTCATTCGTGCCGAGGCGCCGTTCATCGGCACCGGCATCGAGGGTCGTGCCGCACGCGATGCCGCCGACATGGTGCTCGCCACCGAGGACGGCACGGTCGTCGAGGTCGACGGCGCGCGAATCGTCGTCGACTACAAGAAGTCCGGCAAGGTCACCTACCGGCTCCACAAGTTCGAGCGCTCGAACCAGGACACCTGCATCAACCAGCGGGCCTCCGTGTCCGAGGGGCAGAAGGTCAAGGCCGGCGACGTGCTCGCCGAGGGCCCGTCGACCGACAACGGCGAACTGGCACTCGGCAAGAACCTCCTGGTCGCGTTCATGACCTGGGAGGGCTACAACTTCGAGGACGCGATCATCCTCAGCGAGCGCCTGGTGCGCGACGACGTGCTCACGTCGATCCACATCAAGGAGCACGAGGTCGACGCCCGGGACACCAAGCTCGGTCCCGAGGAGATCACCCGCGACATCCCGAACCTCTCCGAGGAGATCCTCGCGGACCTCGACGAGCGCGGGATCATCCGCGTCGGTGCCGAGGTCAGCCCGGGCGACGTGCTCGTCGGTAAGGTGACCCCCAAGGGTGAGACCGAGCTCACGCCCGAGGAGCGCCTGCTGCGTGCGATCTTCGGCGAGAAGGCCCGCGAGGTGCGCGACACCTCGTTGAAGGTGCCTCACGGCGAGACCGGCAAGGTCATCGACGTCAAGGTCTTCTCCCGCGACGACGACCACGAGCTGCCCCCCGGGGTCAACCAGCTCGTGCGGGTCTACGTCGGCCAGAAGCGCAAGATCTCCGTGGGCGACAAGCTCGCCGGGCGCCACGGCAACAAGGGCGTCATCAGCCGGATCCTGCCGGCCGAGGACATGCCGTTCCTCGCGGACGGCACCCCCGTCGACATCATCCTGAACCCGCTGGGTGTCCCGTCCCGCATGAACGTCGGTCAGGTCATGGAGGCGCACCTGGGGTACGCCGCCCGCTACGGGTGGACGGTCGACGGTGACGTCCACGGCACACCACCGGTG
>SKRR01000210.1 GCA_007118345.1 Microthrixaceae bacterium | reverse complement strand
CGCTGCGCTGGTCCGCTGAGCGGGAGCGTTTCAACGCGCCGACCAGTGACCTCGTGGCCGATCCCGACGGCGTCGACGTGTACCTGACCCGTCTGGGCGGCCGGGTCGAGCGCCTCGCCGCGGCGACCGGCGAGATCCGTTGGCAGACCGGCGTACGCGCCGCGTTCGCGACCGGTCGCCCGTTGCTCGTCGACGACGGCGTGATCGTGACCAGCGCCCTCGGTCGGGTGCACCGGTTCGACCGCGCCGACGGCACCCGCCGGTGGCGGACCCAGCTGCCCGGTGGTCGGCTGCTGGCCATGGGCCCCTACCGGCGCGAAGGGCTCGCGGTGCCGGCCGGGCCCGTGCTGGCGGGCGACGGGACGATCGTGCAGGTCGCGGGCGACGGGCAGATCCATCGACTGGATGCGTCCGACGGTTCGGTGGTCGCCGCGGCCGGTGTGGGCGCACCGATCACGTCGCCGGGGGTCACCGTCGACGACGAGGTCGTGGTGGGAACCACCGATGGCCGGCTCATCCGGTTGACGATCTGAGCGACCCCCGTGGTGCCAGCGTCGCGACGCCGATGCCGGCCATGGCGACGAGGACCGCGACGTAGATCCAGGACGCCGATCTGCCCCAGTCGAGGTCGCCGCCGTGTCGGGCGAGGGCGACGCCCTGCAGTCCGGCGAATGCCACGTCGGCCCACGCTGCCGGCCGGACCCGCACCCGGTCGTCCTCGACCACCGCGTGGGCCGCGGCGACGCCGAGTGCGAGGACCCATGCACCGATGGCCCGGCCGGTCAGCGCGCTGATCGACCACGGCCACCACTCGTCGGCGCTGACCGGATCGATGAGCAGCCACGCACCGGCGACGAGGAAGACCGCCGCCTGCACGGCCACGACGATCCGCAGCACGGGCGCCAGCCGTGCGGTGGCCGGTGGGTCGACACCTACGACCCCGACCTGCCGGACCCAGACCACGAGCATCAGCACCGGCACGACGGCGTAGATGACGATCCAGGCCCAGGTGACCGCACGTGTCGAGGCCGCGAACTCGGGGCCGAGGTGGAACGCCTCGAGGTGGACGAGGGTCACCACGAGTGTCAGCGATGTGAAGACGAACACGCTGGGCACGCTGATCCGGGCCCCGGCCCAGGTGCGTGAGCGGGCGGCGCTCCACTCGAACACCGCGGCCGCCCAGTACGAGGCGCCGAGGAACACCGCGGTCATCGGAGGGTCGATCGTCCAGGCGAACCACCGGTCGGTACGCAGCGCGAAGACGAACAGCTGCACCCCCGCCAGGACCACCAGGACCCCGGCGACGACGAGGAGGGCCCGCATCCCCGGTGTCAGGTCCCGGTGGGCACCCGGTGGGGCGTCCGGTGGTGCGTTCGGCCCGGCGGCGCGCGGCGACATGTCAGGTGCGGGCGGGTCGGAGCTGCTGGTCGAGGTGGCGGTGCACGCTCTGGATCACCATGGCGCCTTCGCCGACCGCCGAGGCGACCCGCTTGACCGATCCCCGTCGCACGTCACCGACGGCGAAGACCCCCGGCACCGTCGTCTCGAGCGGCGCGCGGCCACCATGGGATCCGGCGGATCCAGGGGTGGGGTCATCACCGGTGCAGACGAAGCCCCATGCGTCCCGTTCGACGGTGTCGGCCAGCCATTCCGTTCGCGGCTCGGAGCCGATGAGCAGGAAGAGCCCCTCGACGTCGAGGCGTCGATCCTCGCCCGTGTCGCGGTGGCGCACGACGACGTGGTCCAGGTGGTCCTCGCCGCCGCCGTCCACCACCTCGCACCGCGTCATCACCTCGATGTTCGGCGCTGCGTCGATCTCGCGCACCAGGTAGTTCGACATCGTGGCGGCGAGCCCCTCGCCGCGCACCAGGATGGTGACGTGTCGCGCGGAACGGGCCAGGTGGACCGCCGCCTGTCCGGCCGAGTTCCCCCCGCCGACCACCGCCACGTCACGGCCGGCCATCGCCGGCGCCTCGGTGACCGCAGCGCCGTAGAACACGCCGCGGCCCTGCATGGCGTCGAGTGACTCGACCCCGATGCGCCGGTAGTCGACGCCGTTCGCGATCACGACCGACCTGGTGCGCACCGCTGAACCGTCGGTCAGCTCGATGACGTGGTCACCGTCGTCGCCATCGACGCGCAGCGCTCTCGCCTCTCGCATGAACAGGAACGTCGCGCCGAACACCCAGGCCTGGTGGAACGCGTTGAAGGCCAGCTTCTGACCGCTCACTCCCTTCGGGAACCCTGGGTAGTTGCGGATCAGCGAGCTCGTGCCGGCCTGACCGCCGACCGCCTGGCGCTCGATGACCAGCGTCTTCAGCCCTTCGGACGCGGCGTAGACCGCCGCAGCCAGTCCCCCCGGGCCGGCGCCGATGACGACCACGTCGAAGACCTCGTCGGGATCCGGGCGCTCCATCAGGCCGAAGGCGTCGGAGATCTCGAGGTCGGTCGGGTCCTCGAGCAATGGCGCCTCGGGGGTGAAGCGCAGGTCGATCACCGGCAGCGCGGGGTCCTGCGACCTCGTTCGCTCGAGTATCGCGTCACCGACCTCGGAGTCGGGCTCGTGCAGACCCACGGGGATGTGGTTGCGCGAGAACGTGTCGAGCAGCTCGTGGGCACGGGGCGAGGAGGAACGGTCGACGATGCGAACCGCCTCGAAACCGCCGGCCCGCAGGTTCGACCAGTCCTCGAGCACCTCGGTGAACGACCGGTGGAACTCCTCGTCGCGACGATGCTCCGGACGGACGAGGAAGAACTCGATCCGACCCAGGGTGGTCGCCTCGAACACCTCACCGGCCCGACCGAAGTCGCCCCACGTGACCACCACGCCGCGCCGCGCTGTCGGCGCGACCGAACGCACCGCGCTCAGCTCCTCGATGGCGTCGGGGTCCTCAGGGCCGAACGCGGCGAGGACGACCGCCACGTCGGTGCCCGCCCGGACGAGTGCTCCGACCACTTCCTCCGGTCGTTGCCCCGGTTCGCAGCGCACCACCCGGTAGTCGCCGCCGTATCGCCGTTCCAACTCCTCGGCGAGGACCTGGTCGGTGGCAGGTTCCCGGCTGTGGTGGACGATCGCCGGCGCATCGCCGGACTCATGTGGGACGTGTACCTCGGCCACGGTGCCTCCCTCCGACCGGGGTGCCTCGAGCGAGCCCGGTCGTCGTCGATCGGCTGCCCCCAACCGTAGGTGCCGTGCGGCGGGGCGTGCAGTGAGAATCGGACCCACCGACCGGGGCCGCCAGACGTTCCGGCCGTGAGTTCGTCCGGCCGGGACTGTCCACGCCCGGACTGGGTAGGGGCGGGTACCGTCGTCCCGTGCGGTCCGCCCGCTCGGACCACACAGAACCCGGAGGTCTCCCCCAGTGCTCCTGGCCCGCTGCCGACGAAGCGTCGTTCTCGCACTTCTTCTCCTCGGCGTCCTGGGGGCTTCGGCGTGCAACGACGAAGGGACCGCGACCGACGCTCGGAACGGTGCGACCGACGCTCCCGATGGCGAGGAGCCGACGGACCCCGGGGGAGCCGCCCGGGTGGCTGACGACGGCGACCTCTTCGCCCGGATTCCCCAGATCGTCAGCGAGGTCGAACCGTCGGTCGTCGCCCTGATCCTCGATGTCGGTGCGGGCAGTGGAGTCGTGTGGGATGCCGAGGGGCTGATCGTGACGAACCACCACGTCGTGGACGGCGCCAGCGAGATCCAGGTCGGGTTCGCCGACGGCCGCCGGATGCCTGCGACGGTGGTCGCCTCGGACCCCGTGACGGACGTCGCGGTGATCGAGGTCGATCGGGACGGCCTACCGCCGGCGGAGTTCGCAGGGGCGCTTCCCGAGGTCGGCGGGCTGGCGATCGCAGTGGGGAATCCGCTCGGGTTCGAGAACTCGGTCACGGTCGGCGTCGTCTCGGGCCTGAACCGTGCGATCCCCGGGACTGCTCCGGCGACCCGGGCGCTGGTCGATCTGATCCAGACCGATGCCGCCATTTCGCCGGGCAACTCGGGCGGCGCGCTCATCGACGGCAACGGTGAGGTGATCGGCATCAACGTGGCGTACATCCCTCCGCAGGCCCGAGGGGTCGCGATCGGGTTCGCGATCCCCGCACCGACGGTCACCGACGTGGTCGAGCAGTTGCTCGAGACCGGAGCGGTGTCCCATGTCTTCTTCGGCGTGCGACCTGCACCACTGACCTCCCAGATCGCCCAGCAGCTCGATGCCGGGGTGGAGCAGGGCGTGATCGTGCTCGAGGTCGTGCCCGGCGGACCGGCGGACGGGGCCGGCGTCCAGCCCGGCGACGTCGTCATCGAGTTGGGCGGCGAGGCCGTTCGCTCGGTCGAGGAGTTCCTCGGGACGTTGCGCGGACGTTCGCCGGGTGACGCGGTCGACGTCCGCATCGTCCGCGCCGGGGACGAGACGGAGCTGTCCGTGACGCTGAGTGACCAACCCTCGGCAGGATGATCGGGCGAGGCCGGGACTCACGCCCCCTTGGCCATGTTGGCGAAGAGGGTGCAGTAGTCGAGGAAGACGAGCCGGGTGATGCCGGTGGGGCCGGCACGGTGCTTCGCGACGATGACCTCGGCGGTGTCCTTGTCGGGACTGTCGGGGTTGTAGACCTCGTCGCGGTACAGGAACATCACCACGTCGGCGTCCTGTTCGATCGAGTTGTGCACGATCACGCCATCGGCGATGAAGTTGTGGGTGCCGAGCACCGTCGCGTCGTACACGTCCTGCTCACCGACGCTGACGATGTCGACCACCTCGTCCCAGAAGACGTCCGAGGCGGCGAGTGCATGGAGCTCCTTGGAGTCGAGGGCGCCCGCGATGCGACCGAGGCGCGGCCGACTCGTCGCACGCGGACGCGACTCGGTGCCGAGCAGGTAGCCGCCGCAGTAGCGCTCGTCGAGCGCTTCCGCGAGGCCGCGTTGGGTCATCCCGACCCGCTCGAGTTCCTCGACGACGAGGTCACGGACCTCGGCCGGCACGGTGTCGACGTTCGGGTTCGACCCGGTGGACGACAGTGCCTCGATCGCCTCCGGCACGACCGCTCCCCGTTCCCCGGCGACGCCGACCTGCTCGAGGAACCGGCGCTGGTGCTCGACGCCGTGGATCCACAGGCGCCAGCGTGAGGTGCGGTTGCCCACATCGGTCAACCGACTGAGCACGCCGAAGCGCAGCAACAGGAGCTGCAGTTCCTCGGCCAGACGCCGGTGGCGGGTCGCCGCGGTGATCCGCACGTGCCGCCGACCCCGCAGGGTGCCGAGCCCGAGCGAGCCGATGCGACCGAACAGCTCTGCGAGCACCGTCGCCAGGTCGGCGTCGTCGAGGGAATGCACCCGTTCGGGCACGCGTCCCGCCGCCATCGCCTGCGCGGCGAGTGCTGCGGCATCGAGCTCCGACCGGTCGATCCGCTCCGGAGCGCCGAGACGGCGGGGCGTCGCGACGCGCGACCCGATGCGCAGCTCGTCCAGACGCTGCCACCCCTCGACGGTACGGAACGGGTGGTTGGCCGTGGCGGTGACCTCTCGACCCGAGGCCAGGACGAGTCGGAACGCCTCCTTGCGACCACTCGGGAACGCATGGGTCATCGTGGCCGGCACCAGACGCCAGTCGTCATCGAGGCTCCAGACCGGTACGTCTCGCTCACCGGACGCCAGCAGCTCACCGAGGGTCGCCTCGGCGTTGGTGTCGGCACGCAGCACCCGGGTGTCGGCCACCAGGCAACCGGACTCACGCAGGTCGGCGAGCATCGGCCGCTTGTCGGCACGCAGCTCGAGCTGACGCGACAGCTGCGACAGCGCCATCACCGGCACCTCGAGCTCGCGTGCGAGCACCTTGAGACCACGGGAGATCTCGGCCACCTCGACCTGGCGGCTCTCGGCGGACCCACGGCCCGACATCAGTTGCAGGTAGTCGATGACGATCAGGCCGAGCGGGTGGCCGAGCTTGTCCTGGAGGCGACGCGCCTTCGAGCGGATCTCGGTGATGGTCAGCGCCGGGTTGTCGTCGATCCACAAGGAGCCCTCGCCGAGACGTCCCATCGCCTTGGTGATCTTCGTCCAGTCGGCATCGGTCAGCCGGCCGGTCCGCAGCTTCGTGGCGTCGATGCGTGCCTCGGCGGCGACGAGACGTTGGGTGAGCTCGAGGTGGCCCATCTCCAGGGAGAAGAAGAGCACCGGGCGTTGCTCGCGCACTGCGGCGTGCGATGCGATGCCCAGCGCCAAGGCGGTCTTGCCCATGGCCGGCCTCGCACCGACCACGATCAGCGCGCCGGGCTGCAGACCGGCGAGCTGGTGGTCGAGGTCGGTGTAGCCCGTGGGCGTACCGGTGATGGAATCGCCGCGCTCGTAGAGCGCCTCGAGCTGTTCGAGGCTGCGGTCGAGCAGCGGGGCGAGGGCGGCGAGCGAGTCGGTCTGGCGGCGCTGCGCGACCGAGAACATCATCGACTCGGCGGAGTCGATGGTCTTCTCGATGTCGTCGAGTGGCTGGTACCCGAGTTCGGCGACATCGTTCGCCGTGGTGATCAAGCGGCGCAGCAGCGCCTTCTCCTCGATGATCTTGGCGTAGTACTCGGCGTTGGTGATCGCCGGCGTGCGCGCCTGGAGGCTGATGAGCGCCGCGGGACCGCCGATCGACTCGAGCACCCCGGCGTCGGACAGCTCGTCGGCGACGGTCACCGGGTCGACACCCTGCCCGGCGGCATAGAGCGCCTGGACGGCATCGAAGACGTGCCGGTGGGCCGGGCGGTAGAAGTCCTCGGCGGTGACGATGCTCGACGCCGCCGAGATCGCCTGCTCGCTGAGCAGCATCGCGCCGAGGAGGGACTCCTCGGCATCGATGCTGTGGGGTGGGACTCGCGAGCGGAGCAGTTCGCCGTGGGGGGCCGTGTCGGACATCGGGGGCAATCCTCCCCGGTCGGGCCTGTGGGTCGATAGACCCACAACCTTGGGTATTGGCTGGGGACGAGCGGGTACGAGCTGGGGACGGAGCGGGGAAGCCTGTGGATCGTCGTGGATGAGTCTGCAGAGCGGGTGTGACAGCGACCCCGTGCGGCGCCGCACTCACCCCCGCGCCGCTCCCGGTCGACTCGATGCGAAGTGGTGGCACGCTCAACCGCCGGGCATCGAGATCGAAGGGTCGGCGGCAGTGGAGAGCAGGAGGCGAGAGGGCCCACGACGAGCGACGCCGCTGCCTCGGAGGCAGCGGCGTCGTCCACGGACATCGGTTGGTGTCGAGTCAGTCGGCGACGACCTCGATGGTGATCGGGAACTGCACGTCGGCGTGGAGACGGGCGGTCACCATGTGGGTGCCCACGTCCTTGATGTGCTCCTCGAGCAGCAGGTCCTTGCGGTCCAGGTCGATCCCGGCCTGCTCGGACACGGCGGCGACGATCTCGGTCTGGGTGACCGAGCCGAACAGGCGCCCGGCGTCCGAGGCCTTCATCGTGATCTCGATCGACTTGGGCACGAGGACCGTGGCGATCTGCTCTGCCGACTCGCGGTCGCGAGCGTCCTTGACGTCACGCGAACGGCGCATCGCCTCGGCCTGCTGCTGGGCACCCTCGGTGGCCGGCATGGCGAGGCCACGTGGTGAGAGGAAGTTGCGGGCGTAACCCTTCGACACCTCGACGATGTCGCCGCGTTTGCCGAGCCCGGAGACGTCGTTGCGGAGGATGACCTTGACGGCGCTCACTGCTCACCCCCGGTGGCGGCGGTCGCCTCGGCGGCCTGCTCGATCTCGTTGAACTCGCCGTCGGTGGCCTCCGGCGCCGGAGCGGTGTCGGCCTCGGCGCGGTCGGGACGGTCACCACGGTCGGGACGGTCACCGCCACCACCACGACGATCGTCGCGATCGCCGCGGCGTCCGCCTCGCTGGGTCGTGACCCGGTTGGCGTAGGGGATCAGTGCCATCTCGCGTGCGTTCTTGATCGCCTTGGCGACCTCACGCTGCTGCTGCACGTCGTTGCCGGTGACACGGCGAGCACGCACCTTGGCGCGATCCGAGATGAACCGGCGCAACAGGTTGACGTCCTTCCAGTCGACGTAGTCGACCCCCTCGGTGTTGAGCACCGAGACCTTCTTCTTGAACTTGCGTCCCGCGTCCTTCCCCTTGCCCTTGGGTGTGCGGGTTCCCTTTGATTTCGCCATCAGAACGGCTCCTCATCATCTCCGTAGCCACCGGCGGGCGGCTCAGCCGGCGGCGGGGGTGCGGAATCGAAGCCGCCACCGCCACCACCATCACGACGTTCATTTCGGGTGACCTGTGCGGTCGCCCAACGCAGACTCGGTGCGACCTCGTCGGCCACGACCTCGACCTTCGAGCGCTTGTCGCCCTCCTGGGTCTCCCAGGATCGCTGGTCCAGGCGACCCGAGACCATCACGCGGGTGCCCTTGGTGAGCGACTCCGCCACGTTCTCGGCGAGTTCGCGCCAGCACACGATGTCGAAGAAGGAGACCTGCTCCTCCCATTCGTTCGTCTGGCGGTTCTGCCACCGACGGTTCACCGCGAGGCCGAAGTTGGCCACGGGGGCACCACTCGGGGTGAACCGCAGCTCCGGGTCGCGGGTGAGGTTGCCGATGAGCTCGACGACGTTGCCATTTGCCATTGGGGTCTCCCGTTCAGCTGGACTGCGCCAGGAGCCCGCGTCGAGCGGCCTCGTGGTCGGGCAGTCGGATCAACTTGTGGCGGACGACCTCGTCCGCGAGACGGAGGTACCGGTCGACGTCGTCGAGGTTCGGTGCCTCGGTGACGATCTCGAGCACGGTGTAGACACCCTCGTGCTGGTGGTTGATCGGGTAGGCGTAGCGACGCCGGCCCCAGTGATCGACGGTGGGGACCGAGCCCCCGTTCTCCTCGATCATCTGCTTGACCCGTTCGATGATGGCCTTCCCGTCGAGGTCGTCGACCTCGACGTTCACGATGACCATCAATTCGTACACGCGTGTGACCACGGTGGTGATGCCTCCCTCTGGACCTCGGCGGTTGCCGTCAGGGTCCTGCACTCTGCAGGACAGGGTGTCGGATGTTGGAACTCTGCGCCCCCAAGGGGGCGACCGAGCGAGTGTAGTCGGCGACGGGGGGTCCCCCGCCAGCCCAGGTCCACCATTGAGTGTGACGGCCGGGTGTGACACCGCACGCTCGGCGCCCCCCGGACGCGCCACCGGCCCGGGGCATCGCCCCGGGCCGGTGGTTCGAGTTCCGGATGATCAGCCGGCGGTCTCGGTGTAGATGAGGTTGGTGTCGAGGATCGAGATCTGGTCGGACGGGATCTCGAAGCCGGTGGCCTCCTCGAAGAGCACCAGGCCGTCAGGACGGTCGGGGAACTCCGACTCCATGCAGACCGTCGCGTCGGGGTTCGCCTCGAGGAAGTCGGCCATGTCCTGGAGGGTCGGGACGCCGTTGGCGTCGACGAAGTCCTGGTTCACGGCGAAGCCGTAGGTGTTGTTGAACTCAGAACGTCCGAGCCAGCGGATGCCGTTCTCCTCGAGGTCGGCCTCGGCGACCATCTCGGTGAGCTGCTCGGGATCGTCGACCGGGTCCTCGTTGCCGAGGTGGACGGTCCAGCCGGTGCCGTTGTACTCGGCGTAGGTGTCGATGTCACCCGAGAGCAGCGCAGCGCGGTTGACCTCGGTGCCACCCAGGTTGACCTGGTTGTTCACGTTCGCTCCGGCGGCCTCGAAGGCCTGGGCGATCATCTCGCCGAGCACGAGCTGCTCGGTGAAGTCCTTCGATCCGACGGTGATGTCGATGCCGGAGAGGTCGTACTCCTCGAGCGCACCATCGTCACCGGTGAGTCCCTGGGTTTCCAGGTAGTCGGCGGCGACGGCCTCCTGGTCCTCGCCCTCGACGCCGACGCGGCCGTTCAGCTCCTGGGCGGTGTCGTTGTCGAGGTCCTGCAGCAGCAGGTCGGCGATCGCATCGAACGCCTCGGGGTTCTCCTGGTAGACCTCGTCACGCAGGTTGACCGAGACGTTGTACAGGATGAACACGCCGTCGTCCTCGACGACCGTGAGGTCGAGTTCGGGGATCCGGCCGTCGGTGGTGAAGATCTCACCGAACGTGCAGGCGGCGTCGGGGACGGCGCCGTTGGTGGCCTCTTCGCCGTTGCCGTTGTCGTCGTCACCGCACGCAGCGGCGGCGAGGGCGAGAACAGCAACGACCGACATCAACTTCCATCGGTTCTTCATGGGTATTCCTTCCATATGTGGACTGAAGGGGGGGTACCGAAACGACCCGGTGACGACGTGCGCACCTGTACGGGAACCGGCAGCGACTCGGGCGGGAAGCCGAGCATCGGACCGAGCGGGGTCGACACCGACCGCAGCGCCCGTTGATCGACACGGTGCGGGCATCCCCGAGGGAGGGCCTGCACACGACGACCGGGTGTGCTGGGTTGTCGTGCCCGGGCGGGCAGGTACCACCTCCGGGTCGACACCGTAGTGGCAACCGGTGCCGCGCTCACGCCATCCGCCGGTCGTCCTCCGTTCACCGAGCGGCCGGAGCGGCCGAACCGGGTCCCGCTCCGGGTCCCGAGACCCGATGGTTGACCCGAGGGGGTGTCCGTTGTGACTACGGTGTTCGCTCAAGTGACGGGGTACACCCTCCGTCGACGTCGAGCCGGAGGGGCCCAGCGTCCACACCATGTCGCCACCACGAGAACCGAGCTCACCCCATCCGGCCCACTCGAGCAGGGCGGCCTGAATGGACGGCATCCAGTCCTGGGTCGAGTTCGTGGTGGGCCGACCCGGCGAGATCCTCGGCTACACCATCGAGCACGCGATCCTCGTCGCGGCGGTCATGGCCAGTGCGGCGTTCGTGTCGATCCTCGTCGGCATCGCCGTGCACGAGAGCATGGCCGGTCGGTCGGTCGCGCTGAGCGTCGCCGGGGTGTTGATCACCCTTCCCTCGTTGGCGCTGTTCGCGATCTTCATCCCCGTGTTCGGCCTCGGCTGGACCCCGAGCTTCGTCGCGCTGTTCCTGTACGCACTCCTTCCCATCCTGCGCAACACGGTGGTGGGACTGAACGAGGTCGATCCGGCGGTGCTCGAGTCGGCCAAGGGCATGGGCCTCTCGTCACGACAGACACTGGTCAAGGTCAAGCTGCCGCTGGCCTGGCCGGTGATCCTCACCGGCATCCGGGTCTCGACGCTGTTCATCACCGGGGTGGCCGCGATCGCCAAGCTCATCGGCGGGCCCGGCCTCGGCCACTACATCCGCGAGGGTCAGACCCGGCTCGGCCTACCGCTCGGCATGGAACGCCTGTGGACCGGCGTGGTGTTCATCGTCCTCCTGGCGCTGGCGTTCGACGCCTTCTACCTGATCCTGAACCGACTGACGACACCCCGCAGCCTGCGTAGCAGGGGAGGATGACCATGGCCGAGCCCGACCAGACCACCGAGGAATCCGGGGGCGGCGACGCCGGCGGACCCGACGTCGTGGCCGCTGGAGCAGGCACCGCCCACGGCAGCGACGAGATCATGATCGAGCTGCAAGAGGTGACCAAGCGGTACCCCGGCTCGAACGAGGACGCCATCGAGTCGTTGACGCTGCAGGTCCCCAAGGGCGAGATCCTGGTCCTCGTCGGTCCTTCCGGCTGCGGCAAGTCGACGGCCCTCCGGCTCATCAACCGGATGATCGAACCGACCAGCGGCCACATCATCTTCGACGGCGAGGACGTCACGACCGTCGACGCCGACCACCTGCGTCGACGCATCGGCTACGTCATCCAGCAGATCGGCCTGTTCCCGCATCGCACGATCGCCGACAACATCGCCACGGTCCCGAGACTGAGCGGATGGGACAAGCAGCGCACCGACGCACGGGTGGACGAGCTGCTCGAGACCGTCGGCATGGACCCTTCGATGTACCGCGACCGCTACCCCAATGAGCTCTCCGGTGGGCAGGCGCAGCGCATCGGGGTGGCCCGCGCGCTCGGCGCCGACCCGCTGGTGATGCTGATGGACGAGCCGTTCGGCGCGATCGACCCGATCACCCGGGACCGCCTGCAGAACGAGTTCCTCCGCCTCCAGCAGGAGCTCCGCAAGACCA
The DNA here is from genome assembly GCA_007118345.1 of Microthrixaceae bacterium. Lineage (GTDB taxonomy): Bacteria > Actinomycetota > Acidimicrobiia > Acidimicrobiales > Microtrichaceae > SKRR01. Next base: position 2,303 of record SKRR01000210.1, on the reverse strand, counting down.
TCGTCTTCGTGACCCACGACATCGACGAGGCGATCAAGATGGGCGACCGCATCGCCATCCTCGGTGAGCGCTCACGGATCGCGCAGTTCGACACGCCCGAACGCATCCTGGCGGCGCCCGCCAACGACTTCGTCGAGGACTTCATCGGGTCGGGCGCGACGCTGCAGGGACTGAGCCTGGAACGTGTACGGGACGTGCAGCTCAACACCGACTACCCGGTCGTGCGGCACGACGTCGGGGTGACCGAGGCCCAGCGGGTGCTCGAGACCTCCAGCGAGGACTGGCTGTTGGTCCTCGACGACGACGACCGTCCCGCTCGCTGGGTCACCCTCGACCACCTCGACCGGACCGACAAGCGGCTCATCGAGAACGGTCGCAAGGTCACCGCCCTGGCCGAACCCGAGGACACGCTGCGCGACGCCCTCGAAGAGATGCTCCTGTCGAACGCGGGCGCCACCGTGGCCATCGACGGTCGCGGGAAGTACCACGGGGTCATCGAGCTCGAGACGCTCATGAACGTCCTCCAACGCATGCGTCGCGAGGCCAAGGCGCACTACGCCCGCCACGCCGAGCCCGACACCGACGACACCTCGGTGGACGCCTGATGGCGATCGCGACCGCCACCGAGGACGAGGCCGTCGCGTCGCCGACCCGCGCGAAGGTCTCGGACTTCCTCACCCGCAACGCCGAGTTGGTGATCACACCGGCCGCGCTGTTGCTCTTCGGCCTCGGGCTGGCACTGCTGCTGAGCAACGTCGAGCTCGACTTCACCGAGACTCGCCAGCTGAACTGGGACACCACGTCGCGACGCATCTGGGAGACCGTCGAGCTGGCGGCGGCATCGACGGTGCTCGTGCTGCTGATCGCGATCCCTGCAGGAATCCTGCTGACCCGACCCGGGGTGCGCAAGGTCACCCCCGCCGTGCTCTCCAGCGCGTCGATCGGACAGGCGATCCCGGCCTACGGCCTCTTCATCCTGTTCTTCGCCTGGATGGGCCAGGGTTTCTGGACCGCCGTCTGGGCACTCACGGTGTTCTCGATCCTGCCCGTGCTGCGCAACACGATGATCGGCGTCGAACAGGTCGACGCCGCCGTCATCGAGGCGGGCCGGGGCATGGGGATGACCAAGCTCCAGGCGCTGGTCCGCATCGAGCTCCCCCTCGCGGTGCCCGTGATCCTCGCCGGTGTGCGCACCGCGCTGGTGATCAACGTGGGAATGGCCACCCTGGCGTTCCTCGTCGGCGGCGGCGGGCTCGGCGAGACGATCTTCTCGGGAATCCAGCTGAGCCGGAACCTGACCGTGGTCGTCGGCGCGGCGACGGTGGCGATCCTCGCACTCGGCATCGACTGGATCGCGGCGATCGCCGAACGGGTGCTCCGTCCCAAGGGCCTGCGCGGACGGACGTCCCCGACCGACACCGCGAACCCGATCTGAGTCGGTTCAGCCCGCTCGGGCCGGCTCAGGCCTCGGCGCCGTAGAGCGAGAGGGCGTCGGCCTGCTCGTCGCTGAGGTGGTAGCTCTCGGACGCATCCGGGAAGGCACCGGTCCGCACGTCGTCGGCGAACCGCTCGAGAGCATCGACCATGTCGTGCTGGAGCGAGGCGTACCGACGGACGAACTTCGGTGCGACGCGGTCCTCGATGCCGAGCAGATCGTGCAGCACGAGCACCTGCCCGTCACATGCAGGGCCGGCGCCGATGCCGATGGTGGGGACGTCGACGGCGTCGGTGACCATGGCAGCCACCCGGTCGGGGATCCCCTCGAGGACGATCGCGAAGCACCCTGCGTGGACCAAGGCCTTCGCCTCGGCGACCAGTCGCAACGCCGTCTCGGAGTCGCGGCCCTGCACGCGGAAGCCACCCATGGCGTGCACCGACTGGGGGGTCAGACCCAGGTGACCCATGACCGGGATCTCCGCATCGACGATCGCCTCGATCATCGGCACCCGCTTCGCGCCGCCCTCGAGCTTGACGCACTGGGCACCTGCCCGGATCAGGGTGGCAGCGTTGCGCACCGTCTCGGCGGGCGAGACGTGGTAGCTCATCCACGGCAGATCGCCCACGATCAAGGCCGAGGGACGGGCCCGGGCGACCGCGGCGGTGTGGTGCGCCAGGTCCTCGACGGTGACCTGCAGGGTGTCGTCGTAGCCCAGCACCACCATGGCGACCGAGTCGCCCACGAGGAGCAGGTCGATGCCGGCCGCGTCCGCGGCGCGTGCGCCGGGAGCGTCGTAGGCGGTGACCATGACGAGTGGTGCTGCGCCGTCACGGACCTTGCGGCTCGTCACCGAGGGGACGGTGAT
>SKRR01000142.1 GCA_007118345.1 Microthrixaceae bacterium | reverse complement strand
TGCCAGTCCTCGTGCAGCCGCAGCAGCGTGCGGACCCCGAAGCCGGTGCCGCCCTTGGGGTGCTCGCCGTCGACGTCGGAGAGGTAGGCCGGGCCGGCGATGTCGAGGTGGACCCACGGCGTGCCCTCGGGGACGAACTCCTTGAGGAACAATCCGGCGGTGAGCGCACCTCCATACCGTCCTCCACCGATGTTCTTGAGATCGGCGACCGGCGAGTCGAGATGGCGCCGGTAGTCGGCAGGGAGCGGCAACGGCCAGACTCGCTCCCCGGCGTCCTTCGCCGCTGCACCGACCACCGTCGTGAACGTCTCGTCGTTGCCCATGAGCCCGGCGATCCGGTCCCCGAGCGCGACCACGCACGCGCCGGTCAGCGTGGCCAGGTCGATGATCGCCGCCGGCTCCTCCTCGGCGGCCAGCGCCAGCGCGTCAGCCAGGACGAGCCGACCCTCGGCGTCGGTGTTCAGCACCTCCACCGTGGTGCCGTCGTAGGCGCGGTACACGTCGCCCGGGCGCTGGGCCGCGCCCCCGGTCATGTTGTCGGTCAGCGGCGTGAGCGCGACCACCCGCACCGGCACCTCGAGCTCTGCCAGCGCGCAGGCGGCCGCGACGACCGCAGCTGCGCCGCCCATGTCGCACTTCATCGTCATCATCGACTCGGCCGGCTTGATGGACAGGCCACCCGAGTCGAAGGTGATGCCCTTGCCGACCAGCGCAACGGTGTCTGCCGACGCGGCGACGACGGGCTCGTAGGTCAGCCGCAGCAGCCGCGGCGGTTCCTCGGAACCCTGGTTCACCGCCAGCAGCCCGCCGAGACCCGCCTCGGCGATCGCCGACTCGTCCAGCACCTCTGCAGTGAGTCCGGCAGCCTCGGCGCGGTCGGCCACGCGCTCGGCGAAGACCCGCGGCGTGAGACTCCCGCCCGGCTCGTTGACGAGGTCCCGGGCGAAGTTCACCGCCTCGGCGGTCACCCGCCCACGCTGCGCCGCTGGTTGCAGGCTCCGGGCTGCGGGTCCGACCACGACCGTCGCGGCCGTGGTCGATGCACGGTCGTCGGGGCGCTTCTCGCCCCGGTAGTCGTACACCCCCAGCAGCAGCCCCTCGGTGACGGCGCGCACGCCGACCGCCGGATCCAGATCGATCCCCTCGGGGTACTCGAAAGCGGTACGACGATGACGTCGGGCGTGGCGGGCGAAGACCGCCGCCGCACGGCGCAGTCCGTCGGGGTCGACCGAACCGGAGGAACCGACGCCCACCAGCACCCTGGCGGCCGATCCGTCGTTCAGCTCAAGCACGTCGCCCGGGCGACCCCGGAACCCGGCGCGGTCGAGCACCACACGGCGCACCCCGTCGACCTTGCCGAGCCGGTCGGCGAACACCGGTTCGGCGACAGCGGTCGCGCCTGCTGGGGTGGTGCGCCCGAGACGGACGGCCATCGGGTCCGGGGCGGAAGTCGGGTCATCGGTCACGTTGGCCTCCGGGGCTGCGATGCGGTTGGTGGTTCGGTGGGATGGGCTGCGGTCGGTCGTCGACGGTTCGGGCGGGCGGGGCCCGGCGGGATCCTCAGGTGGCGCGTGCGGTGAGCGCGCCGCCCTCCTGCCATCGTGCAGTGGTCCACAGCAGGTCCGACAGCCGGTTCAGGTAGGCGACGACGGCGGAGCCCTCGGCCGCTGCGGCGATGCAGTGCCGTTCAGCACGTCGCACCACGGTGCGGGCGAGGTCGAGGAACGCCGAGACCGGCTCCTGGCCCGGAACGACGAACTCCTTGGGCAGTTCGAACCGGTCGCTCAGATCGTCGATGACCGACTCGAGGTGCTGGACCATCTGCTCGGTGACCATCGTGGCGCCCGGACTCAGCTGGTGTCGGTTCGCCGCGTCGGTCGCGAGGTCGGCCATCAGCACCCACAGGTCGCGCTCGATGGAGATCAGCAGCTCGTCCAGTTCGCCGCCCCGCTGAGTGTGGGCGCGGGCGACGCCGATCGCCGCCTGGGCCTCGTCGACCTCGCCGTAGGCCATCGGTGCGGCATCGTCCTTGGAGACCCGGCCGCCGAAGTACAGGCCCGTGGTCCCGTCGTCGCCCCGGCGTGTGTAGATCTTCACTCGGTACGCCTCCCGGCCTCGTCGGTCGGCAAGGAGTGTACGCAGGCAACGATTCCCATGGGGTGCTGCCCTCACGCCACCCGGTAGCCTCGACAGCGAATGACGAGCACCACCCCCACCCCGGACACCGGTCGCACGTACCTCGACGCCGTGGCGTCGCGCATCGTCGTCTTCGACGGCGCGGCAGGCACGTGGCTGCAGGAGCGCGACCTCTCCATGGAGGACTACGGCACCCCCGAGCTCGAGGGCTGTCCCGAGATCCTCAACGAGACGCGCCCGGACCTCATCGACGAGTTGCACAGCGAGTATCTCGCAGCTGGCGCCGACGTCGTCGAGACCAACTCCTTCGGCGGCATGCGTGCCACGCTCGACGAGTACGGCCTCGGTGAACGCACCGAGGAACTCAACGAGATGGCCGGCCGAATCGCACGGGCGGCGGCCGACCGGTTCTCGACGCCCGATCGTCCCCGATTCGTCGCCGGATCGATCGGACCCGGCACCCGGTTCGCCTCCCTCGGCCACGTTCGTTACGACGAGCTGCGTGACCAGGTCGCGGAGCAGGCGCGCGGCCTGCTGCGTGGTGGGGTCGACCTGCTCCTGCTCGAGACGCAGTTCGACCTGCTGGGCATCAAGGCCGGCATGAACGGCTGCCGCGACGCCATGCGCGACGTCGGCCGCGAGGTGCCCATCCAGACCCAGGTGACCATCGAGCTCACCGGCCGGATGCTGCCCGGCACCGAGATCGGAGCGGCACTCGTCGCGCTCGACGCCATGGGTCCCGACGTGATCGGCATCAACTGCGCCACCGGTCCCGCCGAGATGAGCGAGCACCTCCGTCACCTGTCCCAGCACTCTCGGGTCCCCATCGCCGTGTTGCCCAACGCCGGGCTCCCGTCGGTCGTCGACGGGGCGATGCACTACGACCTCGGCCCGGAGGAGTTCGTCGACTTCCATCGGCGGTTCATCACCGAGCTGGGGATCACCGTGGTCGGCGGCTGCTGCGGCACCACGCCCGAGTACATCCGTCAGCTCGCCGACGCGGTCGCTCAACTCGAACCGCCCTCGCGGACGCCGCACTTCGAGCACGGCGTCGCCTCCATCTACTCACCGGTGTTCCTGCCCGAGGGTGAGGATGCGTCCACCAACCTCATCCTCATCGGCGAACGCACGAACGCGAACGGCTCCAAGAAGTTCCGCGAGGCCATGCTCGAAGCCGACTGGGACACCTGCGTCGCCATGGCCAAGGACCAGGTCAAGGAGGGCTCGCACGTCATCGACGTGTGCGTCGATTACGTCGGTCGGGACGGAACCGCCGACATGGACGAGATCGCCCAGCGCTTCGCCACCCAGTCCTCGGTCCCGTTGGTGCTGGACTCAACCGAACCCGAGGTGCTCGAGGCCGGTCTGCGCTGGCTCGGTGGGCGGGCGATCCTCAACTCCGCCAACCTCGAGGACGGCGACGCCGAGGGATCGCGCGCCGATCGGGTCTTCCGGCTCGCGAAGGAGTTCGGCGCGGCCGTCATCATCCTGTTGATCGACGAGGAAGGTCAGGCCCGCGACGTGGAATGGAAGATGCGGGTCGCGCATCGGATCCACGACCTCGCGGTCGAACGCTACGGGCTGGAGCCCCAGGACCTGATCTTCGATGCCTTGACCTTCCCCCTCTCCACCGGCGACGACGATCTGCGTCGCGACGCGATCGCCACGATCGAAGCCATCCGGCGGATCAAGGACGAACTGCCCGGAGTCCACACCACCCTCGGACTCTCGAACGTCAGCTTCGGCCTGAACCCCGCCGCCCGGCACGTGCTGAACAGCGTCTTCCTGCACGAGTGCCAGCAGGCGGGACTCGATTCGGCGATCGTCCACGCTGCGAAGATCCTTCCGCTGAACCGCATTCCCGACGAGCAGCGCGACGTCTGTCTCGACCTGATCTGGGATCGGCGCGGCGCCGAGGGCACCCTGGCCGACGGGGACGAGGCCTATGACCCCCTGCACAAGCTGCTCGAGATCTTCGCCGACGTGCAGACCACCGCGGTCGAGGCCGAGGATCGCAGCGACTGGCCGATCGAGCAACGCCTCAGCCAGCGGATCATCGACGGCGACCGGGACGGGCTCGTCCCCGACCTCGAAGTAGCGCTCGCGAAGGGCATCACCCCGCTCGCGATCATCAACGACGTGCTGCTCTCGGGCATGAAGGTCGTCGGCGAACTGTTCGCGAGCGGCGAGATGCAACTGCCCTTCGTGCTGCAGTCCGCGGAGACCATGAAGATGGCGGTCGCCCACCTCGAACCGATGATGGAACGCGTCGAAGGCGAAACGGGCAAAGGCCGTATCGTGCTCGCCACGGTCAAGGGTGACGTCCACGACATCGGCAAGAACCTGGTCGACATCATCCTCACGAACAACGGCTACGAGGTGCACAACCTCGGCATCAAGATCTCGATCAACGAGATGATCGACAAGGCGCTCGAGGTGAAGGCCGACGCGATCGGCATGTCCGGGCTGTTGGTGAAGTCGACGCTGATCATGCGCGACAACCTCGAGGAGCTCAACAACCGCGGTCTCGCCGACATCCCGGTCGTGCTCGGCGGCGCCGCCCTCACCCGGACCTACGTCGAGAAGGACCTGCGCGAGGTCTACGAGGGCCGCCTGTTCTACGGCAAGGACGCCTTCGAGGGGCTCCGGGTGATGGACCGACTCGGCGAGATCCGACTCGGCGATCACGACGCCGACGACGGCATGGTGCCGGAGGGGCGCGAGCTGCACCGCCACCGTGTGAACGACGGCGACGAGGAACCGATCGAGCTGCCGGCACGTTCGCCCGAGGTCGAGACCGACAACGAGGTGTTCGTCCCGCCGTTCATCGGGTCGAAGATCGTCAAGGGCATCTCGATCGACGAGATCGCCAGCTTCATCAACGAGACCGCCCTGTTCCGCAACCAGTGGCAGTTCCGACCCGAGAAGACCGCCGACGGCACCAAGGAGACCGACGAGCAGTTCAAGGACCGCATCCGGCCGATCCTGCGCGAGCAGCTGGGCGCGGCGAAGGCCGACGGCCTTCTGGTGCCGCAGGTGGCCTACGGCTACTTCTTCGCGAATGGTGACGGCGACGACCTGGTGCTCTGGACCGACGAGTCCCGCACCGAGGAGCTCGCACGGTTCCACTACCCCCGCCAGCGCAAGGAACCGTTCCTCTGCATCGCCGATTTCTTCCGCCCGGTCGACGGTGACGAGGTCGACGTGGCGGCGTTCCACATCGTGTCGATGGGCTCGGTGATCTCGGAACGCACCGCGAAGCTGTTCGCCGAGGACCGGTATCAGGAGTACCTCCTCCTGCACGGCCTCGGCGTGGAGATGGCCGAGGCGCTCGCCGAGTACTGGCATCGACGCATCCGCGAGGAATGGGGCTTCGCCGACGAGGACCCCTCTGGCGCCGAGGGCACGCCCGACCGCACCGCACTCGTCGGGCTGTTCCGCCAGAAGTACCGGGGAGGGCGGTATTCGTGGGGCTACCCCGCGTGCCCCGCCCTCGAGGACAACGAGACCGTCGCCCGGATCCTCGACGCCTCCCGCATCGGCGTCGAGTGTGACGAGGACACCGGATTCCAGTACCAGCCCGAGCAGACGACCTCGGCGCTGATCTGCCACCACCCTCGCGCCAAGTACTTCGTGGCCAAGTAGATCGCGAGCGCTCCTGATGCACGTCCTCGTCACCGGCTGCGCCGGTTTCATCGGCAGCCACACGGTCGAGAGGTTGCTGCGCGACGGCCACCGGGTCCGGGGCGTCGACGCGTTCACCGACAGCTACGACCCATCGCTCAAGCACGAGAACCTCCGGGCGGCCCTCGACGACCCGGCGTTCGAGCTGCTCGACCGCGATCTCGTGGACACGGATGCGGACGCACTGCTCGATGGGGTCGATCACGTGCTGCACCTCGCCGGCCAGCCCGGCGTCCGGGACTCGTGGGCGGACGGCTTCGAGGTCTACGTGCAGCGCAACGTCGTCGCCACCCAGCGACTGCTCGAAGCGGCACGGCGACGCGGCGTGGATCGCTTCGCCGCCGCGTCCAGCTCTTCGGTCTACGGCGACGCCGAGACCTACCCGACTCCCGAGACGGCGCTCCCCCGCCCCGTGAGCCCGTACGGGGTGACCAAGCTGGCATCGGAGCAGCTCTGCACCCTGTACGGCACGAACTTCGGGGTGCCGACGGTGTCGCTGCGGTACTTCACCGTCTACGGACCGCGCCAGCGCACCGACATGGCGTTGCGGCGCATGATCGACACCACCCTCGACGGCGGCACGTTCCCGCTCTTCGGCGACGGCTCGGTCCGACGCAGCTTCACCTACGTCACCGACGTCGTGGACGCCAACGTTGCCGCGCTCACCGCCGAGGATCTGCCGCACGGCAGTGTGTGCAACATCGCCCAGGAATCCACGGCGTCGATGTCGGAGCTGATCGAGCTCGTCGGTTCCGCACTCGGCCGGCCCGTTCTCGTCGAGCGCCTCCCGACAGCAGCGGGCGACGCCAGCCGCACGGGTGGCTCGTCACAGCTCGCTGCGGAACTTCTCGGCTGGCGAGCGACGGTCGAGCTCCCTGACGGCATCGCAGCGATGGCGGCCTGGGCCCGTGAGCGACGCGCAGTGCGCGACTGAACCGGTCCCGCCGGCGGGCCAGGTCGAACCCGCGCGAGATTCTGATGCTCGTCGTGTACATGGTCGGTCCGAGTGGGTAGGGGGCGCCTATGAACGTTCCACCACTGCGCCGGACCACTCCGATCGGTCGCCTCGCGTCGCTCTCCCGGGTGCTCCACCCGCCGGGCGAGCCCCCTGACCTGATCACCCCGCCCTCCGCGCCAACCTCCGCGCCACCCGAGGTGGCCGAGACATGGGAGTGGCGCTGAGCCGCTGCGCCCCGGCGCGGTGGACGCTCAGCCGAGCGAGAGGATCGCCCGCGCGACCAGGTCGGTGCCGAACGCGGTGAGGATCGCCAGGTAGAGGAGACCGGTCGCCGCCATGACCGCCGAGTAGTACTTCTCGCGCAGCGCGAGTTTGGTGACCACCACCAATACGATGGTGGTGAGCGCACATGCCACCCAGAACCACCCGAGCATGCCGTTGTAGCCGTCGTCGATCGAGCCGTTCAGCGCCGAGATCATGCCGGGCGGCACCAGCAGCAGCGCCACCTGGAACGGCCACGTCCATCCCACCCAGTTCACCAGCTCCTGCAACGGGGCCCGCGGGAGTCCCGGCTGGGTCAGGTACCAGTGCCCCAGGAGCATGGCGTCGGATACTGCGCCGAGGAACGCCGCACCGACGACCGCTCTGGCGATGCCCAGCCAGACAGGACCACCCGACACCGCACCACCGGCGACCACCCCGATGAGCCCGATCGCCGGTGCGATCAGGTCGAGCCGTGGCGGGAACTCGGGCACCGACGAGTCGAAGGTCATCTCGGCGCGGTCGATGCCGGTCATCTGCGTCACACGCGCCGAACGGGCCTGCACCCGTTCACGCTGGCGGGTGACGCCGGCGCCCCGCCGCGCCCAGCTGACCCAGCCGACGGCGACCGTGGCGACCACGACCCCGGCGGAGGCCAGTTCGCGCAGCGGGACCGTCCCGTAACGAAGTCCGACCACGAGTGCCAGGGCAGCGATCACGCCGTAGGTGCCGCGCAGCAGCCAGCCGTAGCCGATCGAGACCTCACGTCGGCGGGTGGTGACCCACAGGAACGCCAGCCCGCCGGTCGCCCACTGCAGCAGGAACGTCGCGATGTCGAGTGAGATCACAGTGCGCGGTCAGTCGCCGATGGCACGGTAGATCGCGTCGATCAGATTGACCCGACGGAACGACAGCGCGGTGTCGGCGTCGAGACCGGCGTTGAACAACACCGCGATCACCAGGTCACGATCCGGATCGGCCATCGCGAAGCTCGTCCCACCCTGGCCGGCGTGGCCGAACGAGCGCTCGCCCGGCCGCTCGCCGAAGTGGTGGGAGGACAGGGGGACCATGAACCCGAGACCGAAACCGGCGTCGCGGTCGAGGGTCACGTCGTGCGCGATCGGCAGTCTGGGGGTGACGGCGGCATCGAGCAGCTCAGCGGGCAGCACCCGGTCTGCGCCGGCGAGGTCGTCGAGCAGTCCCCGGTAGAACGTCGCCATCGCCGACATGGTCCCGTACGCACCGAACGAGGGATTCCACTCTGCTGCGGTCTCGGGGCCGACCTCGGCGAGCAGCGGGACGGGCCGGTCGAGGGTCAGGTCGAGGGTGGCCGAGATGCGTGGGGCGAGGGCGGGATGGGCCGCGGGATCGATGCGCAGCACCAGGTCGTCGGCGGCGACGCCGTAGGGATCGAGCACGGCCTCACGCACGTACCGGTCGAACGGCGTGCCGGTCAACGACTCGATCGCCCGACCCAGCACGAACCAGCCGCCGAACTCCGAGTAGGCCCGGTCGCGCCCGAACCGCCAGCCGTCGGGCGGCGGCGACGCGTAGAGCCAGCCCTCCCGGCTGCGCTCGGGCAGGATCCGGGCCAGGATCGTGTTGATCACGTGCAGCCCGGCGGTGTGGGCGAGGACCTGCTCGATCGTGCGGTCGGCGATCCACGACGCGGGCACGTCGTCGATGACGTCACCCAGGCGGTCCTCGAGGCTCAGCTCGTCCTCGGCGATCAGCCGCAGCACTGCGACGGCGACCAGCGGCTTGGCCGTGCAGTACATGGCAGACAACGTCGAGGTGGTGAACGGCGCTCCCAGGTGGGTCCGTCCGAGTGCCGTGTCGAGCAGCACGTCACCATCCTGCAGGATGCAGAGCTGCGCAGCGGTGTGGAAGAAGCCCTCGTCGGCCTCGCCCTCGAGTCGTTCGACGAGTGCTGCGAACGGATCGGTCACGGTTCCGTCGGTCACGGTGCCACGCTACCGGGGAGCGGTGCGGCAGCTGGAACGGGCTCTGGACCCGTCAGGTCGCGCCCGCCTGATCGGCGAGCAAGGAGCGGGCGACGGCCGAGATCTGGATCTCGTCGGTGCCCGCATAGATCTGCAGCACCTTGGCGTCGCGGGCGAGCTGCTCGACCTCGTACTCGGCCATGTACCCGTTCCCGCCGAAGAGCTGCACCGCCTCGAGCGCGACCTCGGTGGCGGCCTGGGCCGCGTACAGCTTCGCGGCCGACGCCTCGGCGAAGCTCATCCCCACGCCCGCTGCCGACATCTCGATGTGGCGGAACACCAGGTTCTGGAGGTTCATGCGAGCGACCTCCATCTTCGCGAGCTTCAGCTGGATCAGCTGGAACTGGCCGATGGGCTGGCCGAACTGCTCGCGGTCGTTCGCGTAGGCGATGGACAGCTCCATGCACCGGTCCACGATGCCGAGCGCCATCGCGGCGACGCCGGCCCGCTCCATCGAGAAGGTCGCCTTCGATGCCTCCCGACCGCTCTTGCCCCCGTACGCGTCCAGCGACTCGCCGAGCAGCCGATCCATGCCCACCCGCACGTCGTCGAGGAACAGCTGCCCCGTCGGACTGGAGTGGATGCCCATCTTGCGCAGCGGCTTGGACTGCTCGAGGCCGGGCATGCCCGAGTCGAGCACGAACTGGACGATCTTGCGTTCGGCCGGCGGGTTGCCCTCGTCGAGCTTGCAGATGAACACGATCGTGTCGGCGTGGGGACCGTTGGTGATGAAGGTCTTGGAACCGTTCAGCACGAACTCGTCGCCGTCGCGCCGAGCGGTCGACATCATCGACCCGAAGGCGTCGGAGCCGGAGTTCGGTTCGGTGATCGCCCATGCGCCGACCTTGTCCATGGTGAGCAGGTCGAGCGCCCAGCGCTCCTTCTGGGCGATCGTGCCCTTGCCCATGATCGCGGCACCCGTCAGGCCCATCGACACGCCCATCGCCGTCACCATTCCGGGACACACGCGACAGAGCTCGATGATCGGGATCATCGTGAAGGCGACGCTGTTGGCATCACGCGGTCCCTCCGCCTTCTCCGCCACGGCATCGCCGGCTTCGATGGCGCGCTCACGCTCGATGCGGCGCTTGAAGCTGTCACGCTGCATGGCGTCCATGCCGAAGGTCGAGAAGAGCTTGCGGAGCAGGTCATAGGGCGGCAGGTCACCGAACTCGAGTGCTTCGCGATGGGGCCGGATCTCACGGTCGACGAAGTCACGCACCGCCCGGCGGATCATCTCCTGCTCTTCGGACCACTCGTACACGGTGCTGCTCCCGGGATCGACTCGCTCGGCGTACTTGACCGATCGGTCAAGGGTAATCCGCTCCCCCCGGCCCGGTCGAGAGACGCTCCGTAACGGCGCGCTGACGAGCGGGGTGCACCCTCGGGGGGTCGGCTGCTCGCGGGCCAACCGGGCTCCGAACGGACCGACCGAACAGAGGGAGACCATCATGAAGACACATCTCAAGCGCGCCACCGTGGCGCTCGGCATCGTCATCGTCACCACGGCCGCGATGGCCGCTCCTGCGGGTGCCCACGTGCTCGTCGTCGACCCCCCGGGTGGCGAGACGAAGGTCGTGTGGGTCGGTGCCGGTGAGCTTCCCGGCAAGGGCCAGGGACTCGTTCCCGGCGGGCCGACCGGCTCCTACCTGCAGTCACCCGCCCATGCGAAGGGCCTCAACGCCGCCTGTGAGGCCCTGCGGGCCAACGGCAGCGCCGTCGTCGACATCTTCGGCCCACCCACGCCCGCCGGTTGCGCACACGGCACCTGAGCTCCGAACGTCCCCGGTTGGTCCGCCCGCAGCTTGGGGCGGACCAACCGGGTCAGGACCTCAGAGCTCGTCGCGTGCAGGGATCCACGGGGCGATCTCGCCCCACCAGCCCAGCTCGGGCGGGAGACGCGGCAGGGCCCGGTAGGCCGCCACGTACTGGGGTTCCTGCAGGAGGCCGTGCAGCAGCAGCAGCAGGGTCCACCGGGCGTCGACGGCGCCGCCCTCCTCGATGGCCTCGAGTGCCGTCGCCTCTCCGGCGCGCATGCGCAGGTAGTTCCGCCAGGTCATGACGATGTGCATCTCGGGTGCACCGTGCGCGGGCTCACCGTCGAGGGTGTCGGCCCACTGGTCGACGATCTCGGCCACGGCGCGTCGGCCGTCCTGGTAGCGGAGATCGAGCGCCAGCGGGCCCACGGGGCTGCCCGTGAGCTCGAAGCGCAGCCGCGTCGTCGCCTCGGGCACGTACGGCAGGTGGCGGTACGCGTCGCTCCCGAGGTCATCGAGCGGCGGCAGCGGGTGCACCTGCTCGCCCAGCCGCACCGACACCTGTGCCGCCTCGTCGGGACCGGGCAGCACGGGGGCGTACGGGTCGGTGGGCGCACCGGGCCGGACCAACGCCCAGGGCCCCGGCCGGTCGTCGCGCTCCCACTCCACCAGCTCTCCTGCGTCGAACACCTGGTGGTGGTGCACCACGCTGCCGTCCACGGCGACGGCGTCGTGGTGCACGGTGCCCGTCGCGTACGCCGGGCGCGGGTTCGCGCCCTCACCGGCCAGCTGTTGACGCACGTACTGCTGTTGACCACGTGCCACGATCCCCATCAGCGATGCTCCTCGGAGAGTGCCCGGGCCGCGTCCAGGCTCGCACGGGCGTGGTGGCTCGAGCGGGTGAACGGACTCGACTCGACGTGCGCGATCCCCAGCGAGCGACCCACTTGCGCGAACCCGTCGAACTCCTCCGGTGTCCACCAGCGGGCCACCGGCAGGTGGTGCGAGGTCGGTCGCAGGTACTGCCCGATCGTCACGATCGACACCCCGACGGCCGCGAGGTCGGCCAACGTCGAGGTGACCTCCTGCTCGGTCTCACCCATGCCCAGCACCAGGCCCGACTTGGTCAGCGCACCCGCCGCGCGCGCACGCGCCAGCAATGAGAGCGAACGGGCGTACGACGCCGAGGGACGCACCGCCCGCTGGAGCCGGGCGACGGACTCGATGTTGTGGTTCACCACGTCCGGCGCGGCGGCCAGCACCGAGGTGAGCGCGACCTCGTCGCCACGCAGGTCCGAGATGAGGACCTCGACCTCTGTCCCCGGTCGTCGGGCCCGGATGGCCCGCACCACGGCAGCAACATGCGCCGCGCCGCCGTCGGCGAGGTCGTCTCGAGCCACCATGGTGACCACCGCGAGCTCGAGGCCCATCTGGTCGGCGGCCTCGGCCACACGGGCGGGCTCACCGGGGTCGAGCGGCTCGGGCCGGCGGGTGTCCACCAGGCAGAACCCGCAGGCGCGGGTGCACCGCTCGCCGCAGACCATGAACGTCGCGGTCCCCTCCGACCAGCACTCCGAGAGGTTCGGGCAGCCGGCCTCCTCACAGACGGTGACCAGGTCGAGATCGCGCACGGTCCGTTTCAGCGACAGCACCTCGGCGCCGTGGTCGACCCGCGCTCGCAGCCACTGCGGTTTGCGGTCGGTCAACTCGACACCACCACGCACTCCCGCCTCGGCGAGGCGACCGCGGAGCCGCACCGAGACACCGACCGCCGGGTCCGGGGTGAGCGGTCGGGGACGCGCACGGTTGGCGCCGGCGGTGGGCTCGCCGGGGCCCGCTCCCCTGCTGAAGGGGGTCAGGTCCGCCTCGGTGTGACGCCACACCACGTCGCTGCGGTCGACCGATGCCGGTTCCCAGCGCTGTGCGAACCGTTCGACGAACCGGTCGACGACGTCGCGCATGGACACGTCGATGCCCTCTGCCGCGAGCGAGGTGACGCCGTGGCCGCGGATCCCGCACGGGATGATGCGGTCGAACCAGGACAGGTCGGTGTCGACGTTGAGGGCGACCCCGTGGAGCGACCGACCGCGTTCGATGCGCACCCCGATCGCAGCGATCTTGCGAGCCGCTGTGCGGTCGGGGTCGATCCAGACACCGGGACATCCCGGGCGTCGTCCCGCGACGAGGCCGAGGTCGGCGAGCGTGTCGATCAGCACGGCCTCGAGCATCGCGACGTACCCGGGGGTGTCGGGCAGCCCGCCCGGAGCGTCCCCTTTCGGCGGCAGGGTCAGCACCGGGTAGGCGACGAGCTGGCCGGGCCCGTGGAAGGTCACGTCGCCGCCACGGTCGACATCGATCAGCTCGGCGCCCACCTCGGAGGGTTCCGTGAGCACGTTCGCGCGGTCGGCGTGGCGGCCGAGTGTGTAGGTCGGTGGATGTTCGAGCAGCAGGAGATGGTCGTCGGACCCGTTGGCGTGGAGCCCCTGCTGCAGAGACCACGCTTCCCGGTACGCGACGCTCCCGAGCCAGCGCACGCGCAGCGGGGCCCCGGTGCCGCGCACATCGGCCGGCGGTGCGTCGACGGGCGCAGCGGTGGGGCGCATCGTCGGGCTCAGACCTCCGCGGACCAGTCGCGGGTCTCGATGATCTCCCGGACGCGTGCCAGGAAGGCCGCTGAGTACGCGCCGTCGAAGGCCCGATGGTCCCACGACAGCGTGAGGTTGCCGACGGAGTGGATGCCGAGCGACTCGTTGCCGTATTCGTCGGTGAGCACGACGGGTTGCCGGGAGACACCGTCGGTCGAGAGGATCGCGACCTGGGGCTGGTTGATGATCGGAATGACCATCAACGTGCCGAAGCTCCCCGAATTGGACAACGTGAAGGTGCCACCCGAGAGCTCGTCGGGCCCCAGTTGGCGGTTGCGGGCCCGGTCGGCCAGCTCGTGGATGTCGCGCGCGATGGCCCTGAGCCGCTTGTCGTGGGCGTCGCGGACGACGGGGGCCAGCAGACCCTCGTAGTCCAGGTCGACCGCGACGCTCAGGTGGACCTCGTCGTGGAGCACCACGGTGCCGTCGCCCATCGAGGCGTTCATGTGGGGGAACTCGCGCAAGGCGTCCACCACGGCGCGGGAGATGAAGGGCAGATAGGTGAGCGAGAAGCCCTCCTCATCGGCGAACGTGGGCCGGAGCTCACGCCGCACCCGCTCCACCGCCTCGTAGTCCACCCGCACCGCGGTCACCGCGTGGGGCGCCGCCGCCTTGGAGGCAACCATCGCGTCGCCGGTGAGGCGACGGATCTTGTTGAGTTCCTCGACCCGATCACCCGAACCCGGTGTGAGCGGCGCCACCGACGGTGCGGCCGGACGAGCCGGCGGTGCAGGACGAGGCGGCTCGGGAGCTGGGGTCGACGACGGCGCAGCCGGTGCGGGCGCACCGGCGGCAGGGGGTCCACCGGACCCCGCCCGTCGGTCGACCTCGGCGAGCACGTCCTCACGAGTGATCCGCCCGCCGACGCCGGACCCTGAGATCGATCCGGGATCGATGCCGTGCTCCTCGACGAGACGCCGCACGAGCGGTGAGAGCAGGGCGCCGGCCCCGCTGGAACGGGGTGCATCGT
>SKRR01000135.1 GCA_007118345.1 Microthrixaceae bacterium | reverse complement strand
TGGTGGAGATCCAGCTGCTCGGCCTGGTGCTGGCGGTCTGGCTCGAGCGCCGCGGCATCCCGACGCTGCACGCCTCCGCCGTCGTGCTCGACGGTTCAGCCGTCGCGTTCCTCGGGGTCAAGGGCGGCGGGAAGACCACGGCAGCTACCGGGATGGTCGCCTCGGGCGCTTCGCTGCTGGCCGACGATCTGCTCGCGGTGACCTCGCACGGTGCCGACGTGTACGCACATCCCGGCTACCCGATGCTGCGCCTGTGGCCCGAGCAGGCGGAACATTTCGTCGGTGACCATGCGGCACTGCTGAAGGTCCATCCGGCCTACACCAAGCGTCGCGTGGTCCTGGGGCAACCCTTCGGGTCGTTCCACCCCCGTCCGGCACCGCTGCGATGCCTGTACCTGCCGATGCGCGACGCCGCTGCCGAGGAGGTGAGCTTCGAGCCGCTGCGTGACCGGGATGCCCTGCTCGCCATGGTCCAGGAATCGTTCCTCAGGGACGCTGTCCACGGGCTGGAGCTCGCCGCCGGACGTCTACCGGCTCTGGCGGGCATCGTCGAGCGTGTAGCCGTCCGCACCGTGCGGTATCCCTCCGGGTTCGACCGTCTGCCAGAACTGACCGAGGCCGTGGCCGCCGATGTGGCTGCCCTCAGCCCGATTGGCCCTGCGCAGTGACCTGCAGCAACCCGTGATCGGCGAGTGTCCGGACGAGGCGTTCGAGGTCCGCTCGGATCTCGTCGGGCTCGGCGGCGAAGTGCTCACTGAGCCGTCGCAGCGCGGCCGGCACATCCGCGGTCTCGGTCAATGCCGTCCACATGACGGTCGCGACGGGGTCCAAGCCGAAATAGGTCCCGGTGCTGGTCTTGAGCAGGACCGCATCGCCGTCCCGGCTCAGGTGCTGAACGACGACGTCGGGAGCGGCGCGGAGGTTGCTTAGCTGCTCGGCCGGCTCGAGAGGCCGGGTGAGGTCATCGGTCATGGATCTCGCCCCCCATCGATGCGGCTCGCATGGTTACGGCATGTTGCCTGATGGTTGAGTTTTACGGTTCGCTCAGCCGGTGCGCACGGTCTCGAGGAGATTCGCCCTTCTGAGGTTGGCGAGGAAGGCGTCGACGTCCCTCTGTGCGGTGACCTGATCGATGTCGTACTCCTCGAGCAACGCCTCGACCAGCCGAGCTTCATCAGCGACCGTGAGCAGGACATGCCAGAGCACCGCTCCGGGGCCGTTCAGCCGCAGGTAGGTGGACCCGGCCAGGTCCAGGATGACGACCTCATCGTCGAGTTGCTCCCAGCTGAGATCACGTGCTCGGATCCGTAGGCGAGTTCCTGGCATGGCTGCCCCTCTCGATCGAGCGGTCCCATGAAGTCGACCGGTCCCGTCGATGCGAAGTCTAGGACAGAGGCTCGCATCGCCACATCGATCCAGGGGGCGGCCGGCCCCGGGCGCCACGCCCACGCCAGCCGCCGGTCAGTACGCTGCAGCGGTCGGCCACTCGAGGCGACGCGCAGGTGACGAGGCAGGGGTGGGGCGAGGATGCCGCCATAGGAGTCCGGGGTATGAGCGGGAAGCGATCGTTGGCTCGCCGTATGTCCGGGCTGGCAGCGACCCTGGCGCGTTCGACCTGCCGCCTGCCCTCAGCCATGGGCCGGTGGCGCAGGCTGCCTCCCACCGATCGTCGACCGACCCTCCGAGCGTTCCTCGTGTTGCTGGTCGTCGAAGCATCCATCCGTTGGGCTCGGATCCCCCGGTTGGCTGAACGGCTCGGGATCGTGGTCGGGTCGGGCGCCTCCCGAGCGATGGCGTCCGACACCTCCGCCAGGGGAGACCGGCCCGATGAGGCGCCGCAACTCGCTGCACGCCGTCTCACCGAACGGGAACAGCGAGCCCTGCGGTGCACCCTCCGGGTCATCCGCCGTTGGCCGTTCGGGACGGGCCCGTGTTTGCGTGAGTCCTTGGTTCTCGGGAACCTGTTGCGCGACCAGACGCCGGTTCTGCGCTTCGGTGTGGCGAGGAGCCACCATCGCATCCGTGCCCACGCCTGGATCGAGGTGGCTGGTCGTCCCGTGAACGACCCCCAAGGCTTCACCTCCTTGCGCGGCGCGGTGTCCGAGGGCTGACCGCGGTCGCGAGGCAGGCACGGGTGGTGGATGCCCGGGGGGTCAGCGAGACCCGCGAGGCCCCGGCGGGAGAGACCCCAGGACGCAACTCAAGTGCGGAACGCTGTTGGTCGATGGACCAGCAACCGCATCCGCCAGGAGTTGTCATGTTCGCGACCACCATGCTTCCGCTGCTGCGCACGTTCCGGAGGGCGGCGGTCGCGGCGATGCTGGTCGCGCTGTTGGTGGCTGTGACCCTGTCGGCGTCGCCGCCGGAGACCCAGCTCCTGTCGGCGTCGACGACATCGGTCGGCAGCGGGGAACTCGAGGTCCGGTCGTCGCCGGCGGTCGCGACACAGATTCGCGTCGGTGACGTGGCGCGCAACACCAGCAAGATCACCGGTCTTCCCCTGGCTGCCGGCTCGCATCTGGTCTGCTTCTCGGCGCCCGAGGGCTACCTCGCCCCGCCGTGTCAGGAGGTGACCGTCGAAGCCGACCAGACGCACCGGGTCACGGGCGAGTTCCTGTCCGCGGGCCGCCTCGTGGTCGAGCCCGAACCGGCGGGCCTCCCGGCCACCGTGATCGTCGACGGAGTCCCTCGCGACGACGGTTCCATCTCCATCCCGATCGGCATCGGAACGCATGAGGTCTGCTTCGAGGAGGTGACCGGGTATGTGATCCCTGACTGCCAGGACGTCGAGGTGGTGGCCTCCGAGGAGACGCTGGTTCGCGGGACCTACACCCCGGCCGAATCGGCGGAGCCCGAGCCCACCGGCCCGGAGCCCACCGACCCGGTCGAAGGCGACGACCCGAGCGACGACGGCACCCCGTCGGTGGTCGAGACCACCGAGGTCTACTCCTGGGCACTCGGCGGCAAGACCATGACCCGTGAACACGTGCGGTCGGTCGAAGCGGGCCCGCTCGGCATCCGGCTCGACTTCACCCGTGCGGAGGAGGTCGAGGTCGCTCTGCTCGATGCCACCGGCACCCAGATCACCAGCGTCCGCGGCGGGAGCGGGCTCCAGTTCACCAGCGAGGTACCGGCCGGGACCTACCACGTGACCGTCACGGGTAGCCGAGCCCACTACGACCTCACCATCACCTCGAACCAGCTTCGTTGACCAACGGCGGTCACGCCACCTCGATCGTGGCGGTGCTCACGCGCCACCACCGGTCGCGCCGTGACTGAGCGGCTCTCGGCGCGACTCCGCCACCTACCGCCGGTCGAACAGCGTCTGCTCGTCAGCGGGGAGCTCCTGTTGGTCGTCGGCGGTGGCCTCACGGGCCGACACCTCCGAGCCGTCGGTCGCCGAACGCTCGGCCGGGGTCGCGCCACGGTCCTTGCGCGCATGCCGGCCGCGCCGTCCCCGACGTCCGGACGGAGCAGCCGTCTCCGGCGCGGCGTCCTCGACCCCATCGGCCGAGACGTACGCGTAGGCGTAGTAGTAACCCTCGCCCTTCGAATCGATGTCGTTGAGGACGGTCCCGTCGACCGACGTCCCGGCCTGCTCGAGCCGCTCGATCGCGGTCGCGAGCTGGCGGCGGCCGGTCACCCCGGCCCGCCCGACCAGGATCGTCAGATCGACCAGTCGGCCGAGTTCGAGCGCGTCGGGCACCGCCAGCGCCGCCGGGGTGTCGTAGATCACCAGGTCGGCCTTGCTGGTCAGCTGTTGGTGCAGCGCACGCATGGCCGGGCTCGCCAGCAGTTCGTTGGGGTTGGGGGGGATGGTGCCGGCGGTCAGCACCACCAGCTTGTCGACCCCGACGCGGGCCACGTGGTCGCCGACCGAGTCGCCGGACAGCAACACGTCGGACAGCCCGGTGGTGCGTCCCAGGCCGAACCGGGTGCCGAGCGTGGGTCGGCGCAGGTCGGCGTCCACCAGCACGGTGCGCAGGCCCACCCGCGCCGCGGCGACCGCGAGGTTGGCGGCCGTGGAGGTCTTGCCGTCACCGGCCAGGCCGGAGGTCACGATCACCGAGCGTCCGATGTGTCGGTCGGTGTCGGCCGGTTGCTCGTCGTTGGCCAGCAGCAGGAACCGGACCCCGGCCGAGAGCTCGCGGTAGGCCTCCCCGGCGATCGATGACGGTTCCAGCAC
>SKRR01000273.1 GCA_007118345.1 Microthrixaceae bacterium | reverse complement strand
TCGACGCCGAGCGCCCGTGCGATCATCCGCACCTGGCCGCCCCAGACCATCGTGGGCACCCCGGGCAGGACCATCGGGGGGACGTCGTCCATCGGTTGGCCCATCCCGACCAGGTAGCGCACCGAGTCCGGTTGGTCGTAGGTCGAGTAGTCGAAGATCTCCTGGCAGCGGACCTGCTCGATGGTCCCGGCGAGACCCGAGATGAGCACCGGCAGCACGTCGTTGCCCCACCCCGGGTCGATGCCCGAGACGAACAGCGCACCCTGGCCTTCCTCCGCGGCGGCACGCACCACATCGACGATCTCCGCCGGCGCGTTGGTGGGGTCGTAGAGCGGGTAGACCGACGGCGTGACCACCACGGCGCCGACGAGCAGCGCGGTGGCGAGGTCGGCCATTGCGTCGTCGGGGCGGACGTCACCGGACGCGGCGTACACGACTGCGTCGGGCGAGTTCCCCAGCACGGCATCGGCGTCGTCGGTCGCGATGACGCCCAGTGCGTGGTCCAGGTCGGCGAGGTCACCGGCGTCGCGGCCGACCTTGTCGGGGTTCGCGACGATGACCCCGTCGAGCACCAGGTCGGGGTGGGCGTCGACCGCACGGATGGCGGCGCGGCCGACGTTGCCGGTCCCCCAGACGACGGTGCGCAGCGGCGGGGTGGTGCGGGAGGTCGACATGGCTGGGCACCCTACCGACGTCGACCGGCTCTCGACGTCGTTCTGTCCCGCGGATCGGGTGCTGATGGCCCGAATCTGCGGGACAGAAGCGGGGGTCAGGCGCCGTCGGAGTTGCAGTCGCTGGCGAGCCAGTTGGCGATGGCCTCGTTGGCCCGCTCGAACTCGGCGCTGGCCAACGGTCCCGAGCCGCTGGCCAGGTCGGAGAACGACGCGCCGGCCAGCGCCCTGGTCACCACGTCGAGCTCGTCGTGCAGCTCCGGGGGCAACTCGGCGCGCAGCTCGGCCGAGATCCGTTCGGTCGTGGACGCGCCGCCCATGCCCAACGCCGAGACCATCAGCTGGGAGTACAGCATCAGCTGGTCGAAGCAGTCGCCGATGCCGGCCAGGCCGAGCTCGTCGGGGTCGATGCCGAGGTCCTCGGGGGAGAGCCCCTCGAAGAGCTCGTCGAAGGCCTCGGGGTCGAACGCCCCCTCGAACTCGTCGAGGTCCAGACCCTCGAGCTGGTCGAAGAGGTCGTCGAGCTCGCCGAGACCCAGGTCGTCAAGGCTGGCATCGAGGTCCGGAAGCTCGGATCCGGTCGATGCGGGCCGGGCGTCGGACATCATGGCGACCGACTGCGGTTCCGGGTCGCGGGCACACCCGGCGGTCAGCGACAGCACCGACAGGCAGCCCACCGCCAGCGCCCACACCGGCCGTCGGCGGACGGCCCGCACGGTCAGCCGACCTTCTTCTGGCCGAACCGGCGGCGGTTGACGAGCTTCGCCTTGAAGTAGTCCCGGTTCATCATGGCGATGAAGTCGATCGAGATCTCCTTCGGGCACGCCTCCTGGCACTCACCGTGGTTGGTGCACGAGCCGAAGAACTGCTCCATCTCGTCGACCATCGTCTCGGCGCGCAGGTACCGTTCGGCCTGGCCCTGGGGCAGCAGGTTGAGGTGCTGCATCTTGGCGGCGGTGAAGAGGTTGGCCGCCGAGTTCGGGCATGCCGCCACGCAGGCGCCGCAGCCGATGCACGCCGCGGCGTCCATCGACGCGTCCGAGGTGTCCTTGGGGATCGGGATCAGGTTCGCGTCGGGAGCTGCGCCGGTGTTGACGGTGATGTAGCCGCCCGCCTCCACGATGCGGTCGAACGCCGCCCGGTTGACCGCCAGGTCCTTGATGATCGGGAAGCCGGCGGCACGGAAGGGCTCGATCACGATCTCGTCGCCGTCGGTGAACTTGCGCATGTGCAGCTGGCAGGTGGCGGTGCCGCGCTGGGGGCCGTGCGCCTGGCCGTTGATCATCAGTCCGCAGCTGCCACAGATGCCCTCGCGGCAGTCGTGGTCGAACGCGATGGGCTCACGGTCATCGGCGATGAGCTGCTCGTTCACGTAGTCGAGCATCTCGAGGAACGACGCGTCGTCGGCGATCGTGGTGGTGTACTCCTCGAAGTGGCCTCCGTCGTCGACGGATTCCTGCCGCCAGACCTTGAGTTTCAGGTTGAGCATGTTCGCCATGTCGTCGATCCTCGTTCGCGCTTACTTGTAGCTGCGCTGGGTCAGCTGGACGTTCTCGAACACGAGCGGCTCCTTGTGGAGCACCGCGTCGTTCTGGATGTCGGGGCCTGCGTACTCCCAGGCGCCCACGTAGGCGAAGTTCTCGTCGTCGCGCTGCGCCTCGCCCTCGGGCGTCTGGTGCTCCTCGCGGAAGTGCCCGCCGCAGGACTCCTCGCGGTGCAGCGCGTCGCGCACCTTCAGCTCGGCGAACTCCATGAAGTCCGCGACCCGCAGGGCCTTCTCGAGGGACTGGTTGTAGCTGTCGCCGGAACCGAGGACCTTGACGTCCTTCCAGTACTCCTCGCGCAGCGCCGGGATCTCCGAGAGGGCCTTCTCGAGCCCGGTGCGGTTGCGGGCCATGCCGCAGTAGTCCCACACGATGCGCCCGAGCTCGCGGTGGTAGTGGTCGACCGAGTTGGTGCCCTTGACCGCCAGCAGCTGGGCGGCGCGGTCCTCGGCCTCGGCCTGCACGGCGGTGAACGCCGGGTCGCCCGGATCCATGGGCGACTCGCCGAGCAGACCCGACAGGTAGCCGGCCACGGTCTCGGGAGCGACGAAGTAGCCGTCGGCGAGGCCCTGCATGAGCGCCGAGGCGCCGAGCCGGTTGGCGCCGTGGTCCGAGAAGTTCGCCTCGCCCAGCGCGAACAGGCCGGGGATGGTGGTCTGGAGGTTGTAGTCCACCCAGAGCCCACCCATCGTGTAGTGGGTGGCGGGGTAGATGCGCATCGGCGTCGCGTAGGGGTCCTCGCCGGTGATGCGCTCGTACATGTCGAACAGGTTCCCGTAGCGGGCCTTGATCGTCTCCTTGCCGAAGCGGGTGATCGCGTCGGAGAAGTCCAGGTACACGCCGTTCTTGAGCGGCCCGACGCCGCGTCCCTCGTCGACGACGGTCTTGGCGTTGCGCGACGCCACGTCGCGGGGCACCAGGTTGCCGAACGCCGGGTACTTGCGCTCGAGGAAGTAGTCACGGTCGGCGTCGGGGATGTCACCCGCGGCTCGCGCCTCGTCGAACTCCTTCGGCGCCCAGATGCGGCCGTCGTTGCGCAACGACTCCGACATCAGCGTCAGCTTCGACTGGAACTCGTCGGCCGGCGGGATGCAGGTCGGGTGGATCTGGGTGTAGCAGGGGTTCGCGAACGCCGCGCCCCGCTTGTGGGCCCGCCAGGTGGCGGTCACGTTGCACGCCTTGGCGTTGGTCGACAGGAAGTAGACGTTGCCGTACCCGCCGGTGCACAACAGCACGGCATGTGCCGAGTGCGAGCTGATCTCGCCGGTGAGCAGATCGCGGGCGACGATGCCCTGGGCACGGCCGTCGTGCACGACGACGTCCTGGACGTCCATGCGGTTGTACAGCGTGACCGTGCCCAGATGGATCTGGCGGGCCATGGCCTGGTAAGCGCCGAGCAGCAGCTGCTGGCCGGTCTGGCCCCGTGCGTAGAACGTGCGGGCCACCTGCGCGCCGCCGAAGGAGCGGTTGTCGAGCAGGCCGCCGTACTCGCGGGCGAAGGGAACACCCTGCGCGGTGGCCTGGTCGATGATGTTGACCGACACCTCGGCCAGACGATGCACGTTGCCCTCACGCGAGCGGTAGTCACCGCCCTTGACCGTGTCGTAGAAGAGCCGGTAGGTGCTGTCGCCGTCGTTCTTGTAGTTCTTCGCGGCGTTGATGCCACCCTGCGCGGCGATCGAGTGTGCGCGCCGGGGCGAGTCGTGGAACGTGAAGGCCTTCACGTTGTATCCGAGCTGGGCCAGCGAAGCCGCCGCCGAAGCACCGGCGAGCCCGGTGCCGACGACGAGCACGGTGAACTTCCGCTTGTTGTTCGGATTGACCAACCGCAGGTCGAAGCGGTGGTTGTCCCAGCGGTCCTCGATGGGGCCGCCGGGCGTCTTGGGGTCGAGGGTGACGTCGCTCATGGTGTTGCTCATCGGGGCTCCTCAGCCGATGATCCCGAACTGCACCGACAGCGGGAAGGCGATG
>SKRR01000315.1 GCA_007118345.1 Microthrixaceae bacterium | reverse complement strand
GTGATCGAACGCGTGGTCACGCACGCGATCGCGCCCAGAACACTGGGAGGGTGACCGAGCGCGAACCGGGCGTGATCGAACGCGTGGTCACGGACGCGATCGCGTCCAGAACACTGGGAGGGTGGTCAGGGGCCGATGGCGACCAGCTGCGCGACGGCGTCGCCGGCGACACTGGTCATCTGGCCGGGCAGGATGCCCAGCCACAAGGTGCCCACCACGGCGATGCCGAGCGCCACGCCAGCCGCTGCGGGGATCCTCACCTTCGGACCCGCCAGCGTGGCCGACTCACCGCGGTAGGTGTTGCCATCGAAGTACATCGCCACGACGATCCGCAGGTACAGGAACGCAGCGACGACCGCTGCGGACATGGCGATCAACGCCAGCACGTACTGGCCCTGGGACACCGACGAGTTGATCACGTAGAACTTCGCGAGGAACCCACCGGTGAACGGTACGCCCGCCTGGGCCAGCAGGAAGACTGTGAACAGCAGCGCCAGCCCCGGTCGAGCCTTCGACAAGCCCCGGTAGTCGCTCAGTGCGTGCAGCCCGTCGCCGGTGCGGCCCATGATCGTCACGATGCCGAAGCTGCCGGCGATCATGAACGTGTAGACCAACAGGTAGAAGAGCGCGGCCGCGGTACCAGCCTCGCTGTTCGCCGCGACCGCCACGAGGATGAAGCCGCCGTGGCTGATCGACGAGTAGGCGAGCATCCGCTTCACGTCGGTCTGCACGATCGCTCCGAAGGACCCGACCACCAGCGACAGCATGGCGAGTGCGTAGACCATCGGTCGCCAGTCGGCGCCGTAGGTGGGTCCGAAGGTCACCACGAACACCCGGATCATCCCGGCGAACCCGGCGACCTTCACGCCCGACGCCATGTAGGCGACCACCGGCGAGGGCGCCCCCTGGTACACGTCAGGGGTCCAGTTGTGGAACGGCACGGCGCCGACCTTGAACCCGAACCCGACCAACATGAACGCGAACCCGGCGAGCAGCAGCCCGTTCTGGGTGAGCACCGTCTCGGACAGGAACTGCTGGATGCCGACGAGGTTGGTGGTGCCGGTCGCGCCGTAGACCATCGCGATGCCGTAGAGCAGGAACGCCGAGCTGAACGCGCCGAGCACGAAGTACTTGAGCCCGGCCTCCTGTGACGACACCCGCTTGGAGTGCATCGCCGCCATGACGTACACGGCCACCGAGAGGATCTCGAGACCGATGAACATGACGATCAGGTCGTTCGCCGAGGCCATCGTGACGCCGCCCGAGGCCGACAGCAGCAGCAGCACGTACCACTCGGGCCCGGCGAGGCCCTCGCGGCGCAGGTAGCCCTCGAGCAGCAGCGCGCCGAGCACGACCGAGAGGCACATCACCCCGGTGACGAACAACGAGAAGCCATCGAGTCCGATCGCCCCGGCCATCACGGACTCGGCGCCGTCGTCCTGCACCCGCTGCCACAGCGGCACCAGCGTGACGCCGGCGAACACCGCGGTCGAGATCGTCCACACCGCCGAGAACCACGACGGGGTGCGGCCCCGCACGAGCGAGACGACGGTGAGCAACAGGATGCCACCGAGCATCAGGATCAGGTTCGGTGCGATCGCCGACCACTCGATGTCGGGGATCACCACACCGGCCGGCTCGTCGAACAGCAGCGGGTCGTCGAGTGGGAGCTCGTCGAAGGGGATCGGTTCGTCCTGGGTCGGAAGCCCGAACATCACTCCCCCTCCTCGCCGTGCTCATCGGATGCGGGGCCGTCGGAATCGTCGTCGTGGCCGGGTTCGGGGATGTCCGATGCACCCACGTAGGTGATCTCGACCCGTTCGAAGTCGTCGACCTGCTCGTCGACGTGTTCGACCAGTGCGTCGACCGACGGACCCATGCGGTCGAGCATCACCGCCGGGTAGACACCGAGGAACACGATGAGTGCGAGCAGCGGCGCGATGACGAGCCCCTCGCTCCAGCGAAGCTCTCGGAAGTGCTCGTTGCCGGGGGTGACCGGCCCGTGGAAGGTCCGCTGGTAGGCCCACAGCAGGTACAGCGCCGCGAGGATCACACCGATGACGGCCACCACGGCCCACCAGCGCGCGGTCTGGAACGCGCCGAGCAGCGCCAGGAACTCACCCGGGAACCCGTTGAGTCCGGGCACGCCGATCGAGGCGAGCATCACCAGGGTGAACACGCCGGCGAAGACCGGAGCGACCTTCTGCAGGCCGGACAGCTCGGAGATCTGTCGGGTGTGGCGGCGTTCGTAGATCCACCCGACCAGCAGGAACAAGGCCCCGGTCGCGATGCCGTGGTTGACCATGATGAGGATGCCGCCCTCGATGCCCTGGGTCGTGATCGAGAAGACGCCCAGGATGACGAAGCCGAGGTGGGCGATGGACGAGTAGGCGACCAGGCGCTTCAGGTCCTTCTGCATGGTGGCGCAGATCGCCCCGTAGATGATCCCGATGACACCGAGGGTCAGCATCACCGGCGCCGCCCAGTGCGCCGCTTCGGGCAACAGGTAGAGCCCGAAGCGCACGAACCCGTACGTGCCGAGCTTCAGCATGACCGCGGCGAGGACCACCGAACCGGCAGTCGGCGCCTCGGTGTGCGCGTCGGGCAGCCAGGTGTGCAGGGGGAACACCGGCACCTTGACCGCGAAGGCGATGGCGAAGCCGACGAAGATCCACCGGCCGGCCTCGGTCGAGATCGCCTGGTTCTGGGCGATCTGCACCAGGTCGAAGGTGAGGTCGCCGCCGACACCCCGCTGGTTCAGGATCGCCAGCGCGACGATCGCCACCAGCATGAACGCCCCGCCGAGCATCGTGTAGAGGAAGAACTTGGTGGCCGCGTAGATGCGGTCGCCGTGGCCCCACAGGCCGATCAGGAAGTACATCGGCACCAGCACGACCTCGAAGAACAGGAAGAACACCACCAGGTCGAGCGCGAGGAACACCCCCATCGACCCGGCCATGAGCACCAGCAGCCAGCCGTAGTACGACTTGATGTCGTGGGTGATCTTCGCCCCCATGATCGCGATCGGGAACATCACCCCCGTCAGCACGACGAGGAACAACGAGATCCCGTCGACGCCCAGGTGGAACGAGATGCCGAACTCGGAGATCCAGCTCTGGTCGACGACGAACTGGAACCCGGCCTCGCCCGTCTCGAACGCGGTCAACAGGTAGATGCTGAGCACCCCGGTGACGACGCTGGTGAGCAGTGCGATCTGCTTGAAGGCGTCGTCGCGGCGCGCCGGCACGAAGAAGATCGCGAGCGCGCCGAGCAGCGGGGTGAGGATGAGCGCAGGCAGGATCGGGAACGTCACCGGACCGTCGGCCGCGAGCAGGAGCGTGGGGTCGACGGTCACAGGTTCATCCTCGTCACGATGAAGGCCAGCAGGGCGACGGTGCCGATCGCCACGCCGAGCGCATAGGTGCGCACCAGACCGGTCTGGAGCTTGCGCAGGAGCGTCCCGAGGCCCAGCGACCCCCTGCCGACGGCGTTGACCGCCCCGTCGACGATCCGGGCATCGGCGTCGGCGACACCCTGGAAGGTGGCTTCTCCGGGTCCGCCGACCACTGCGGCGTAGGTCGAGTCGATCTTCCACCCCTCGGCGAGGATCGGCAGCTCGATGCGGGCCGGGTCCAAGCGACGCTTGACGTACACGAAGAAGGCGAACCAGATGCCGACGACCGCGGCGGCGATCGCGACGGCGGCGAGGCCGACGAGTGTCGGACCCTCGGGCAACGGGTTCTCGAACACGATCATCGGGTAGAGCCAGTGCTCGAGCCGTTTGAACTGGTCGCTGAACGGCAGGTTCATCAGCCCGGCGATCGCCGCCATGCCCGCCAGCACGACGAGCGGCGCCAGCATCGTCCACGGCGCTTCCTTGGGCTCGTGGCTCGGCATCAGGTGGTGGTCGCCGTGCCCGGTGTGGTCGTCGTGGGCGGTGGGCTCGTCACTGCCCTCGCCGAGTTGCACGGTCGGTGACTCGGCCTCCTGCTCGGGCGCGGTGTCGCCCGCACCGGCACCGCTGGCACCGAGCACGGCGCCGGCGGGCACGGGTGCGACCCCCCGCCACTGCTCGGTGCCGAAGAACACCATGATCAGCTGGCGGGTCATGTAGAAGGCGGTGAGGATCGCCACCAGCACGCCCACGACCCACAGCGCGGGGCCGGCGGCGCCGTAGTTGAACACCCCGGCCAGGATCTCGTCCTTGGACCAGAAGCCCGACAACGGCGGCACACCGGCGATCGCCAACCAGCCGACGAAGAACGTCACGAAGGTCACCGGCAGGTACTTGCGCAGGTTCCCGTAGCGACGCATGTCCTGCTCGTGGGCCATCGAGTAGATGACCGCACCAGCGCCGAGGAACAGCAGCGCCTTGAAGAACGCGTGGGTGATCATGTGGAACACACCCGCCACGTAGGTCTGCGTGCCGACGGCCATGAACATGTAGCCCAGCTGGGACACCGTCGAGTACGCGAGCACTTTCTTGATGTCGGTCTGCGCGACGGCGATGGTCGCGGCGACGAGCGCGGTGACCGCACCCGTCCAGGCGATCACGTCGTTCGCCCAGCCCGCCTGGGCCATGATCGGGTTGAGTCGGGTGATCAGGTAGACGCCGGCGGTCACCATCGTCGCCGCGTGGATGAGCGCCGAGACCGGCGTCGGGCCCGCCATCGCGTCGGGCAGCCAGGTGAACAGCGGGATCTGTGCCGACTTGCCGATCGCACCGACGAAGAACAAGAGCGCGATCGCCGTGGCGGTGACCGCGGCGATGCCCGTCGCGGCGGGTCGCAGGTCGGCGTAGTTGATCGATCCGAAGGTGACGAAGACCAGGAACGTGCCGAGCATGAATCCGGCGTCGCCGATGCGGTTGGTGACGAAGGCCTTCTTGCCGGCCGTGGCGTTGGCGGGCTCGGTGTGCCAGAACGAGATCAGCAGGTACGAGCAGACCCCCACGCCCTCCCACCCGAGGAAGGTCAGCAGCAGGTTGTCGCCGAGCACCAGCAGGAGCATCGAGGCGAGGAACAGGTTCAGGTACAGGAAGAACTTCGAGAACTTCGGGTCGCCCTTCATGTACCCGATCGAGTACAGGTGGATGAGCGCACCGATCCCGGTGATGAACAGGATCATGATGCTGCTCAACGGGTCGAGCAGGAACCCGATGCTCACCTCGAAGCTGCCCGAGGGCATCCACGTGTAGAGCGTCTGGGTGACCTGCCGCTCGTACTCCGGCATCGACTGCAGGTCGACGAAGAGCGCGACCGCGACGGCGAACGACGCGGCGACGGCACCGGTGGCGAACCAGCCGGACTTCGGGTCACCCATGCGCGGACCGGCCACGAGGAGTGTCAGGAAGCCGAGCAGGGGCAGTGCGGGAACGAGCCAGATCAGGTCCATCGACTCAGCCCCTCATCAACGAGATGTCGTCGGCGTCGGCACCCTGGCGTCGCCGCATGATCGCCACGATGATCCCGAGGCCGACCACGACCTCGGCCGCCGCGACCACCAGCACGAAGAACACGATCGCCTGGCCGCGCACGTCGTCGAGCGAGCGGGCGAAGGCGACGAAGCTCAGGTTGACCGCGTTGAGCATCAACTCGACGCACATGAACTGCACCAGCGGGTTGCGGCGCACCATCAGGCCGACGGCACCGATCGTGAAGACCAGCGAGGCGAGCACCAGGTACCAGGTCTCGGTCAGCTCCAGCATCAGCGCTCGCCCCCCGCTGCATCGTCGGTGGCTGCTGCATCGTCGGTGGCTGCTGCGTCGTCGGCGGTTTCGTCGAGCCCGGCTTCCTCGTCCGCTGCGTCGTCGATCGTCGGGTTCCGCTCCGCGGCGCGTGCGGCGAGCACGTCGCCCATCGTGCCGTCGGGGAACTCCCCGAGGTCGATCGGATCCCCCGCACGACGGATCAGCACGACCGCGCCGACCACGGCGATGGTGAGCAGCACCGCGGTCACCTCGAAGGCGAAGATGTACTCGGTGAACAGCACCCGGCCGAGCCGGTTGATGTCGGGGACCGCCGGGTCGAGCGGCGCGAGGACCGACTGCTCACCGGTCACACGAGCAGCGCTGGACAGCAGCGCGGTGAGCGTGAGCCCGAGGATGGCCACGCCCGCGACGATGGCGGCGGGGCGTTGCCCCAGGATCGGTTCCCTCCGGAGCGACTCGGACTTGTCGACACCGAGCAGCATGATCACGAACAGGAAGAGCACCACGATGGCGCCCGCGTAGACGATGACCTGGATCGCTGCGAGGAAGTACGCCTCCTGGGCGATGAAGAGCACGGCGACGCCGAACAGCGTCCCGATGAGGCTCAGCGCGTTGTGCACCGGGTTGCGCAACAGGACCACGCCGAGCGATCCCGCGAGCACGATCGTCGCGGTCACGAGGAAGGTGAACATCTCGACGCGCATCAGCGGCCTCCCCGGCGGCGCCGACGGCGATTGCCCGTCTCGGGCTCGGGCGGATCGGCATCGGGCGCGTCGAAGAACCCGGCGTCGGGACGCGACGTCGGCGGCTCATCGACCCGCTCGGGGTCACCCTGCTGGTGGTCACCCTGCTCGCTGTCGGTCTGCTCCGCATCGGTCCGAGCGTCCTCGAGCGAGGCATCCGGACCCGGGGCGTCGTCGACCTCGGTGACCGGTTCGGGCTCGGGATCGGGTTCCGGCGCCGATTCGGGGGCCGGTTCCGGCTCCGGCTCGGGAGCGGGTGCGGGTGCCCCGCCCCGCGATCGGCGACCCGTGGCCCTCACCCCGGGTGCGTCGAAGAAGCCGCGTGGTGCTCGCGATTCCTCGTCCCCCTCGGCAGCGTCGGACTGCTGGGCCTCGACCTCGTCGTCGGTGCGCGCACCGTCGGGGGCGTCGAAGGTCTTCGGCGCCGCCGCACGCGGCTCGGGCGCTGGTCGGGGCTCGGCCGGTTCGGGTTCGGCCGGTTCCGGTTCTGGTGCTGGCTCGTGCTCCGGCTCCAGGGCGGTGGCCGGCGGTTCCGGCTCCGGTGGCTCGGGCGCTGGCGGTTCGGGTGCCGGGAGCGGTTCGGCGACCTCCGTGGCGACGGTGCCGCCGCCCTGGGGTGCGCGCACCCCGTATCCCAGCTCACCGGCCCATGCGACCACGTCGACGAAGTCCTCGTCGCCGCTCGGCGAGGTCGCCCGCATCCAGCCCGACGTGTCGGCGGCCGGGTCGAACCCACCCGACCAGTTCTCCCACGGCAGCTGCTGGGGTCGCCCGTCGTCGTCGACCACGAGCTCGTCCTTGGTGTAGATCGCGTCGGCACGGTTGGTGAACGCGAACTCGAACAGCTTCGTCTCGGTGATGGCCTCGGTCGGGCACGCCTCGACACACAGGTCGCAGTGGATGCACCGCAGGTAGTTGATCTCGTAGATGAAGCCGTAGCGCTCACCCGGCGACGTCGGGTCGTCGGGATCGTTGTCGGCGCCGCGCACGTAGATGCACTGCGCCGGGCAGACACCCGCGCACAGCTCGCACCCGATGCACTTCTCCATCCCGTCGTCGTAGCGGTTGAGCACGTGACGGCCGTGGAAGCGCTCCGGCTTCGGCCGCGTCTGCTCGGGGTACTCCAGCGTGACCCGACGACCCGACTCGGACCGGGGGCTGAGCCACTTGCGCAAGGTGATGCCGAACCCGTCGAGGTAGCCCATCAGCGCACCCCTTCGGACTCGTCGGCGGCGTCCTCGGCCGCAGCAGCCGCACGCTTCGCCGCGGAGGCACGGATCGACAGCAGCAGCAGTCCGCCGCCGACCAGCAGTCCGAGGAAGGCGAGCACGCCCACACCGAGGACCTCGACCGCGGCGAGCTCCTCGTCGGCCGCGACCCGCACGACGGTGAGCACCAGGAACCACCCGAGGGCGAGGGGGATCAACAGCTTCCAGCCCAGGTCCATCAGCTGGTCGTAGCGCAGGCGGGGCAGCGTGGCGCGGAAGGCGACGAACATGAACAGGAAGACCAGCACCTTCAGGAAGAACCAGACGAACGGCAGCACGTAGTCCGACACCCAGCCGGTGATGCCGAAGTCCGGACCCGAGGGGCCACCGAAGAACAGGGTCACGATGATGGCCGACATCGTCACGGTGTTGAGGAACTCGGCGATGAAGAACATCGCGAACCGGAACGCCGAGTACTCGGTGTGGAACCCGCCGACGAGCTCCTGTTCGGCCTCGACCAGATCGAACGGCGGTCGGTTCAGCTCGGCGGTGCCGGCGATCAGGAAGATCACGAAGGGCACCAGACCGGTCATCCAGAGGTTCCACTGCCAGCCGGCCTGCCCGGCGACGATCGCGTTCGTCGACAACGATCCGGCGATCAGCAGCACCGAGCCGATCGACAGCCCCAGCGCGGCCTCGTAGGAGATCATCTGCGACGACGCCCGCACCGAACCGAGCAGCGGGTACTTCGAGCCCGAGGACCAACCGGCCAGCACCACGCCGTAGATCGCCACCGAGCTCATCGCCAGGAACAACAGGATGCCGATCTGGGGGTCGGCGACCTGCATGAAGGTCTCCTGGCCCAGGATCGTGACCACGCCGTCGTTGCCGTCGTTGAAGTTGCCGGCGATCGGCACGATGGCGAAGGTGAGGAACGCCGGGATCAGCATGAGGAACGGCGCCAGCTTGAACACCGGCTTGTCCGCACGCTCGGGCAGCAGGTCCTCCTTGAGGATCAGCTTCAAACCGTCGGCGACGGTCTGGAGCAGCCCGAACGGGCCGGCGCGGTTCGGCCCGAGCCGGTTCTGCATGTCGGCGATGACCTTGCGCTCGAACCAGATGAAGATGATGACGGTCACGAGCAGGCCGCCGAACGCGACCAGCACCTTGAGCAGCACCACGAGCACCTGGGTGAACCCGATGTCGCCCTCGAGCATCGGGTCGAGCGCGAGCAACGGGGTCACGGCGGACAGCAGTGCGCTCATCGCAGTTCCACCCGGACGTCGCAGACCGGATCAGCGGCGTCGACCAGCACCCCGGCGTCGACGGACTCCAGGTTGTGGCGCACCACCGCGGCGCCACCGGGCACGCCAGGGTCGACCACCGCGGGCACCGACACCGAGCCGTGCGACGAGGCGACCGTGACGAACGTGCCCGTCTCGAGCCCCATCGCAGCGGCATCGGCCGGCGAGAGCCGGACACTGGCCTCGGGCACGAGCGCGGCCGACGACGCGCAGTGCGAGATCGCGCTCCCCGAGTCGTAGAGCGTGCGGTTCACCACGAGGCGCAGCGAGTCGGCGCTGCGGGGCGGCACGTTGGTGGGTGTCGTCGCCGCGAGTTCGATCGTCGCGTCGAGTGGGAGCAGCAACCCGTCGGGGTCCTCCTGCGCGGCGAGTGCCGCCGACGAGAGTCCGTCGTGCGGCGCCGAGTGCTTGACCAGTTCGTCCCACAGCTCCACCTGGGACGACTCGACCCCGAGGTCGCCGCCGAGTCGGAGCGCCAGTTCGGCCGCGATCATCCAGTCGGTGCGAGCGGTCCCGGGTGGGGTGACCTTCTGGTGGAGCACCGTCACGCGACCCTCGAGGTTCGTGGTCGTCCCGTCGCACTCCCCGAACGCGGCGACCGGCAACACGATGTCGGACTGCAGGGTCGAGGCGCTCGGCAACGAGTCCAACGAGATCACCGTGCCGGCGCCGGCGATCGCGCGTCGGGCGAGCGAACGGTCGGCGGCGTCGGTGAGCGGGTCGGCACCGAGAAGGATCAGCACGTCGAGACGACCTTCGGCAGCGGCGTCCAGGATGCCGAGACCGTCGAGTCCGGCCGCGGTGGGCACGGCGCCCCACGCCTCGGTCCAGGTGGCGGACCCGGTGGCGATGGTCGTGCGCCCCGGCAGCAGGCCCGGGGACATGCCGGCCTCGAGCGCGCCCCGCACGTTGCCGCGCCGCAGCGCGCTCAGGTAGCGCGCGCCCGGTCGGGCGGAACGGACCGCGTCGATCGCGTCGACGACGACTCCGGCGGTCTCGGCCAGGTTGGCGCGGCCGACCACCACCGACAGGTCGTCGATCCCGTCGAGCAGCGCGGCTGCGGACCGGACCGTGTCGGCATCGACCCCCGCGACGCCGCCATCGGGCACGTCGCCGGAACAGAGGGCGGCCACCAGTGCGGGCAGCTCGCCCGGGGCGTACTGCAACGAGGCGGCGGCATAGGGCGACAAGCCGCTGCGCATCGGTGAGCACTCGACGATGCGAACCGAGTCGCTCACCGCCGCGTGGCGCAGCCGCAGGTAGAGCACCGGCAGCTCCTCCTTGGGGTCCGGCCCCAGGTAGAGCACGGTGCCGCCCTTGGCGCACACGTCGTCGATGGACGCACCGGGCAGGCCGAGGACGACCTCGGCGGGCAGGCCGTCGCCGAGCTGCGCGTCGACGTGGTCGGTGCCGATCACCGACTTGGCGAGCTTCGTCCAGGCGTACTGCGACTCGTTGGTCAACCTCGCGCCGCCGAGCACCGCGACCCGTGACGGGTCGACGCTGCGGATGGCCGCGGCGGCCGCGCCGAGGGCGTCGGACCACTGGGCGACCCGAAGGGCACCGTCCTCGCTGCGCCGCATGGGTTCGCGCAGCCGGTCCTCGCTGTTGGACGCCTCGTGACCGAAGCGGCCCTTGTCGCACAGCCACGACCAGTTCACCGGGTCGGAGTCGACCCCCTGGTACCGCACCAGCTGGTTCCGGCTCGACTGGATGGTCACACGGCACCCGACCGAGCAGCTCGTGCAGGTCGACTCGACCTCTTCGAGGTCCCACGGACGTGCACGGAACCGGTAGGGCTTGGCGGTGAGCGCACCGACCGGGCAGATCTGCACGGTGTTGCCCGAGAAGTACGACGCGAACGGCTCGTCGGGGAACGTCGCGATCTCGGTCTGGCTGCCGCGGTCGATGAAGTGGATGAGCGGATCGCCGGCCACGTCGGACGCGAAGCGGGTGCAGCGGTCACACAGGATGCAACGCTCGCGGTCGAGGAACACCGTCTCGGAGATCGGGATGGGCTTCTCGTAGTGGCGCTTCTCCTCGACGAAACGCGACTCGCCCGGTCCGTAGGCCATGGTCTGGTCCTGCAGGGGGCACTCGCCGCCCTTGTCGCACACCGGGCAGTCCAACGGGTGGTTCGACAGCAGGAACTCGAGCACCCCGTCCTGGGCCTTCGCGACCTTGTCGTTGGTCGTGTCGACCGACATGCCGGGGGTGACGGGCAGCATGCAGCTGGGCTGGAGCGCCGGACCGCGGCCGGTGTCGACCTCGACGAGGCACATCCGGCACATGCCCACCGGCTCCATGCGCGGGTGGTAGCAGAAGCGCGGGATGTAGGCGTCGTTGCGCTCGCAGGCGTCGATGAGCCATTCGCCGTTCTGGGCGGTGACCTCGCGACCGTCGACGGTGATCGTCACGGGCTCGGTGATCTCGATGCGGCGTGGCGGCTCAGACATCGACGGACACCCCTTCGACAGGGATCAGGTCGCGCTGCACGATCTTGTCCTCGAACTCGTGGCGGAACCGCCGGATGGCCGAGGTGATCGGCGCCACCGACGACGGACCGAGCGGGCAGATCGTCGTCTGACGTGGCGGGTAGGGCACCGCGTCGAGGTCGTTGGCCGGGTCCGACGCCACCGGGTACGGACCGGGCGAGATGTTGTCGGCCACGTCCAGCAGCAGCTCCAGGTCGCTGGGCCGGCCGTGGCCGTCGAGGATGCGCTGGAGGATCTTCTCCTCCCACGTGGTGCCCTCGCGGCACGGGGTGCACTTGCCGCACGACTCGCGGGCGAAGAACCGCACCAGGCGCAGACAGGCACGGACCGCGTCGGTGGTCTCGTCCATGACCACGACCGCGCCCGAGCCCAGCATCGAACCGGCGCCACCGACGACGCGGCCCTCGAGGGGCAGGTCGACCTGTTCGGGGAAGAACCACGGCGCCGACGCCCCACCGGGGATGAACATCTTCAACTCGTGACCGGCGCGGATGCCGTTGCCGTACAGCTCGGACTCGAACAGCTCGCGGAAGGTCGTGGTGCCCTGGGCGACCTCGAAGATCCCGGGGTTCTCGACGTGTCCCGACAGCGCGATGAGCCGTGTGCCCGGCGAGCTGTCGGTGCCGACCGAGCGGTACTCCTCCACCGAGTGGCTGAACAGCCACGGCAGGTTCGACAGGGTCTCGACGTTGTTGACGATCGTCGGCGCCAGGTAGACGCCCTTGGCGGCAGGGAAGAACGGCGGCTTGAGGCGCGGCATGCCGCGGTTGCCCTCGAGCGACTCGATCAGCGCGGTCTCCTCGCCGACGATGTAGGCGCCGGCGCCCCAGTGCAGCACGATGTCGACGCTGAAGTCGGTGCCGAGGATGTTCCTGCCGACGAGCCCGGCCGCGTACGCCTCGTTGAGCGCCGCGGCGATGCGCTCCTGCGCGTGGGCCATCTCGCCGCGCACGTACAGGAACACCTGGGCGGCGCCGATGGCGTAGGCGGCGATCAGGCAGCCCTCGATGAGCTGGTGCGGATCGCGCTCCATCAGCACGCGGTCCTTGTAGGTGCCGGGCTCGGACTCGTCGCCGTTGACCACGATGTAGCGCGGCCACACGTCGGCCGGACAGAACCCCCACTTGATGCCCGCGGGGAACCCGGCGCCACCACGACCGAGCAGCGAGGCATCCTTGACGATCTCGGACGCAGCACTGGGCGACATCTCGAGCACGGCCCGCAGCGCCGAGTAGCCCTCGTAGCTGCCCGAGGACCGGTAGCCCTCGAGGGTGTGGCCGTCGGCGACACCGAAACGCGACGACACGATCGCCGGCACGCCGGGCGCGGTGGGCATGGCGGGGGTGGTGGTACCGATCATCAGGACGCTCCCCCGTCGTTCGACTCGGCCAGCTCACGATGCCGGCGGATCCACACCGGTTCGGTCTGGGCCTCGGGCGGGGTGATGTTGGCGATCCGGTCGCCGTCGAGGTCCTGGTGGACCCGGCCGAGTGTGCCGTGGTGTGGCACCACGTCGTCGAGTGCACCACTGCGCAGGTCGGTGATCAGCTGGTCGAGGTCGTCGGGACCGAGCCGGTGGAAGTAGCGGTAGTTGACCTGCACGGCGGGGGCCTCGGTGCATGCCGCGATGCACTCGACGTCCTCGAGGGTGAACATGCCGTCGCTGGTCGTGCCGCCGGGACGCACACCGAGCACCTGCTCGGCGTGCTCGAGCAGCTCCTCGCCGCCGAGCAGCTGGCACGAGATGTTCGTGCACACGTTCAGGCAGTACCTGCCCGTCTCGTGCCGCTTGAACATCTCGTAGAAGCTGGCGGTGCCCAGCACCTCGGCCGGGGTGCAGCCGACCAGCTCGGCGACGTGGACCATCGCCTCGTCGGTCAGCCAGCCGTCCTGCTCCTGGGCGAGGTGGCACAGCGGGATGGTCGCCGACTTCGGTCGTGGGTACCGGGCGATGATCCGGTGCGCCAGCTCGACGTTCTCGGGGGTCAACCGCGCCACGTCGCCACCCCCTTGCGCCCGCTCTCTCGGGAGTTGTTGTCGCTGAGCGACCACAAGGCCCGAGAGATCGTGGCGGGGTACGCACCACCGCGGCCGGTCATCGGTCGACCTCGCCCATGATGGGGTCGACCGAGGAGATGATCGCCACGGTGTCGGCGAGGAAGCTGTCCTTCATCAGGTGGGGCAGGCTCTGGAGGTTCACGAAGCTCGGTCCGCGGATGTGCATCCGGTGGGGCGTCGACGACCCGTCCGACACCAGGTAGCAGCCCAACTCGCCGCGGGGGCTCTCGACCGCCACGTAGACCTCACCCTCGGGGACCTTGAAGCCCTCGGTGAAGATCTTGAAGTGGTGGATGAGTGCCTCCATGGACTCGTCGATGCGCGCCCTGGGTGGCGGGGTGACCTTCTTGTCCTGGCTCCGGTGGTCGCCGGAGGGCATCTTGTCGATGATCTGGCGGACGATGCGAATCGACTCGCGGATCTCGTTGAGGCGGATCGCGTAGCGGTCGAAGCAGTCGCCGTAGCTGCCGACGATCACGTCGAAGTCCAGCTCGTCGTAGCGCAGGTGCGGCTCGTCGCGACGCAGGTCCCAGGCGTAGCCCGTCGACCGCAGGAGCGGGCCGGTCACCCCCATCGACAGCGCCTCCTCGGTGGTGAGCACGCCGACGCCCTGGAGCCGCTCCCGCCAGATCGGCTGGCCGGTCATGAGCACGTCGTACTCCTCGAGACGGGCTGGGATCATCTCCAGGAACCGCACCACGTCGTCACGCCAGCCGTCGGGGAGGTCGGCGGCGACGCCTCCGGGGCGGATGAAGTTGTGGTTCATCCGCAGGCCGGTGATGCGCTCGAGGACCCGCAGGCCCTCCTCGCGCTCCCGCCAGCCGAAGATCATCATGGACACCGCACCCAGGTCCATGCCGTTGGTGGCGAGGAAGAGCAGGTGCGACGTCATCCGGTTGATCTCGCAGAGCAGCATGCGGATCCACTGCGCCCGGGCC
>SKRR01000288.1 GCA_007118345.1 Microthrixaceae bacterium | reverse complement strand
TGGCCTTCGGAGGTTCCGGTCCGTCGTTCGCAGTGGCGCTGGTCGACCTCGACCGCAGCGAACTGTCGACCTCGATCGTCGACGACGTCGCCGCCGGCGCCGACGGTCGAGGCGTCTCGATCGTCACCCTGGCGTCCATCGACGCGGCACGCGACGCGGTGGAGGACGGGGACATCGATGCCGCCGTCGTGCTGCCGGCCGGCTACGCCTCGTCCGTCGTGGAGCCCGTTCCGCTTCCCGTGCAGGTGATTGGGGCCGCAGCGGAGCCGAGCGGCGCCTCGGTCGGTTCGGCGATCGCAGAGGGCATCACCGCGGCGGTGGATCTTCGTCGCCTCGCCGTGCTCGCCGCCGGTGCGGAAGGGGGCGCACCCCTGACGGTCGAGGAGCTCGACGCCCTCCGGACCTCGGTGTGGGTGGACGAGCAGTCGCCCGGCGACCGCTTCTCGGGCGCGTTGTACTTCGGACCGCTCGCGGTCTTCCTGTTCCTCGGCCTGGCCGGAACCGCACGCGGCGTGTTGCGCGACGACAAGGAGGGCGTTCTCGCACGCATCAGGGCCGCGCCGATCTCACCGAAGTCGATCGTCGCCGGCAACGCAGGGACCGTCGTCAGCCAGGGGCTCGTCGCAGCGGCCGTGGTGGTCACGGTGTCGTCGCTGCTGTTCGGTGCGGTGTGGGGTCGTCCGATCGAGGTCGCGGTCGTGCTCGTGGCGTTCGTGGTGAGCGTCGCCGGAATGCTCGGTCTCGTGATCGGCGTCGCCCGATCAGAGCTGCAGGCCGAGTCGTGGTCCAACGTGCTGGCGTTCGGTTTCGCCATCCTCGGAGGCTCGTTCTTCGGTGGAGCGCTGCTGCCCGGGGTCTTCGGGGTGATCGGCACGCTGACGCCGAACGGCGCGGCGATGCGGGCGCTGATCGAGTTGGGACCGGGTGAGAGATCCTTGGTCGAGGTGTGGTACCTCATCGTCTGGCTGCTCGTGGTGGGCCTCGCCGGGCTGGTGATCGGCGCCCGGCTCCTGCAGCGGCGGTGGCGATGACGGGCCGGGCCGCGCTCCTGCTGACAATCGTGCGGACCGACCTGGTCCGGCTCGGACGGGATCGAGTCGCGCTGTTCTTCATCGCCGTGCTGCCGTTCATCGTCATCATCGCCCTCGGGAGCTTCGTGACCGACTCCGACGCCGAGGTCCGACTCGCGGTCGTCGACCTCGACCGTTCCGCCGGTGCGAAAGCGCTCCGTGAGCAACTCGGCTCCCAGGCGGGCGTGGTCCTCCGGCAGATGGACGAGGAGCGCCAGGCTCGGCGGGACCTGCAGCTCGACCTGGTGAACGGCGTGGTGGTGATCCCCGATGGGTACGGCGAGCGACTCGCGAGCGGGCAGGCCGAGGTGACGCTGGTGGTGGACCGCGCACGCGCGTCCGCGACGCTCGTCACCGGCGCCGTGGGCGCTGCGGTCGACCGTCTGGGACGGCAGCTCTCGGTGTCGACCCTGCTCGCCGAGCGAGGTCTGGCCGACGCCACGTCGCGAGTCGCACGGGCGGAGGCCGAGTTCCGCTCGTCGGAGGTCACCGTCGACCTGCTCGGCACCGAGCAGCAGGGCGGTTCCACGCTGACGTTCGTCGCAGGCGGCCAGCTCCTGCTTTTCATGTTCGTCAACAGCCTCGCCGCCGGCGCCGCGCTCATCGAGATGCGGCGTCTTGGTGTGGCGCGTCGCCTGCTGTCCGGACCCGTCGACGTCGGTGACCTCGTCACCGGCGTCGCGCTTGCCCGCCTGCTCGTCGCCGGACTCTTCGGCGCCGTTGTCGCCACGCTCTCGGTGCTGGTCTGGGGTGTCGACTGGGGCAGCATCGCGGTGCTGGCGGCGGTGATCACGCTGTTCGCGCTCATCTCCGCCGGGGCGGCGACGCTCATCGGCGCGGTGCTCGACGAACCCGACGCAGCGACGAGTGTCGGGATCCCGCTCGGTCTGGCGATGGCAGCCCTCGGCGGGTGCATGTTCCCGATCTGGTTGGCTCCCGACGTCATCCAACTGCTCTCGAAGGTGGTGACGCCGCACGCATGGGCACTTGATGCGCTGCTGTCGGCAGCGTTCGACGGCGCCGGACCGGCCGACCTCTGGCAGAACCTCCTGGTCCTGTCGTCGTGGGCTGCGGTGCTGGTCGTGGCCGGTCGACTGCTGGCCCGGCGCCGCCTCCGGACGGCGTGACCGCCCGCGCTGCCACGTCAGGACCAACTAGACCGACCGGTCAAGTCGTGCACTACATTTGGCTCCATGACTGTCGAGTACGAGAAGCAGGGCAACGTCGGGATCATCACGATCAACCGTCCCGACGCACGCAACGCCGTCAACAGCGAGGTTGCGCAGGGCATCGAGTCCGCCATCGACCAGATCGAGGCGGATGACGAGGTGTGGGTCGGCATCCTGACCGGAGCGAAGACCGAGAAGGGCTACATCTTCTGTGCCGGCGCCGACCTGAAGCAGATGGCAGTGGACCCCGGGGGCATGTCCACCCCCACCGGCGGGTTCGGCGGCTTCGTGCAGCGCGAGCGCACCAAGCCGGTCATCGCCGCGGTGGACGGTCCGGCGCTCGCCGGTGGGACCGAGCTGGTGCTCGCCGCCGACATGGTCGTGGCCTCGAAGACTGCGGTCTTCGGCATCCCGGAGGTCAAGCGCAACCTCGTCGCCGCCGCGGGCGGGCTCTTCCGCCTGCCCCGCAAGATCCCCCGCAACGTCGCGATGGAGCTCGCCCTGACGGGCCGCCTGGACTTCCCCGCGGAGCGGGCCTACCACTTCGGTTGGGTCAACCGGCTCTGTGAGGAGGGCGAGGCGCTCGCCACCGCCAAGGCCCTCGCTGACGAGATCACCGAGAACGCCCCGCTGGCGGTGCG
Organism: Microthrixaceae bacterium; assembly: GCA_007118345.1. GTDB lineage: Bacteria > Actinomycetota > Acidimicrobiia > Acidimicrobiales > Microtrichaceae > SKRR01. Next base: position 1,334 of record SKRR01000288.1, on the reverse strand, counting down.
CGAGAGCCGCAAGATCGTGCTCGAGGCGACCGACCAGCCCGACGACATCGGATGGAAGCTCTCCGGCGACGGCATCGTGAAGATGTTCGGTACCGAGGACTTCAGCGAAGGCCTCACCGCCTTCGCCGAGAAGCGCAAGCCGGAGTGGAAGGGACGCTGATCCCCTGCCTTCAGACGCTCGGCAGGCGCTCAGACGACGGCATCGATGACGCCTGCGTCGCCCAGGAACTCCGCCAGGCCGGACTCCAGCCGGCGGTCGAGCACCGTGTGCGAGTCGACCCACTCGGTCTCCACTGCTGCGTCAGGGCCGGGCGGGTCGACGTCGGGCGCTCCCATGTCGACGGCCTCGAAGTACATGCGCACCCGGTGGACATCGGCGTCGAGGTGTTCACGCCACCCCATGAAGGGGCCACAGAGGACCGTCAGACCACATTGCTCCCAGAGCCGAGCGACCACCGACTCGGCGAGCGTCTCGCCCCGGTGGACCGTCCCGCCGGGGAGACGCCATTCACCACCTGCAGGGCCATGACCGACGCGCACGAGCAACAGCTGTTCGTCGCGCCGGCACACGGCCGACACCTCCAGGTCGGGTCGACCGGCCCCCGTCATCGGGCTCCGGCGTCGCGAAGGTCGCGATGGACACTGATGGCCCGGGCGACGAGTCCGAACGACTCGAAGAAGTTCTTCGTGGCCCGATCGCCCGGCAGGGCGCGGGCGTCGATGCCGATGCAGCCCCGCGCGGTGGCCCAGGACAGGAGCTGCTGCATGAGTGCCTCACCGACCCCGACGCCGCGCGCCGGTGTCTCGACGAAGAGCTCCCCCACCTCGGCGACCGAGGTGCCGTCGCGGAGCGGCACCAGTGACGCGACCGCGTAGCCGACGACCGCGGTGCCGAGACACCCGACCAGCACGCAGCGATCGGGGTCGTCCAGGTCGGCACGCAGGGTCCCGTCAGGGGGCTCGGGGCGGGTCGACCACAGCAGGTGGAGCTCCCCGCCTCGCAACGGCGAGAGATGATCCCGGGCCACCCGGTCGAGACGAACGAGCTCGGCCAGATCGTCCTCGACCGCCGTGCGCGCCACGGGACGCAGTCCGTCACCGGACATCATCGGTCGGCGAGCAGCTGTTCGACCCTGTTGAGGATCGTCTGGCGGTGCCGCCCTGCCTGCTCGTAGCGCTGCACCGCTCGTAGCTCCTGCGGCGAGAGCGTCACCAGTCGCGGAACGACCTGCGATGCGGCGAGGCTGTCGAAACCATCGATGGGGAGCTCGTCCTCAGCGGGCGCGACCGGAGCCGGCGGACCGTCGGGCGCCGCCGCGCGGGTCGGATCCTCG
>SKRR01000366.1 GCA_007118345.1 Microthrixaceae bacterium | reverse complement strand
GGGCGAGGACGCGGTCGCCGCCGGGGCGGGGCGTGCGTGCACAGGCCGCGGCCGAGCTCCGCATCGCCCGCAGCACCCGGAACGGGTGGCGATGCGCCATGACACGACGGATCGCCGCGTAGCGGACCCACTTCCGGGTGAAGACCCGCCGGAGGAAGGTGAAGCGGTCGTGCTCGCCCAGACGCTCCTCGACGAGGTTCGTCCCGGCTGCCAGCCGCGGGGTGTGCATCACCACCGCCCCACGGTCGATGGCCCGCCGTCCGAACTCGAGCCCTGCCCCCGCCGTGGATTCGAAGGCCGGATCGAAGGATCCCAGGGTCCGGACCACCTCGCTGCGCAGCAGTGCAGCAGCAGGAGAGAGGCGCCACGATGCCGCCTCGACATCGGCGGGCGCATCGAGGGCGAGCGGCCAGATCGGGTGGATGTAGTCGTGCTCCTCGGGCACCCCTGCGAGCCCGAAGGACAGTCCTGCGTGCCACACGTCGGCGCGGCCACCGGTCAGCTCCTGCACCGCGATGGGCTCCGGTGGGCCGAGTCGTGGGTCCCACAACAGCAGCCACCCACCCTCCGCAGCGGCGGCTGCCTGCTCGATGACCGCCGCAGCGGCCGCCGGCCGGACCGGGAGGTGGATCAGCTCACCGTGGGGCCAGCTCCAGCCGGGCGTCGGCCCCCACGCCAACAGATCGATCCGTGTTGTGTCCACACTCCCCACCTTCCGGCAACGCTGTCGCGCCGCCCTCGGTCCCGCTGCCCCTCCCCCACCAGACCCACTGGAGGAGCTCCGGGGAGCAGTCAGTAGGATACGCGGCGTCGGCTGCGTTCGTGTTCGTCGACACCTCAGTCGATGACTTCGAACCACAGGACCTCCCGGAATCCATCGCCGCCGACCCGGATGCGCTATCCGGCCGCCACCGTCGAGACCTCGGTCGCGCTCGCGACCTTCGACGGTGCACGCTGGCTGCGATCGCTGCTCGATTCGATCGCCGAGCAGGAGGTGCTGCCCGACGAGCTCGTCGTCCAGGACGACGGTTCCACCGACGGCACGGTCGACCTGCTCGAGGCCTTCGCCGACGACGCGCCGTTCGAGGTCAGCATCGAGGTGAACGACCGCCGACGTGGTTCGACCGACAACTTCGCCGCAGCGATCGGTCGCTGCCGGGGCCGCTACATCGCCCTCGCCGACCAGGACGATGTCTGGTACCCGGCGAAGCTGGCGCGGCTCGTCGGGGAGCTGCAGTCGGATCCGACCGTGACCATGGCCTTCTCCGATGCCGATCTCATCGGCGAGGACGGACGGCACCTCGGCCGCCGACTGTGGGACACCCGCCTCGTCGGCCGCACGCTGCGCCGACGGGCGGTCGTCGCCGAGGAGCTCTTCGCGAAACGGGCACTCACCACGGGCTGCACGATGGTGCTGCGGCGGCGCGCCGTCGCCGCCGCCCTGCCGTTCCCCCCGGAGCTGGCAGCCCCCGACGCGCCGATGCGCCACGACCGCTGGCTCTCCCTGGTCTCCGCCGCGGTCGGCACCGTCCGGGCGCTACCGGAACCGTTGCTCGGCTTCCGGGTCCACCCGCAACAGGAGACGGGCGTGCTCATGGGGGCCCAGCTGGGCTCGGCGTTCGGCAGGTCCGGAGCCTCGGCCGTCACCGGCCGTCCGGACGCCGTCGCCCCCGCGCATCTGGCACGGGCCGCCCAGCTGGAGGCGGCGGCCGACCGGGTCGACGACCTCGGTGCCTTCGAGGAGGCAGCCACCTTGCGGACCGTCGCCGATCACCACCGGCTCCGGGCTCACACCGGGGATCACTTCACCGACCGGGTGCAGAGCATCGTGTCCGGGTTTCGTTCCGGCGCCTACGGGCGTGACCGGTTCGGGATGGCCGCCGTGGCCGGTGACCTCGCCCGCGCAGTACGCCAGCTCACCGTGCGGGAGAACGGGACATGACGCTGCACCCACTCAGGGTCATGATGGTGACCGACACCCTCGACGTGGGCGGAGCGGAACAGGTCGCGGTCGACATCGCGAACACCCTCGACCGTGACACCATCGAGGTCTCGTTCTGCGCCACCCGGCTGGACGGGAAGCTGCACGCCAAGCTGGCCGACGACGTCGACGTCACGATCCTGGGGCGCCGCTCGACCTGGGACGTTCCGAAGCTCCTCGAGTTCGGCCGCCTGACGAGCGAGCTCGGTGTGGACATCGTCCACAGTCACGGTCGGGGCACCATGCGCTTCGTGTCGCTGTGCAAGTCGCTCGGACTCGTCGATGCCCGCCACCTGTTCCACGACCACTTCGGGCGCCTGCACCTGGACCGCTCCGCCGGTGTCCGTGCCCGACTGCCCCTGCACATGGGTGTCGACCACTACGTCGGCGTCGAGTCCCGCCTGTGCGACTGGGCGGTGGACTCGGTGGGCCTCGACCCTGCGCGGGTCGACATGATGCGCAGCGGCGTGGATCTCGGTCGGTTCGACGTGGCCGAACCGACCGACCTGCGCAGCGAGTTCGGTCTCGGCGATGCCGAGATCGTCCTCGTGATGATCGCCAACTTCCGCCCGCAGAAGGACCACCCCACGCTGTTCCGGGCCATCGCCGAGCTCGACCCGGAGGAGCGTGAGCGGTTCCGGGTCGTCATCGCCGGTAGCACGGTCGCCGACCCCGCCTACTACCGGGGTTGCACCGAGATGCTCGACCGCCTCGGCATCGCCCACCTCGTCCGGGCCCCCGGGGTCCGCGACGACGCACCCTCCCTGCTGGCCGGTGCCGATGCGGCGGTCTTCTCGTCCAAGAACGAATCCGGGCCACTGGTCCTGCTCGAGTACATGGCCGCCGGGCTTCCCTTCGTGGCCACCGAGACGGGCGAGATTGCCCATGCCGTCAAGGCCGCCGGTGTGGGCATCCTGATCGAGCCGCGTGACTACCTCGAGCTGGCCGACGGCTTGGGCCGCCTCCTCGCCATGTCGCCGGAAGAGCGTCGTGCCATGGGCGCCGCGGGACGGCGGATGGTCGAGGAGCAGTTCGAGCAACAGGTGGTCATTCAGGAGATGGAAGCGATCTATCGGCGGCTCGTGGCCTCGGGCGAGCGGGACGGCCTTCCGAACGCCGGCGGACATCCCGACGCACCTCACCGGGAAGGATCGAGCACACTGTGATGTCGTCGGCCGGGAACAGGGGATCGACCAACGGGGGAGACCGGTAGATGGAAGCGATGACGGATCGCAACGAGACGAACATCAGCGAGTACCTCGCCGTGCTGCGCCGGCGGTGGTTCGTCGTGCTCGGAGTGGTCGCGCTCGTCGTGGGGGTGGTCGCTGCGATCGACCTGACCAAGACACCGGTGTACTCCGCGTCGGCCCAACTGCTCCTGCAGCCCAAGCAGTCCGAGTCCATCTTCTCCCCCACTGCTTCTGTCGACCCGACCCGGGCTGTTCAGAACGAACTCAACATCATCAACTCGCTGGCCATCCGCACCGCGGTTCGTGAGGCGTACGGCGGTCCCATCTCGATCTCGGCGACCTCCGGTGGCGAGGACGACATCATCATCCTCACGGCCACGGACACGGACCCGGAGGAAGCAGCGCGAAAGGTCAACGTCTACGCCGAGACCTACCAGAGCGAACGCTTCGACGCGCTCATCGAGGACCTCAGCCAATCCAGATCCGTCCTGCAGCAGCAGATCGACGACTTCCAGGCGGAGATCGACGAGATCAACCAGCCGCTCGCCGAACTGGACGAGCGCCTCGCCGCGTTGCCGTCGACCGATCCTGGTTACGACGACCTCCTCGCTGAGCGCGAGCGCGTCAGCCAGGAGATCCAGGCGCAGAGGAGCGACTTCGAGAACCAGCTGAGCGATTATCAACAGCGACTGCAGGTGCTGCAGCTGTCGGAGCGGCTGACCACGACCGGTGGTGTGCAGATCCTGAACCCCGCAACCGCACCTTCGTCACCGATCTCGCCGAACATCGTTCGCGACCTCGTCCAAGCAGCGCTGATCGGGTTGGTCCTCGGCATCGGGCTCGCGTTCGTGCTCGAGCAGATCGACGACTCGATCCGCACGTCCAGTGACCTCGAGCGGGCGACGAAGGACCTCCCGACGCTCGGGCTGATCCCACTCGACGACGCCTGGAAGGACAAGAGCAAACCGAGGTTGACGACCCAGGCCGCGCCGATGTCGGCAACGGCAGAGGCGTTCCGCGGCTTGCGCACCACTCTGCAGTACTTGGCGCTCCATCGCCCGATG
>SKRR01000079.1 GCA_007118345.1 Microthrixaceae bacterium | reverse complement strand
GGCGACCGGCCTGAACCGCCGGATTTCGAAGCTCAGGGACACCGACTCAGGCATCACCGGCGAGGCGTGCGGGGAACCCTCCGGTCGCGATGGGGCCCCATGAGTCGATGTGGAGCCGCAGCAGGCACTTTCCCTGGGCGGTCATGGCGGCCCGGTACTCCCCCCAGTCGGCGTGCTCCCCGGCGATGACCCGGAAGTACTCCACCAGCGGGTCCAGCGCATCCGGAAGGTCGATGACCTCGAACCGTCCCCACAACTGCACCCAAGGGCCAGTCCACTCGTCGGACAGCACCAGTGCGGATCCAGCTGGTCGGTGACGAGCGTTCGCCACCTTCGCCCGCTCGGGGTAGGTCGACACCACGACGCGGCCGTCAGCATCGATCCCAGCGGTGACCGGTGACATCTGAGGACTGCCATCGGCGCGGGTCGTCGTCAGGACCACGCGGTGGCGTGGTCTCATGAAGTCGAGCAGGCCCTGCCGGTCGACGGCCGTGTTCGACGCGATCTCCTTCGTCACGGGCGCACTCTCAACTTGGTGCCACGCCGAGCTGGGTGAGCATCGCCAAGCTGTCGAAGTAGTCCGACTCCCTGCGGATGGTGCCGTCCTCGGCCTCGAGCACGCTGCAGGCCACGACCTCCACGGTCCTGCCCGTGGGGGCGATGTCCTCCAGCGGACCATCGTGTGTGCCGTGGAAGCTGTACTCGACGATCGACCGCGACGTCCCCGGGACGTACTGCTCACGGATCTCGATGGTCAGGTCGGGGAACGCCTCGACGAACCCTTGGACCTCGGCGACCACCGACTCCGGACCGATCACGGCTTCACCGTCACTGGAGGTGTGAACCGCGTCCGGAGCGAACAAACCCCGGATGGAGTCGAAGTCACGGTCCTGTATCGCCCGGAACATGGCCTGATGGAGTTCAGCGGCATCGAGCATCTCGTCCCTCCTTTCGAAACTCACCGCTTCGAACAGGCGAGTCCCCAGAACAGCTGTTGCAACGCGAGTTTCGTGTGCCCCTACCCCTGTGGGGCGAGCCGCGAAACGCTGACCACGATACGCCGTCGCAGGATCGGGCCGTCGTGGCGTTCACCGATGGACAGGTCGATGGTGCGGGCAGTGCGAGGCACGAGAGGGATCTTGGCGGGCTTGTTGCCCTTGCCGGTGATGCCCAGCACCCGGTGGCCACGTTCGAAACCGAGGTCCTCGACATCGGTCGCGCACGCCTCGCTGACACGCAACCCGTTGAGCCCGAGCAGCACCGCGAGCGCTACGTGGTCCCCGTCGTACTGCTCTGCGGTGAACAGGAACACTCCCAGCTCGGAACGACCCCGATCGTCGACGGCGCCAACAGCCGATGTTCCATCGAGGGTCGGAACACCTCGAACGCCATGCAGCCGGCGTTCGGTGACGCTCCCTCGGAGGGTCACCTGACCTTTGGCGTGCGTTTCCGACGGAGAGCGACGGCCACGCACGCAAGAGCGGGTCGCAGCCCGCCGTCACTGACGTGCCGATCCGCAGCGATCGCGAACGTCACCCGGCCGGCGTTCGGGGGCGCGGTCACGGACAAGGCTGCCGTGTGGATTTCACCTCGACCAACGAGTCGAACGCACCGATGCGAGCCCCCCTCGCGTGCTGACCGCCCTCGCTCCCGCAACGGAATGGTGGGCGCTCGGCTCGGGTTGGAGCCGTCATGACCGCAGGCCACTCCGTAACGATCACGCCCGACGATGCACATGTCGAGGTCCGGCTGGACGGCGAGCTGTTGGCCGCGACCGACAACGCCCTACGTCTGGACGAGACCGGCTTGCCCGCCCGCTACTACATGCCCAAGAGCGACGTGCGCATGGAACTGTTGCAACCAACCTCGTTCCACACGAGCTGCCCGTTCAAGGGAGAGGCCTCCTACTGGTCAGCGGAAGTCGGTGGGAAGCGGCACGACGGCATCGTGTGGGCATACGAGGCACCGATCTCCACCGCTGCCGAGATCGCCGGGCTCATGTCGTTCCATCCGAATGACACCGAGATCAGGGTGAACGGCGAGATCCTGGCTGGGTAGAGGTCACCCCATCGGTCCACACCGGACCCGGACCGATGAAGATGACACTCTCGCGGTCGATTCTTCTGCCTGCCTGCAGCTTGCGACACACCCGCAGCCGGCGATGGGTGGCAGGGTGCAACTCCGTAGATCGGGACCGACGAGCTGCAACGCTTGCGCCATGCCCCGACTTGCCCCCTCCGTGATCGCTCCCGGGTCGATGGCGACGGAAGCGCAGCCGTCCCTGAACGGCGACTGCAGTGAGGGCTCCGAACGTGGGGAGCCGTTGACCACCAAGCTTTGGTCGAAGCCGTTGCCGACCCCGGAGATCTCAACGGATCCGGTGGCTGTGAGGGCCACGATGGTCAGGTCGTCGTTGAACGTTGCGGCATGGGCGCTCACCGCTCGGTGGAGGGCGTCAACCAGCTCAGTGGCTGTTCGTCGGGGCCCCGCACCGAGGACCTCGGCGACTCGGTGTTCGCCGAACTGCTCATCAGCGTGGTTGCGGACTTCGATGAGGCCGTCGGTGTACAACACCAGCGAGTCACCGACTTCGAGGGTGATCGTGGCGAGCTCGAGGCTGGGACGGCTGAACACCCCGAGGAGAGTGCCGGTGACCTCGACCGGTTGAACGGTGCCGTCGGCCCGAACCACGATGGGGTACGGGTGGCCTCCCCGGGCGAAGGCGACTTCCATGGTGGAGAGTGTGGGGCGGACGTGGGCGAAGACGCAGGAACAGAACCGCTCGGTGGTGGTCCGAAAAGTGGTGTTGAGCAAATGGAGCACCTCGACCGGGTCGTCCGTGGTCAACGCAGCGGTGTGCAGGGTGTGTCGAGCCAGCGAGGTCAAGGTCGCCGCCTCGGGATCGTGGCCCTCTACGTCACCGCAGGCGAGACTCCAGGCGCCTCCGGTCAGAGGCCACACATCAATGCCGTCGCCGCCAACCTTCGCGGCGAGTACGTCATCGAGGAACACGCCTCCGGCCGTGCTATGCACAGCGAATGACAGGGACCCCCGACTGGTTCGGGATCACCCGGCGCAACGCCCGCTCGGTGCAGACGACGGTCGGCTGGATCTTCTGGGACCCGGGGGCGGTTGCCCGCTACGAGGCGCTCGGTGTGCCCGGACCGCTCGGCTACATCGGGGCCCGCGCCGCACCGCTCGCGCCGGCCGGGCCCGACGCGGTGATCGCCGCTTTCGGCTCGATCACCCCGTTCGGCATCAGGTTGGCCTTCGAGATGGTGTCGTCCGCCGGCACCTCCTTCGAGGCGTTGTGGTCGGCACGCGACGAGGCGGTGCGCGCCGGTCTCGAGGAGCACGCACCTGGCATCGTCAGCCCGCTGACCGAGCTCGGCCCGGCGCTGTGGCCGGTCGTGGAGCAGCTCCCGATGACCGGTCGGGTTCTGGCGGCGGCCCACCTCCGCATGCCGCGGGCGGCGGACCCGGTCCTGTCCGGTTGGCACGCGGTGAACGTCCTGCGGGAGTGGCGAGGCGACACTCACTGGGCGCTGGTGGTGGCAGCCGGTCTCACCGGTGTGGAGGCGTCGGTGCTCCACAACGAGTGGTTGCGCTACGACCGGGACTGGCTGCCGCAGTCCCGCGGCAGCTCGCCCGAGGAGATCGAGTCGGCATGGCGCAGCCTGGAGCGCAAGGGGCTTGCCGCCGGCGGCGTCGCCACCGACGCCGGGCTCGCACTGCGACAGCGCATCGAGGACGACAGCGACCAGCTCACCACCCTTCCCTGGGAGCTGCTGGGCGCCGAGGCAGCCGAGCGGTTCGCCGCCGAGTTCGAGCCGCCGTGCGAGCGACTGCTCACCCGGGTCGACGAGACCGCAGGGACGAACTACCAGCCGGCGTCGCGCCTCCACCCGCCCAGTGGAGTGCCGCCATTCGGATCGGCCTGACCGGCGGGGCGAGCACCGCCGACAAGATGGTGGACCAAGCGCGACATGCAGAGTTGCCGTGCAGGTGACGGCATGGTCGCCTCATAGCCGACGGCATGTCTTTCCCCCGTCCACGGGTTACGGAAGCACTGCTCGACCCCGCATCGTTGCTCCCCGTCGTCGAGCACGATCCACCGAGCCACCGCTTCGAACTCACCGACTTCCCCTTCCGCCACGTAGACACCGGCATTGCCGACCGCTGCCGACGCAGTGAACGACACCTCGTCCTCCCCATCCAGTGAGACTGTGCCAGTCACCGTGTCATCGGCGACCT
>SKRR01000047.1 GCA_007118345.1 Microthrixaceae bacterium | reverse complement strand
GCGACCGGGCGCTGTTCCAAGATCGACCCGTTTCAGCCGAACCCCACGCTGACCCTCGGGTACGTGGTCGTTGCCAGGCGTGGACACGACGCGTGACGACAGCCGAGGATGGCGGGCGGTCAACGGTCTGTACTGATGGTCGCCGGCGGTAGGGTCTGGCGATGAAGGCTGCGGCATGGGTCTGAGCCCGTCGATGGTGATCTGGTACCTGCGGCGACCGGTGGTGTGGGGTGAGCTGATCCGGGGTGGCGCTCGGCGCATGCGTGGGCCGGTGCCCGATGAACGGCCCGCAGCATCGGCGCGCTGTGCCGAGCTGGCCGTGCCGCGGGAGCAGGCCGCTGAGGCGCTGGGCTTCGAACTCGTGGACGTGACCGAGCTGGAGGAGTACCAACGGGCCCGCAAGCTGCTGGCCGAGCGTGGCGTCCACGTCGCCGGCGCAGGTGACACGGCCATGCTGTACTCGGCGTGCCTCGGCACCCGACCGGGTTCGGTGCTCGAGACCGGGGTGGCGCACGGCCTGTCGAGCCTCGCCATCCTGCTCGCGCTGAGCTCGAACGGGTCCGGGTGCCTCACGAGCATCGACATGCCCTACCGAGGTAGCAGCGACGACGCCTACGTCGGCCAGGCGGTGCCGCAGGACCTCCGCTCGGGTTGGACCCTGCTCAGGGTGCCCGACCGTCGGGGCCTTTCCCGCGCGACGAAGAGCGGGCCGTTCGACGTCGTGCACTACGACAGCGACAAGACGCGAGCAGGTCGGGAGTTCGCGTATCCGCGCCTCTGGTCGATGCTCCGCTCGGGCGGAGTCTTCCTCTCCGACGACGTCGGCGACGACCTCGCGTTCGTCGAGTTCGCGGCGTCTGTCGGCGTCACCCCGACGATCTGGCGCAAGGCGGACGGCGGGGACTTCGTCGGCGGATTCTCCAAGCCGTGACGGCGCTCGGACGCTGAACGGGATCGGACGGCTGACGCCGCTCGACCCTACGAGCTGGCGTCGTCGGCCCGTCCTTCCAGCCAGTCGGCGATCCGGGCCACCCGCGTGCGGAGTTCGAATCGCTGCTCGAACGTCGCTCTCGCTGCGGCCGCGAGCACGCGGTTGGCTTCCGGGTCGAGTGCTGCATCCAGTGCGCGTGCAAGTGATTCCGCGTCACCCGCGGGAACGAGGAATCCCTCGGTTCCGTCGGTCAGGATCTCTGCGGGACCGCCTACGTCGCTCGCGACGACTGGCGTTCTTGCTGCAAGCGCCTCGAGCACGGTACGACCGAAGCTCTCCGCCAATGAGGGCACGGCGACCACCGCTGATTCGAGCATCAGGCGCCGTACCTCGTCGTTCGGTGTCTCCCCCCGAAGGTCCAGGTCGACACCTGAGGCGGTTGCGAGTTCTTCGAGCGCCGGTCGTTCGGCTCCATCTCCGCAGATGACCAATGGGCGCCGTGTCGCGCTTCGTGCGATCGCCTCGACCAGGTACCGGCACCGCGACCACATCGGTGTGGAGCCGGTAGACAGCCCGCTAGCGGGTGCGCCGCACCGCAGTGCGGAGCTCGTCGAGCCGCGAGTTCGGTGCCCGGTCCGCCGTGATCTGACCGCTGATGGTGTGGTACCAGCAGACACGGGTGGGGACCCGTTCGAGTCAGGCGCCGATCCCGAGCGGTGTCACCCCGACGAAGTTGGACACGGTGAGTTCCGGGCGGAGTTCGCGCGCCAAGCTCCGGGCGAAGGCGATCGCCGGGACACCCCTCGGACGGCCAGTTCCGGGCCAGTGGTGGATGTGGTCGATCCCGTCGGTGCCAGGCTCGACCTGGCGGCGACCATCGAGGAAGTGAGCCCCCCAGTCGCGTCGCTCCATCTCCCGGGCGAGTTCGCGGAATTGCCACGACACCGCGCTGCGGTTCCATGAACAGGCGATGAGGATCCGTCGGCGCACCGAAGGAGCGTACTGTCGGCCAGTCGGTCCGCTGGGGTGCGGTCCCGCGCCGCGGCGGCTCAACCAGGCGACAGTCGTCATCGACGGTCAGTCGGTGCTGAACAGGACGTCACGGAACGGCTTGTCGACCCCGAGCTTCCAGATCGCGGTGCCGCGCAGCAGCTCGCAGAAGTGCCGGGCACTCTCCCCGCGTCCGAAGTGGAGGTCGGTCGGCTGCACCGCACGCGCGAGCGCCGTTTCGATCGCCCCGCCGATCTCACCAGCCGCGGTGCCGGTGTCGATGATCGTCGGGTGGCGGTGTCGGCCCCGTTGGCGTTGTCCGATGTTGACGCTCGGCACCCCGTAGATCGGCGCCTCACGGACCCCCGCGCTCGAGTTGCCGACGAGCACCCGGGCGTGGCGCAGCAGTGTCAGGAACGCCTCGAAGCGCAGCGACGGGAAGACCCGGAACCGAGGGTCGTGCGCGAGCGGTTCGTAGGCGGCGAGGATCTCGTCGGACCCGGGGTCGTTGTTCGGGTAGACCACGACCGCTGACAACCCCGAGCGCTGCAGCGCCCCGACCATCGCGTCGGCGGTCGCGCCGACCGTTGCGGGGCCCTCGGTGGTCAGGTCGTGGAGGATCACCAGCGCGTACTCGTCGAAGGGGATCTCGTAGTCGGAGCGGACCTCATCGAGCGAGGGAAGGGAGTCCGAGAGCATCACGTCGATGTCGGGCGAGCCGATCACGAACACGGTGTCGGGGTCCTCGCCCAGCTGGATGACACGACGTGCGGCGTCGTCGTTGGCGACGAGGTGCAGGTGCGACAGCTTCGACACGGCGTGGCGGAGGATTCCGTCGATGGTGCCCGACAGCTCGCCGCCTTCGACGTGGGCGACCGCGACGTTGCGCAACGCCCCCGCCGCAGCGCCGCCGAGCGCCTCGACACGGTCGCCGTGCACCACCAGCAGGTCGGGTCGGTCGCTGTCGATGACCTCGGACAGCCCGGCGACGGTGCTGGCCAGCACGCGGTCCATCGTGTCGCCCTCGGACTGGTTGGCGAACTCCTTCACCTGCACATCCGGTTCGAGCCGCCGCACCTCGATGACCGTCGAGCCGTACTTCTCGAGCAGGTGCATGCCGGTGACGAGCACGGTCACGCGGATCCCCGGTACGTCGGCCGCGCCCAGGATGAGCGGCTTCAGCTTGCCGAAGTCGGCGCGGGTGCCGGTGAGGAAGCAGACGTGACGCTCCCCACCGGGTTCACGACCGGACATCGCTCCAGCGCAACTGGTGGCCGGCTGGCAGGTCGCGCACCGCGGTCGATCCCACGACCCGATCGAAGTCGGGCGCGAGGATCTCGCCCGTACCCGGCCGCTTCACCCACAGGTTCGAACGGTCGAGCATCTCGCCGGCGGCGACCTCGCGAAGGGTGACGACCGAGGCGTAGGCGAAGTCGATCGTCGGTTGCTCCTCGTCCAGGATCGACTTCGTGCCACCGAGCGCCTCGTGGATCCACCTGCTGCCCTGCACCAGGTCGGCGAGCTCGTCGGGGGTCATCGAGATCTCGATGTCGGGCCCCGGCCAGCCCCGGTCGCTGGTGAAGTGGCGTTCCAGGATGGAGGCGCCGAGCGCCACCGCTCCCAATGCCACGTGGTTCGACAGGGTGTGGTCCGACAGGCCGAGCACCGCGTCGGGGAACGCCGCACGCAGCTCGGCCAGGGCACCGAGGCGCACCCGGTGGCGGGGCGTCGGGTACAGGCTCGTGCAGTGCAGCAGCGCGAACGGCACCCGGTGGTCGCGCAGGACCTCGACCGACCGGGAGATCGACGTCAGATCGTTCATCCCCGTCGACAAGATGATCGGGCGGCCGAACCCGGCGATGTGGTCGATGAGCGGCAGGTTGTTGCACTCACCGGAGCCGATCTTGAACGCCTCGACGCCCATCCGGTGGAGGTGGTCGGCTGCTTCGCGCGAGAAGGGGGTAGAGAGGTAGTTGAGCCCGGCCGACTCGGTGTGGGCCTTGAGTTCGCGCTCCTGGTCGTGGGAGAGCGTGCAGCGGCTGATGATGTCCCAGATCGACTCCTCGGCGTTCGCCGGGACGACGTCGTTCGGAACCATCTCGTCGGCGGGGGAGTGGGACTGGAACTTGACCACCTCGGCACCGGCCGCTGCGGCGTCGTCGATCATCCGACGTGCCTTGCCCATGTCGCCCTCGTGGTTGATCCCGATCTCGGGGATCACCCACGGGGGGTGCTCGGCGCCGATCGGCCGTCCGGCGATCTCGAACGAGGGAGCGGTCACCATGCGGTCCATCCTCCGTCGACCACGAGGTTGTGGCCCGTCACGTACGCCGACAGGTCGCTC
>SKRR01000186.1 GCA_007118345.1 Microthrixaceae bacterium | reverse complement strand
GACGGTCTGGCGCGTGCGATCACACCTCCGCACTCGGCGGTCGATGGCGACGCCGTGGTCGTACTGGCCACCGGTCGGGTCGAGGCTGCTCTCGACCAGGTCCAGCTGATGGCGCTCGAGGCGGTGGACGAGGCGATCCGCTCGGCCCCCACCCATCGGTAGGCTCGGGGTCGATGGTCGAGACCCGGACCACCTCGGTCGATGCAACCCGCGCGCTCGCTGCAGCGATCGCCGAGCTCGCGCGTCCGGGCGATCTGCTGCTGCTCGTGGGTGACCTCGGCGCCGGCAAGACGGCGTTCGCCCAGGGTTTCGGTGTGGGCCTCGGTGTGGACGAGCCGATCACGAGCCCGACCTTCGCCCTGGTGCAGAGTTACCCGGGGCGGCTCGAACTGCACCACTTGGACGTGTACCGACTCGACCATCTCCACGAGGCGATCGACCTGGGACTGTCGGAGCTGCTTGACGACGAGTCGGTCACCCTCATCGAATGGGGCGACACGATCACCGCAGCGCTGCCACGGGACTATCTGGAGGTCCGCGTCCGGTTCGCGGACGACCCCGAGGAACGTCGGATCGAGCTCTGCCCGGTCGGTCCCAGCTGGCAGCCCCGCCAACGGGCCCTCGGCGTCGCAGTTGCCGAGTGGATCGACGACGAAGGCGCGCCGCCGTGCTGATCCTCGGGATCGAGAGCGCGACCGCTCAGGTGGGCTGCGCCATCGGCGGTCACGAGGGTGTGCTGGCCTCGGCGCACTCGTCGAAGCACCGCCGTCACGCCGAGAACCTCACGCCGGCCATCGAGTTCATCTGCGAGCAGGCCCGCATCGACCTGTCCGAGATCGGCCTGGTGGCGGTCGACGTCGGTCCCGGGTTGTTCACCGGGCTCCGGGTCGGGATCGCCTCGGCGAAGGCGGTGGCGTTCGCCCTTCGTGTTCCGATGATCGGGGTGTCCAGTCTGGACCTGCTCGCGTTCCCGGTCCGTTTCTCACCACGACTCATCGTGGCGGCGATCGATGCTCGTCGCGGGGAGGTCTACTTCGCCTTCTACCGGCAGGTCCCCGGCGGGGTGCAGCGCATCTCGGACCATGCGGTCGGGACACCTGACGACCTGGCCTCGGAGCTGCTGGCGACGGGTGAGGAGGCGCTGCTCGTCGGCGACGGCGCGCACCGCTACCGCGAGGCGTTCGAGGGGCAGGCCCGGGTGGAGATCGTCGACCAGGGCAGCAGCCACCCGTCCGCGGCCTCGTTGGTGCAGCTCGCTCACGCCCAGGCGCTGCGCGAGGAGTTCGCCCAGATCGACGAGATCGCGCCGATCTACCTGCGGCGCCCCGACGCCGAGATCAACTGGATCACCCGGGACTCCGCATGACCGACACCACGGAGCTGTCGAAGGTCGACGCGATGCCGGTCGTCGTCACTCCGATGCGGCGTCGCCACCTGCGGGGCGTGCTCGCGATCGAAGAGCGCACGAACCACCGGCCGTGGTCGATGGGTTTGTTCATGGGCGAGCTGCGCATGCCGACCAGCCGCTGCTACGTGACCGCGCTGCAGGGTCACGAGGTCGTCGGCTTCTGCGGATTGATGCTGGTGGGTGACGAGGCCCACGTGACGAACGTCGCGGTCCACCCCGATCGCCATCGTCGTGGCATCGGCGCCCGGCTGCTGCTCGTGGCCGCCCGTCAGGCAGTCGGGCGCGGGGTCCGCGCCCTGACCCTCGAGGTCCGGATGTCCAACGCCGGGGCACAGGAGCTCTACCGCCGGTTCGGGTTCGTGCCCGGCGGGGTGCGACGCAACTACTACTCCGACGTGAACGAGGATGCCTTGATCATGTGGGCCCACGACATCGACACCGAGGAGTACGGGCGCCGGCTCGACGCGATCGAGTCGGCCTTCGACGAGCCGCTGCGCACCCTGGGGTTCGGGTGAGCGCCCCCTCCCCGGTCACGCCGGGTCGCGACACGATCGTGCTCGGCATCGAGACCTCGTGCGACGAGACTGCTGCAGCGTGCGTGCGGGGTGGCACGGACGTGCTCAGCTCGGTCGTCAGCTCCCAGGTCGACCTGCATGCCCGCTACGGCGGCGTGGTTCCCGAGATCGCCAGCCGTGCCCACAACGAGCTGATCATCCCCGTGACCGCGCGGGCGCTCGTCGAGGCGGGCGTCGAGGGGTCACGGGTCGACGTCGTGGCCGCCACGACCGGGCCGGGCCTCATCGGCGCGCTGCTCGTCGGCGTCAGTGCTGCCAAGGCCCTCGCGCTCACGTGGGGCGTGCCCTTCGTGGCGGTCAACCACCTCGAGGCGCACCTGTACGCGTCGTTCCTGGAGGATCCGGAGCTGCGGCTCCCGATGGTGGTGCTCCTGGTGTCGGGCGGGCACACGATGCTCGTCTCGATGGAGGACCACGGCCGGTACCGGTTGTTGGGTCAGACGCTCGACGACGCCGCCGGTGAGGCGTTCGACAAGGTCGCCAGGTTCCTCGGGCTCGGGTACCCCGGCGGTCCCGCGATCGACCACCATGCGCTCTCGGGTGACCCCGAGGCGATCCCGTTCCCGCGGTCGATGATCGACGACGGGCTCGACTTCTCCTTCAGCGGCCTCAAGACCGCCGTGGTCAACCACGTGCGCAAGCATCCCGAGGTGAGCACCGAGGACGTCGCCGCGAGCTTCCAGGCGGCGGTGGTCGATGTGCTCGTCGCCAAGTCGCGTCGGGCAGCGGCCGAGACGGGAGCGGTGGCGCTCGCGCTGGGTGGCGGGGTGGCGGCGAACTCGTTGCTGCGTGAGCGCTTCCTCGATGCGTGCACCGACGACGACCTGCACGGCTTCCTGCCGAGCCGGGCGATGTGCACCGACAACGCGGCCATGATCGCCTCGGCGGGTTGGTACGTCCTGGGACGTGAGGGCGCCAGCGGGCTCGATCACGGCGCGTCGCCCAACCTGCGGCTGCGGACCACCATCTGACGATCTTCCGCGGTCGGCTGTTAGCACTCACTCGAATCGACTGCTAACGTTGGCAGTCGTACACACCGAGTGCTAACGCCAACGGAGGCATACCAGCATGAACCTTCAGCCCCTCGAGGATCGCATCGTCGTCCGCCCGGCCGAGGCCGAGGAGAAGACCGCCAGCGGCCTGGTGATCCCGGACTCCGCCAAGGAGAAGCCCCAGCAGGGCGAGGTCCTCGCGGTCGGCCCCGGCCGTCGCTCGGACTCGGGTGAACTCATCCCGCTCGACATCTCCGTCGGCGACAAGGTCGTCTACTCGAAGTACGGCGGGACCGAGATCTCCGACGACGGTGAGGATCTGCTCATCCTCGCCGGTCGCGACATCCTCGCGATCGTCAAGTGACGCCCTGAGCCCGCTCACCCCCGTACGAAACTGATCGCAACAAGAACGAGAAGGTACATATGTCGAAGATCCTGAAGTTCGACGACGACGCACGTCGTTCGCTCGAGGCCGGCGTCAACAAGCTGGCCGACGCCGTCAAGGTCACGATCGGCCCCAAGGGCCGCAACGTGGTGCTCGACAAGAAGTTCGGTGCACCGACCATCACCAACGATGGCGTGTCCATCGCTCGTGAGATCGAGCTCGAGGACGCATTCGAGAACATGGGCGCCCAGCTGGTGAAGGAGGTGGCGACCAAGACCAACGACATCGCGGGTGACGGCACCACCACCGCCACCGTGCTGGCCCAGGCGCTGGTCCGAGAAGGCCTTCGCAACGTGGCCGCCGGTGCCAACCCGATGGGCGTCAAGCGCGGCATCGAACAGGCCGTCGCCGCGGCGGTCGACTCGATCGCCGACCTGGCCAAGGAGATCGACGAGAAGTCCGAGATCGCCCAGGTCGCCGCCATCTCCGCCGCCGACACCTCGATCGGCGAGGTCATCGCGGATGCGATCGACAAGGTCGGCAAGGACGGTGTGGTCACCGTCGAGGAGTCCAACACCTTCGGCATCGACCTCGACTTCACCGAGGGCATGCAGTTCGACAAGGGCTACCTCTCGCCGTACTTCGTCACCGACGCCGAGCGTCAGGAAGCGGTCCTCGAGAACCCGTACATCCTGCTGGTGAACTCGAAGATCTCGTCGGTGCAGGAGATGCTCCCCGTACTCGAGAAGGTCATGCAGTCGGGTAAGCCGCTGCTGATCATCGCCGAGGACGTCGAGGGCGAAGCGCTCGCCACCTTGGTGGTCAACAAGATCCGCGGAACCTTCAACTCGGTCGCCGTCAAGGCCCCCGGCTTCGGTGAGCGTCGCAAGGCGATGCTCCAGGACCTCGCGGTCCTCACCGGTGGCCAGGTCATCGCAGAAGAGGTCGGGCTCAAGCTCGACACCGCCACGCTCGATCTGCTCGGCAGCGCCCGCAAGGTGGTCGTGACCAAGGACCTCACCACGGTCATCGAGGGCTCCGGCTCCGGTGATGACGTCGCGGGTCGTGTCGCACAGATCAAGGCCGAGATCGACAACACCGACTCGGACTGGGACCGCGAGAAGCTCCAGGAGCGTCTCGCCAAGCTGTCCGGCGGCGTCGCCGTGGTCAAGGTCGGCGCAGCCACCGAGGTGGAGCTCAAGGAGAAGAAGCACCGCATCGAGGACGCCCTCTCGGCGACCCGTGCGGCCATCGAGGAAGGCATCGTCGCCGGTGGCGGCACCGCCCTGGTGCGCGCCAAGTCCGGCGTGGCCTCGACCGTCGATGGACTCGAGGGTGACGAGCGCACCGGTGCGGCCATCGTGCTGCGCTCGCTCGACGCTCCCGCACGTCTCATCGCCGACAACGCCGGGCTCGAGGGTGCGGTCATCGTGCAGCAGCTCGGGCGTGAGTCGGGCAACACCGGCTTCAACGCTGCGACGGGCCAGTTCGAGGACCTCCTCAAGGCCGGCGTCATCGACCCGGCCAAGGTGACCCGTGCGGCGCTGCAGAACGCAGCGTCGATCGCGAGCCTCCTGCTCACCACCGAGTGCCTCGTTGCCGACAAGCCCGAGGAGTCGGGTGCGGCCGCCGGTGGCGGCATGCCCGACATGGGCGGCATGGGCGGCATGGGCGGCATGATGTGATGACGCCCGGGCTCCTGCCCGAGTGAGTCACGACGAGGGCCGACCCGACCGGGTCGGCCCTCGTCGCGTCCGGCCGCGTCCTAGCATCGAGGACATGGATCCTCGACCGGCTGCCACCTCCCGTCGGGGGGGTCGCCAGGTGATCCCGCGACCAGCGCTGTGGACTCCCGGCAATCCCGCTCCGTGGGAATCGCTCGACGAGGTCGGCGGCCTGCTCGTGCCGGACCACGTGCGGCGGGTGTGGCCCCCCGGCCGCCGCGGCCTCGCGTCGCCCGTTGCGGAGCTCGGAGCTGGTGCGTCGGCGGTGCTGGTGCCGATCTACCCCGAGGACGGCGACCTGCACGTGGTGCTCACACGGCGCTCTCGCAACCTGCGGACCCACCGCGGCGAGGTGAGCTTCCCCGGCGGGCGGGCCGACCCGGGTGAGACGCACCTGCAGACCGCGGTGCGCGAAGCCAACGAGGAGATCGCACTCGACCCGGCGCTGGTGGAACCGCTGGGAGAGCTCGACCACCTCACGACCATCACCCGACGGACCTACATCGCTCCGGTGGTCGGACTGCTGCCGGAGCGGCCCGCGCTCGTGCCGAACCCCGACGAGGTCGACGCAGTGCTGCACGTGCCGTTCAGGGAGCTCATGAGCCCCGAGGTGTTCCGGGAGGAGCGCTGGGGCGAGGGCGAGTCGGCGCGGCCGGTGTACTTCTTCGACCTCGAGGGCGACACGGTGTGGGGTGCCACCGCCGCGCTGCTGCGCCAGCTGCTCGCTCGCCTGACCGGCACCGATCCCGGCGGGCCGACCGAGCTGGATCCCGCGCGCGGGTTCGAGCCCGTGCACTTCGAACTCGACGAACACGGCCTCGGCGGAGTGGTCTGACGAGGGTCGGTTGTCTCGAACGGGTGCCCCGCACACATCGGCCACGGTCCCCGGCGACGGAGTGATCGCTCGGGCGTTCGCCGCGCTCGTGACCGGCGCTGCTCGGACCGGGGCAGGCGCACTCCACGACCTCGCACTCGAGGTTGCGACGCAACGCTCCGGCGTTTGGTGTTGCATTCCGTGTCGCCGTGATAATCGACCTGCATCTGCCAGGATCCCGACACCGGCGAGTTCCGACCCGGCCTCGGGGTGCGACTGCTGCGGTTCGACCCGGACCGGATAGATCCATCGGCGCCAGTGGCCCAGGGCTGAGCGCGTCACCACCACCCTGGAAGGGCCATCCCGACTGCAGCGATGCGCGTCGGATCGGGCACTGGGTACCGGGCGGTCCACCTCGCACGCGTCGGCGCAAGCTGCCCGGCAGCGCTCCGCCTCGGTCGTCGAGTCCGCCTGAGGCGACCCTGCCCCCGATCGCCGCCGGGAGTGCGGCTCTCGCCACCGTGGCTGTCCGGCACGTCAGTGACGGCGGGCTGCGACCCGCTCGTGCGTGCGTGGCCGTCGCTCTCCGTCGGAAACGCACGCCAAAGGCCACGTGGCCCTCCGAAGGAGCGTCACCGAACGCCGGGAGCGCGACGTTCGCGATCGTGGCTGACGTTCTCGCTCGGGTGCGACGCCTCGAGCAAGGGTTCACGGATCCCGTGCAGGTACAGATCGGTCAGACCATCACGCCGAGATCAGCGTCCCGGTGGGATTCCAGGAATGCGACGAGGTTCGGCAGGTAGTCCGCGAACGGAGGGCAGGTGATTCCACTGCCCGCGAGGTCGACGACCGCACGGGTGGTGTCGTAGTGGGTCGGGTGCGCGAAGTAGGGCACGGCGGCACCCGGGATGCCCACGAAACGCTCCAACGGGCCTACGTGATCGAGCGCCCACTGGGTGAGCCGGCGGGGCATGGGGACGCGCACACCCCGACGTCCGACGACGCGGCACATCTGCTCGACCATCTCCGCCACCGTGAGCGGATGTGGATCGGCCAGCTGATAGGTGCGGTCGACCGTCCTCGCCAGCGACGAGAGCTGGTCGATCCCCTCGACCACGTAGTCCGACGGCACCACGTTGAACCGGGTCATCGTCGGATCACCGATCACGGGCACCAACGCCACGCCTCGTTGGCGGAGCAGCCACTGCAGCAGGAAGTACGGACCGTCGTACTTCTGGGTCTCCCCGGTGCGCGAATCGCCCACGACGATCGCCGGTCGGTAGATCGTCGTGGGCATGCCCGTGTCGCGTGCGGCAGCGACCTCGACCTCGGCGCGGAACTTCGACGACTCGTAGTGGTTGTTGAACGCCTGGCCGACGTCGAGGTCGTCCTCGGTGAAGGGCCCGCAGTGTCGACCACTCACGTAGCAGGTGCTCACGTAGTGATGCCGCTCGAGGCGGGAGCACCGCTCGGCGAACCGGATCACGTTGCGGGTCCCCCCGACGTTCACCCGCTCGGCCACGTCGGCGTCCACTGCGAGGTCGTACACGGCAGCCAGGTGCCACACCGTCGTGGCCTGTCGTGCCACGCCGTCCGGGTCGTCCATCCCGAGTCCGGGGCGGGTGATGTCACCGCGAACCAACTCGATGCGGCCGTTCAGCCCCGGGTCCTCGCGTCGGAGTTGCTCGAGACGACGGGTGGCGACGTCGGCGAAGCGGTCCTGCACGATGCACGTCGCGGTGCTCCCCTCGTTGCGGCGGAGGATGCGGGGAAGCAGCCGAGCGCCGAGGAAGCCAGGGAATCCCGTGACGACGATGTGCTCGGTCACATCCAGTAGTTCGGTGCCTCGGCGGTGATCGTCACGTCGTGGGGGTGCGCCTCCCGGAGTCCCGCCGGGCTCATGCGGACGAAGGTGGCGCCCGTCTGGAGCTGCTCGATCGTGTGGGCGCCGCAGTAGCCCATCGCCGAGCGCAGGCCGCCCGTGAGCTGGTAGAGGATCTTCGATGCAGGGCCCTTGTAGGGCACCCGGCCCTCGACCCCCTCGGGCACCACCTTGTCGGTGGCCTCGACCTCGCCCTGGAAGTAGCGGTCCTTGGAGAACGACCGGTCGTTCATCGCGCCGAGCGATCCCATGCCGCGGTAGGACTTGTAGCGCTCACCCTTCGACAGGATGATGTCGCCCGGCGTCTCGTCGACCCCTGCGAGCAGCGAACCGACCATGACCACGTCGGCGCCCGACCCGATGGCCTTGGCGATGTCGCCCGAGTAGCGCACACCGCCATCGGCGATCAGCCCGACGCCGTGGTCGGCGGCCACCAGCGCGCACTCGTGGATCGCGGTCAGCTGCGGAACACCGACGCCCGCCACGATCCGGGTGGTGCAGATGGAACCGGGGCCCACGCCCACCTTGATGGCATCGGCGCCGGCGTCGACCAACGCACGCGCGGCGGTGCCGGTGGCGATGTTCCCCGCTGCCACCGCCACCGGCAGGTTCGCCTTGATCTTGGTCACCACCTCGAGCACGCCCGCAGCGTGCCCGTGGGCGGTGTCGACGACCAACAGGTCCACCCCGGAGGCCGCGAGCGCCTGGGCACGCTCGATCGCGTCGTCGCCCACACCCACCGCGGCAGCACAGCGCAGGCGACCCTGAGCGTCCTTGGTGGCGTTGGGGTACTTGAGCTTCTTGGTGATGTCCTTGACCGTGATGAGCCCGGTGATGCGGCCGTCGGCGTCGACGACGGGCAGCTTCTCGATCCGGTGACGACCGAGGATCTGCTGTGCCTCCTCGAGCGTCGTGCCCTCGTGGGTCGTGACGAGGCCGTCGGAGGTCATCACGTCGCGGATCGGTCGGTTCGGATCGTCCTCGAATCGCAGGTCGCGGTTGGTCAGGATGCCGACGAGCCGATCGCCGGCATCGACGATCGGCACGCCCGAGATGCGATACTTGGCCATGAGGTCGAGCGCCGAGCCGACCAGGTCGTCGGGCCCGAGGGTGACCGGGTCGACGATCATCCCGGACTCGGAGCGCTTCACCTTGTCGACCTCGGTGACCTGGTCCTCGATGGACAGGTTGCGATGGATCACGCCCAGGCCGCCCTCACGGGCGATCGCGATCGCCAGGCGGGCCTCGGTGACGGTGTCCATCGCGGCGGACATGAGCGGGATGGCGAGCTCGATCTCGGAGGTCAGACGGGTCGCGGTCGAGACCTCGCTCGGCACGACGTCGGAAGCCGCCGGCACCAGGCACACGTCGTCGAAGGTGAGTCCGGTGCTGCCGAAACGGGCAAGTGGATCGGGCCCGGCTGCCTCCGGGTCCGCTGGGTCACGAGGGAGGGTCGCCATCGTCCGATCCTAGTCGTCGGACCGAAGGTGTGAACCGCCGGTCGCGACGGGTACGGAGCACCCACCCGCTCAGGAGGAGCAGATGACGAGTACGACGACCGGTCTCGGCGGCGCCGCCGCTGGCGCGCACCTCGATGACGACCAGATCCAGGCCCTCTACGGCCGTCGGGGGCCGTTCCTGACGCTGTACCTCGACACCCCCGGGGTCGAACCGGAATCACGACAGGAGTTCGACCTGCGGTGGAAGTCGTTGCGCCGCGTCGCCGAGGCCGAGGGTGCGCCTGACGAGCTGCTCGCCGAGATCGACGTGCTCATGGGCGGCGTCGACGCGTACGACGACACCCTCGTGGTGGTCGCCACCGGGGACGAGATCCTCCTCGACGGCCCCATCGGCGCGCGGCGCGGAATGGACCAGGTCTTCTGGCACGAGCTGCCCCGCCTCGTCCCCCTGATCGAACGACGTGCCGAGCAGATCCCTTACGTCGTCGTGCTCGCCGACCGCGAGGGCGCCGACCTGGCCGTCGTCGACCGCGACGACCTGGCCACCGCCGTAACCGTCGAGGGATCACGCCTGCACCTCTCGCGCAGCGCGCCCGGTGGATGGTCACAGCGGCGGTACCAGCAGCGTGCCGAGAACCAGTGGGAGCGCAACGCCGCAGAGGTGGCCGCCCAGGTGGCGGAGCTGGCCGACGAGGTCGGGGCCGCGTTCATCGCAGTGGCGGGCGACGTACGGGCCCTGCAGTTCCTCGGGGAGCACCTGGCGGACCGTCACCGTGACCTGCTGCGCGAGATCCGCGGTGGCCGACACGAGGGCGACGATCTGGATGGTGCCGCGGAGGACGTCGCCCGGCTGCAGGCCACTGCAGCCGCCGAGGTCACCGTGGCTGCGCTCGAGGACTACGCCGAGCAGCGGGCCGCGTCGAAGGCGGTGCAGGGCGCCGATGCCACGTTCGCCTCGTTGCAGCGGGGAATGGTCCGACGCCTGTTCGTCGTCGACGACCTCGCCGACGACCGGCCGTCGTCGCACTGCTGGATCACCGACGAGCCGATGCTCGTCGCGACTGACGGCTCGAGCCTGCGCCAGCTCGGGCACACGCCGCGGCGCGCCCCCGCAGTCGATGCAGCGGTCCGCGCAGCCCTCGCGCAGGGCGGTGAGATCGTGCTGGCGCCCCGACACGGACCGAACTCGCCCGACGGCGGAATCGGGGCGGTGTTGCGGGGCTGACGGTCCGGCGATCGGTGGCCCACGACACGTCATCGGGCCGTGGGTTGCCCAGCCATCTGGAGACGCTCGCGGGGTTCCGGAACCGGACCGACGTGCGGTCGACCGGGCCGGGGAGCTTCCTCAGCGAGGACCGGGACTCACGTCTCATCGTGGACCCGTTAGATTCGCCCCATGCCGGAGCTGACGTTCGAGGGCGAGACCCACGGGGAGATCCTCGTGAAGGTGCGCCGCTGGCTCGCCTCCGTCGAGGGTGAGGACCCCTCGACGCTGAGTGCGGTCGAGGCGCTCAACCAGGGCGCCGAGCTCACCAAGGAGGCACTGCGGATCATCGCCTCCTCGGCCCCGGAACCGATCGCCGAGTCCGACGTGGTCAAGGGCCTGACGAACATGGGCTACAAGGTCACCGACGCCACCAAGGACGCCGTGGTGTCTGGACTCGACTCGATCGAGGAGGCGACCGGCGGCGGCGTCGTGCAGCAGGCCGGCCGCGCGGCGGGCAAGGTCGTTTACCAGATGAACTCCACCATGGCCCGTCAGCTGCTGCGCTCCCTGCGGTCCTGACGAGGCTGCGGTCCTGAGGGTCCGTTCTCGGCGGTGGCCGGGAGACCTAGACTCTTCGCTTTCCTGAGAGGACCACCGTGGCAGAGATCGACATCGGCATCGGCAAGTCAGCACGCCGTGGCTACTCCCTCGACGAGATCACGATCGTGCCCAGCCGCCGTACGCGCGACGCGGACGAGGTCCACCTCGGCTGGCAGGTCGACGCCTATCAGCTCGACATCCCCGTGATCGCCGCGCCGATGGACGGCGTGACCAGTCCTGACACCGCGATCGCCATGGGGCAGCTCGGCGGGACCGCCGCACTGCACCTCGAGGGGGTCTGGTGCCGTCACGCCGATCCCGGCGCGACGCTCGCCGGGCTGACCGAGCTCGACGACGACGCGGCGCTTGCCCGTCTGCGCGACCTCCACGCCGCGCCGATCGTGCCCGAGCTCATCGCCGAACGTGCCCAGCAGATCCGCGACGGTGGCGGGCTCGTCTGCCTGGCGGTCACCCCGGCGCGCACCGAGGAGCTGCTCGGGCACATCATGACCGCCGAGCCCGACCTGCTGGTCATCCAGGGAACGATCACCTCGGCCGAACATGTCAGCGACGGGTCGCACCCGCCGCTCGACCTCAAGCACCTGGTGCGCCGCCTCGAGGTTCCGGTGCTCGTCGGCGGATGCGCCAGCTACCAGGCGGCGCTGCACCTCATGCGGACCGGCGCGGCGGGTGTCCTCGTCGGGGTCGGCCCCGGGGTGACCTCGACCACCGGACGGGTGCTCGGCGTGGGTGCACCCCAGGCCACTGCCATCGCCGACGCGCGCGCGGCCCGCATGCGCCACCTGGACGAGACCGGGGTGCACGTGCACGTCATCGCTGATGGTGGCATGCGCACCGGTGGTGACATCGCGAAGGCGATCGTCTGCGGCGCCGATGCGGTCATGCTCGGCACGCCGCTGGCGCGGGCCGAGGAAGCCCCCGCAGGTGGGCTCAACTGGTCGGCCTCGAGCCTGCATCCCCGACTGCCCCGTGGCCGGCTGCGCCGCGTCGAACCGCTGGGCCCACTGGCCACCGTGCTGAACGGGCCCGCCGTGTCGGCCGACGGACGCACGAACCTCATGGGTGGGGTGCGGAAGGCCATGGCGGTCACCGGGCACGAGACGCTCAAGGAACTCCAGAAGGCCGATCTGATGGTGACCGCCCCACCGGCGATCCGACCCGGAGGTCAGGTGTGAACGATGCCGTGGCCGCCGCGGTCGCTCCCGACGAGAAGGTCCTGGTCGTCGACTTCGGCGCCCAGTACGCACAGCTGATCGCCCGACGGGTTCGTGAGGCCAACGTCTACTCCGAGATCGTGCCGTCCACGATCACCGCCGAGGAGCTCGCCGCTCGTGAGCCCAGCGCCGTGATCCTCTCGGGGGGACCGAAGTCGGTCCACGTCGAGGGCGCCCCGTCGATGGACCCGGGCCTCTACGAGCTCGGTGTGCCGGTGCTCGGCATCTGTTACGGCGCACAGCTCCTCGCACAGCAGCTCGGTGGCACCGTCGCCCGTGGGGGAGCGGGCGAGTACGGCCGCACCACCATGGATCCGATCGACGGGGCCGACTCCCGACTGCTCGTCGGTGACCTCGCGCACACCCAGACGGTCTGGATGAGCCACTTCGACGCGGTGACCGAGGTGCCCGCCGGGTTCGCCGCCACCGCCTCGTCGCCGGGCGCGAAGGTCGCGGTGCTCGAGGACCACGAGCGGAGGTTCTACGGGGTGCAGTACCACCCCGAGGTCGCCCACACGCCGCACGGCCAGATGCTCATGGAGCGGTTCCTCCACGACGTCGCGGGCCTGCGGGCCGACTGGACGATGGAGAACTTCGTCGACACCTCCGTCGAGGCGATCCGTGCACAGGTCGGCACCGGTCGCGCGATCTGTGGTCTGTCGGGCGGGGTCGATTCGGCGGTCGCCGCCGCGCTGGTGCACAAGGCCATCGGGCCCCAGCTCACGTGCGTGTTCGTCGACACCGGCCTGATGCGCAAGAACGAGGGCGAGCAGGTCGTCGAGACGTTCCGTCGACACCAGGGCATCGAGCTGATCCACGTGCGGGCCGAGGACCGGTTCTTCGAACGCCTCGCCGGCGTGACCGACCCCGAGGAGAAGCGCAAGGCCATCGGCGAGCTGTTCATCCGGGTGTTCGAGGACGCCCGTGGCGGCATCGAGGACGCCACCTTCCTGGTGCAGGGCACCCTCTACCCCGACGTGATCGAGTCGGGCAACGGGCACGCCTCGACGATCAAGAGCCACCACAACGTCGGCGGCCTGCCCGATGACCTGGACTTCGAGCTGGTCGAGCCGCTGCGGGCGCTGTTCAAGGACGAGGTCCGTGCCGTGGGCGCCGAGCTGGGCCTGCCCGACGAGATCGTGTGGCGTCAGCCGTTCCCCGGGCCCGGCCTCGGGGTACGCATCATCGGTGAGGTCACCCCCGACAAGGTGGCGACCCTCCAGGAGGCCGACGCCATCGTGCGCGAGGAGCTCAAGATCGCCGGGCTCGAGCGCGAGATCTGGCAGTCGTTCGCCGTGCTGCCCGACATCCGCACCGTCGGCGTGAT
This sequence comes from Microthrixaceae bacterium, assembly GCA_007118345.1. GTDB lineage: Bacteria > Actinomycetota > Acidimicrobiia > Acidimicrobiales > Microtrichaceae > SKRR01. The sequence goes on along the minus strand of SKRR01000186.1, from coordinate 1,028 downwards.
GGGCGACGAGCGCACCTACGGGTACCCGGTGATCATCCGTGCGGTCACGAGTGAGGACGCGATGACCGCCGACTGGGCACGCATCCCCTACGAGGTGCTCGAGACCATGGCCTCGCGGATCATCAACGAGGTCGCCGGGGTCAATCGGGTGGCGTACGACATCACGTCCAAGCCGCCCGGCACGATCGAGTGGGAATGAGACCGTACTGGAACGGCAGTCGAACGGTAACGGTGCCCCTGCTTCCGTGACTTTTCGTTACGCGATGGTAATGAAGCCACGGTCTGTGGTTGACTGATCGCCGTCATGCGAGCGCCTTCCGTCCTCCTCCTCCCCGGGTCACCCGAGCCGCACCGACGTCACCCCCGCACCCGCCGTCTGGCGGCCGTCGCGTTGGTGCTCGGCCTGATCGGTGGCGTGACGTTCTCCGCCGCAGGTGCCAGTGCGCAGACCGTCGAACGGTTGCAGGCACGTGCTGACCGACTGACCAACGAGCTCGAACAGCTCGAGGTGCGGGCCAGCCAGCTCGACGAGCAGATCCTCGAGCTCATGGAAGAGATCGCTGCGGTCCGTGAGGAGCGTGGCGAGGTGGCCGAGGCCGTGTCGGCGGCGCGGGACCGGCTGGCCGAGGCAGAGGGCCAGGCCACCGACTACCTGATCGAGGCGTACATCGGCGCTGGGTCCCACGAACGCATCGTGCTCGGCAACAGCGATCCGAACCAGGCGGTGAACACCCAGGTCCTGCTCGAGTTGCTCCGTGGCGACCGCCAGCTCCTTGCCGACGAGATCGCCAACAGCCGTGCGGAGCTCGAGGACCGTTCGGCCGAGCTCGAGGCCACCGACGCCCGCCTCGCCGAGCGAGAGGCTGCCGAGCAGCAGGTCGTCGACGAGATCGAGGCGACGATCGCCGAGCACACCGCGCTGCTCGCATCGGCCAACAGCGAGTTGCGCGAGGCCGTCGAGGCGGAGCGTGCCCGCCGTGAGGCCGAGGCTGCCGAGCGTGCCCGCCGCGAGGCCGAGGCGCGCGCCG
>SKRR01000345.1 GCA_007118345.1 Microthrixaceae bacterium | reverse complement strand
GTGCGGGCCGTGGTCGACGACGGGGAGTTCTTCGAGTACTTCCCGCACTGGGCGAAGTCGATCGTGTGCGGGTTCGCCCGCATCGATGGCCACCCGGTGGGTGTGGTCGGGAATCAGCCCAAGGTGCTGGCCGGGGTGCTCGACATCGATTCCTCCGAGAAGGCAGCACGTTTCGTGCGGACCTGCGATGCGTTCAACATCCCGCTGCTCACCTTCGTCGACGTGCCCGGCTTCCTCCCCGGGGTCGACCAGGAGTACGGCGGCATCATCCGCAACGGGGCCAAGCTGCTGTACGCCTACTGCGAGGCCACGGTGCCCCGCATCCAGGTCATCACCCGGAAGGCCTACGGCGGTGCCTACGTCGTCATGAACTCCAAGTCGATCGGCGCCGATCTCGCGTTCGCGTGGCCCTCGGCCGAGCTGGCGGTGATGGGCCCGCAGGGTGCGGTCGAGATCGTCAACCGGCGCGAGCTGCTCGAGGCCGATGACCCCGCCGCACGTCGCGCCGAGCTCATCGGCGTGTACGAGGAGAACTACCTCAACCCGTGGGAGGCCACCGACCGCGGCTACATCGACGACGTGATCGACCCGGCCGAGACCCGCATCAAGCTGATCGCGGCGCTCGAGGTGCTGCGCTCCAAGCGCGAAGAGCTGCCGCACCGCAAGCACGGGAACATGCCGCTGTGAACGAGACCGGTTTGCGGGTGTCGCCGGAGCCGACCGACGAGGAGGCAGCGGCGATCGTCGCGGCGTTCCAGCTCGGACTCCCGAGCGCCGGCGACCCCGGCCCTACCCGGCCGCCCGTGTCACGGTGGCGCTTCTCCGGGCGTTGGTGGACACAACCGGTTCCTGTTCGTCGCGCACGGCCCGCCGGTCGCTGACCCGCCGACCCGCCGACCCGCACTCGGGCGTACGCTCAGAAGGTGAGCAGCGAGACCCCCCGCCCCGAGGTGATGAGCCTGGCCGACGACGAGGCCGTGGTGTTCCGGGGTGCCGACCGTCGCGTCTTCGACGACCTCGAGCCCGACACCCACGTCGACCTCGACGGCCACACGGTGCGCACGCTGCCCCGACGGGGCCAGCTGCTGGGCAGGTTCGCGACGGTCAACGACGTGCACTTCGGTGAGGTCGCCGCCGGCCACATCGACGGGGTCGACGAGTGGGAGACGTTCTCCGCCCATCCGGGGGAGCTGCCCTACCCCGAGACGATGAACCGTGCCGTGGTCGCCGAGATGGCGGCCATCGACCCCGCTGCGGTGGTGGTGAAGGGCGACCTCACCTCGAACGGCACCCAGGAGGAGTACGACCAGTTCCTGTCGGTCTACGAACCGGCGTTCGAGGGTCGACTGCTGCACGTGCGCGGCAACCATGAGAGCTACCACCACCTGCAGGCCGCAGCGTGGCCCATGCAGGAACGGGTGCTCGACGGGGTGACGATCGCGCTCCTGGACACCTCCCGGGACGGGATCGTCAACGGCCACCTGGGCGTCGAGCAGCTCGAGTGGCTCGATGAGCTCGGCGCCCGCAGTGACCAGCCCGTGCTGGTCTTCGGCCACCACCCCATCTGGAACCAGGACGAGGAGCCGCGCCACGACCGGACCTTCGGCATCGTTCCCGACGACACCGACGCTCTCGCGGCGGTGATGGAACGACGGGCGTCGTTGGCCGGGTACTTCGCCGGCCACACCCACCGCAACCGGGTGGTGCGTCGGAGCGGGTCACCGGTTCCCTACGTCGAGGTCGCGTGCGTGAAGGACTACCCGGGGAGCTGGGCGGAGTACCGGGTCTTCGACGGTCTCATCCTCCAGGTCCACCGCCGGATCTCCGCACCCGACGCGCTGGCCTGGACCGAACGCACCCGCGGCATGTTCGGTGGGACCTATCCGGCGTACGCCAGGGGCCGTCTCGCCGAACGGTGCTTCGCGATCGACACCGCCGCCGCAGCTCCGTGAACGGCGTGACTGCGCCGTGAACGGCATGACCGGCCCCGTGAACGGCGTGACCAGCTCCGCTCACGGCGCAACCGCGCCGTGAGCGACGCACCCCCCGGCCCGCTCGCGGACCTGCGGGTCGTCGACGTCGCGACGGTCATCGCAGGGCCAGGCTGCGCGCGGTACCTCGGCGACTTCGGCGCCGACGTCGTCAAGGTCGAGCGCCCGTCCGGGGACACCGCGCGCGATCTGGGCTGGAAGCATCCCGACGGGGGCGACTCGTTGTGGTGGAAGGTGGTCGGCCGGAACAAGCGCTCCATCGCGCTCGACCTGAAGGACCCCGCCGACCTCGACGTCATGCTGCGGCTCTGCGACACCGCAGACGTGCTCGTGGAGAACTTCCGGCCCGGCACGCTCGAGCGGCTCGGTCTCGGACCCGAGGAGCTGCATGCGCGGAACCCCCGCCTGGTGGTCACTCGCGTCACCGGGTTCGGCCAGGACGGTCCCTACCGCGGGCGCGCCGCGTTCGCGACCCAGGCCGAAGCCCTGTCGGGCTTCGCCGCGATCAACGGCGAGCCCGACGGTCAGCCACTGCTGCCGCCGATCGCGCTGACCGACGAGGTCGCCGGTCTGGTCGCAGCGTTCGCCACGATGGTCGCGGTGCACTCCGGGGTGGGTCAGGTGGTCGACGTCAACCTGATGGAGTCGATGCTGCAGCTGATGGGTCCGCTCGTGCCGCTCTACGGGCTGCTCGGTCAGACCCAGCAGCGCTTGGGTGCCGGGATCCCCTACACCGTGCCCCGCAACACCTACCGGTGCGGGGACGGCACCTGGATCGCGGTGTCGTCCAGCGCCGAGTCGGTCGCGCAGCGAGTGCTCGAGCTGGTCGGTCTCGGTGGCGACGAACGTCTCGTGGGGTTCGAGGGGCGGATGCGCCACCGCGAACTGATCGACGAGCGACTCTCGGCGTGGATGGCCGAGCGGACCCGCGACGAGGCGCTGGCCGAGTTCGAGGAGGTCCACGCGGCCGCGGCGCCGGTGCTCGACATGGCGGACATCTTCGCCGACCCCCATGTGGGTGCCCGCGGGTCGATCACCTCGGTCGACGGCGTGCCGATGGCAGATGTCGTCGCCCGGCTCTCCGCCACGCCCGGTGCCGTTCGGTGGGCCGGACGGTCACTCGACGCCGACGGCGACGAGCTGCGTGCCGAACTGGAGGACTGAGCCCCTGAACCTCAACCGTGTCGCGGAACGCGTCAGTTCCGGCGCGTTCCGCGACACGGTTCGGGAGCGGTCATCGTGATGACGCCGCCCGGATGCCGAACATGACGGCGCGCCGCACGGCCGCAGGTGAGGTCCACACCATCGTGTCGGTCACCTCGACCACGGTGTAGCCCGAAGCGCGGAGCCGCCCGAGTCGCCGACGGTCCGTCTCCCGGTCCACGAGCGACGAGTGGTGGGCCTCGCTCTGGATCTCGACGACGAGGGGCAGCGTCGGGTGACGAACGTCCACCCGACCGGTCCACCCCTCCTCGTCACCGGTGTCGACCTGCCGCCGGAACGCCACGCCCAGCTCTCGGACGATCTGTTGGAACCGGGACTCGAGTCCGCTGTCGGGTGGTCGGTAGGTCTCGCCCCGCTCGGCGTGGTATCGCCGCAGCCCCGCCCAACCGGGCACGCCCCGTTGGGCGAGCTGGGCCAGGAAGCGCCCGAGTGACTGACCCGAGAGCAGGCGCATCGACCACAGGCGGTCGACCAGTCGCTCCGCGCGCTGCTCGTGGCACACGGCGTGGAGCTGCAACGCGAGCAGCTCGGGCCGGACCACGGCGACGCCGCGGTGGGTGGTCGTCCACCCGGGTGGCAGCTGACGGATCCGGTGCACGGTCGCCAGGCTCGGCCGGCGGGAGCTCGAGCGGACCTTGGTGACGTGGATCGGCGTGGAAGGACAGGCGTGCAAACCCCACCAGGCTGCTGCGCTGAGGTGTGAGAGCACGGCGTCGGGGCCGGCATCGAGCACTGCGGCGGCGGTCCGCTGCTCGATCGTCCCGGGTGCGCCGCATCGCCGCACGACCTCGTCGGTGACGGCAACCCATCGGCCGTGCGGACCCATCAGATTGCGGATCTGTCCTCGCGTCAGTCCGAGCTCGCGGAGTTGCGTGCGCGACACCACGCCGTACTGCTCGCCAGCCAGTGTCCGGGCACGACGATCCGCTGACGGTTCGACCACCCACCCAAGGTGGCGGAGGTTCGGCCCACTGCCAACGGGTCGTGCACCCCGCCGCCGCTCGGCCCGAACCGTGTCGCGGAACGCGCCGGAACTGACGCGTTCCGCGACACGGTTG
>SKRR01000100.1 GCA_007118345.1 Microthrixaceae bacterium | reverse complement strand
TTGCGCAGCAGCTCGGAGGCGTTGCGTCCGATGCCCTCGGCGGTGACCTCCATGAACTGGATGACGCCGTCGGGGTCGATCAGGAAGGTGCCGCGATCCGCGAGGCCCTGGCCGGGACGCAGCACCTCGAAGTTGGCGCTGATCTCCAGGGTGGGATCGGCGATCATCGGGTAGGTGATCTTGCCGATCGTGTCCGACGTGTCGTGCCAGGCCTTGTGGGTGAAGTGCGTGTCGGTCGACACCGAGTACACCTCGACCCCCATCTTCTTGAACTCCTCGTAGTTGTCCGCCATGTCGCCGAGCTCGGTCGGGCAGACGAAGGTGAAGTCGGCGGGGTAGAAGAACAGGATCGCCCACTTGCCCTTGAAGGACTCGTTGCTCACCTCGACGAACTCGCCGTCGTGGAAGGCCTGGGCGGTGAAGGGCTTGATCTCGGTGTTGACCAATGACATGGAAGAAACCTCGTTGGGTCGTGGGTGGTCCGGTGGGTACGACGTCACCATAGGGTCCAGCTATCAATAGTTCCACTCGATAGATCCTATCAATCCGATAGACACCCTCAATGACCGGGGGTGGCCGGCGGGACAGGGTCCGAGGGCCCTTTCCTCGCTGCTCGCCAGTGGCGAGACTGCGTACATGGACGGAGTGGTCGAAGGTCACATCTCGCCGGTCGATGCGTTCACCCTGACGCTCGAGAAGGATCCGGTGCTGCGGGCCACCATCGTCGCGGTCGCGACGTTCGACCGGAGTCCCGACTGGGACCTGCTGGTCGACCGGGTCGAGCGAGCCACCCGGCTGGTGCCCCGCTTCCGCGAGAAGCTGATCCGACCGCCGTTCGGACTGGCCCCGCCCCGGTGGGTGGTCGACGCCGATTTCGACCTCTCGCTGCACCTCCGGCGTGTCCGACTCCCCGAGGGTGCCGGGTTCGACGCCGTGATCGAACTCGCACGCGCCGCCGGGGCGGATGCCTTCGACCACGACCGACCGCTGTGGGAGTTCACCCTGGTGGAGGGGATCGACGGAGCGGGTGCGTCACTGGTGATGAAGCTGCACCACGCGCTCACCGACGGTGTCGGGGGGATCGAGATCGCGGCGCACGTCGTGGACCTGAGCGAGGAACCCGCCGACCTGGGGCCGATGCCACCGGCTCCGGCCGCCCGCGAGCACGGCGCGGTCGAGACCACCATCGACACCACACGGTTCCATGTCCGCCGAGGCATCGACGCGCTCAGCGGGCTCGCCGGCGTCGCCGATCGCAACCTCCGTCGGATCGCACGAGATCCGTTCGGGGCGGTCGGCGAGGGGATCGACACCGCCGCTGCGATCGCCCGTTTCGTTCGACCGGTCACCTCGAGCGACTCACACGTGCTCACCGGACGGCGGCCGTTGCGGCGACCGGCAGTGCTCGACGTACCGCTCGTGCCGCTGCGCGACGCGGCACACTCGGCCGACGCCCGACTCAACGACGCGTTCCTCGCCGCGGTCGCCGGCGGGATGCGCCGCTACCACGAGTTGCACTGCGCGCCGGTCGAACGCCTGCGGGTGAGCATGCCGGTGAACGTGCGCACCGAACTCGACGCTCCGGGCGGGAACCGCGTGACCGTCGAGCGCTTCGAGCTCCCGGTCTCGATCGAGGACCCCGGACCACGCATGCGCCGGATCGCGTCCACCTGTCGGGCGCTGCGACGCGACCCGGCGATCGCCTACGCCGACCAGGTCGCGGCGGTCCTCAACCTGCTGCCGGTCGAGGTCACCTCGGCGATGCTCCGCAACGTCGACCTGCTGACCAGCAACGTCCCCGGCTTCCCCGACCAGGTCTGGGTGGGCGGTGCGGCCCTCGAGTCCTTCCACGTGTTCGGAGCGACGCTCGGATCGGCGGCGAACGTCACGTTGATGTCCTACCGCGACACCTGCCACATCGGGATCAACGTCGACGTCGGCGCGGTGCGGGACCCCGAGCGGTTCCGTGAGTGCCTCGCAGAGGGGTTCGACGAGGTACTGACGCTGGCCGACTGATCGGACTCGGGACGTCGGGCAGGGGACAATGGGGCATGGTCGACGCAGTCATGTTCGACATCGACGGGGTGCTGACGGTCTCGTGGGAGCCGGTTCCCGGGGCAGCCGACGCCGTGCAGGCCGTGCGTGACCGTGGCCTGGACGTGGCGTTCGTGACGAACACCACGAGTCGTGCCGCGGCCTCGGTCGCCGGGTCGATGCGCGACGCCGGCATCGACCTGCGCGACGACGAACTGCTGACCGCCACCGTGGCGACGGCCTCCCACCTCCGCGACCGCCACCACGGGGCCACCTGCCTGGTCCTCAACGACGGCGACACCGGCGACGACCTCGCCCACCTGTGCATCGCCGAACCGCCGGACACCGCACAGGTGGTGGTGGTCGGCGGCGCCGGACCAACGTTCTCCTACGACGCTCTCGACGACGCGTTCAGGGCGCTCGCGAACGGCGCACGGTTCGTCGCCATGCACCGGAACCTCCGCTGGCGGACCAGCCGCGGCGAGCAGCTCGACGCCGGCGCGTTCGTGCTGGGTCTCGAGGCGGCGACGGGGGTGGAGGCCACGGTCGTGGGCAAGCCGGCGGCGGCGTTCTTCCGCGCAGGGCTCGACATCGTCGGCGGGGAAGCCGATCGGACCTTGATGATCGGCGACGACCTGCACTCCGACGTGCTGGCCGCGCAGCAGCTCGGCTGCCGCGGCGTGCTCGTGCGCACCGGCAAGTTCCGGCACGAGGATCTCGAGGATCCTGCTGGGTCGCCCGACCATGTGATCGACAGCGTGGCGGACCTCCCGGGCCTGCTCGACCAACTGTCCGGGTGATCACCGACAACTCACCTGTCGTTCACCTCCACACCCCGGCGTTCACCGAGCTACCTTCCGGTGCGTGGAGCACTTCTGGAGAGCAGCAGGCATCTGGATCGGCAAGTACTGGTACGTGGTGCTCGGCGGGATGCTCGCCGTCACCCTGTTGCTCACGCTCGGGTTGCGACAGCTGGAGTTCGCCACCGGACAGGACAGCTACCTGAACCAGGACTCGCAGATCGCGATCGACAACGTCGCCTACCAGGACGACTTCGGTGGCGAGGCGGTCATCCTGTTGTTCCGGGCCGAGGGCGACCGGGACATCACCGACCTGTTCGCCGGGGAGAACCTCGCCACCCTCGAACGGATGAACGCGGAGCTGGGCGAGGTCGACGAGGTCTACTCCGTCGTCAGCCCGCTGACGAGCATGCAGTACTCCGACACGCTGATCGAGCAGGGGGTCGGCACCGATGCGCTCCTGTCCGCGCTCGCACGAGAACCCGACGAGGCGGGACAGGCGGCACGCTCGGAGGACGCAGGACTGACCCTCACCCGACTCGGAGCGGCGGGCGACCAAGCCCTGGCCAACCCGGACTGGGTCGACTTCCTGTTGTTCGACAACACGGGCTTCTCACTCGACGGTGAGGAGGTGGTCGCCCCGCCGGACGACGAGCGCGCCGTGCGCGGGTCGCTGGTTCCGTCCTTCCCCAACCTCTCGACCGCTGTCGGCGGCGTGCTCCTCGAGGGCAACGCCGACCTCGACACGCTCTCGGCGGGCACGGAGTCGGTGATCGAGGTCATGGACGGCGTCGAGCTCGACGGTTTCGAGGTCGTCGTGACCGGTTCACCCATCCTGCTGAACGACATCAACAACTACCTCCAGGGCGGCATGCTCACCCTGGGCGCCGCAGCGCTCGCCGTCATGGCGGTCATCCTGTTGCTGATGTTCCGGGTCCGCTGGCGGCTCCTGCCGTTGCTCGCGGTGGTCGTCGGCATCGTGTGGGCGTTCGCCCTGCTCGGGATCATCGGCATCGACCTGTCGCTCGTGACCATCTCGGGCCTGCCGATCCTGATCGGCCTCGGTATCGACTTCGCGATCCAGATACAGAACCGCGTGGAGGAGGAGGTGGTGCTCGACAAGGCAGAGCACCCGATGTCGGAGACGCTGGCGAACCTGTCCCCCGCGCTCATCGTGGCGACCATCGCCGGGGTGGTCGCGTTCCTCGCGCTGTTGATCTCGCAGGTGCCCATGCTGCGTGACTTCGGCATCATGCTCGCCATCGGCATCGTCGTGCTCGTCGCCATCGGCATCGTGCTCCCCACGGCCGTTCTCGGAATCAGGGAGTGGACGGCCCGCACCGCTGAACGCAAGGACTCCGTCGTCGAGCGGATCGTGGTGAAGCTCGGCTCGCTGCCGTCAGCCGCCGCGGTGCCGCTGTTGCTCGCCTCGGTGCTGCTGTTCATCG
>SKRR01000184.1 GCA_007118345.1 Microthrixaceae bacterium | reverse complement strand
CGAACGGTGGTGTACCTGACCGGGGCCGCCGACGTCGGGATCGCCTTCATCCTCTTCTCCACGAACGTGCTGAGCGTGGTGTTCGAGTACGCGCTGATCGGGCTGCTGCTGCACCCGCAGTCGCGCGAGCACCAACGGCTCTGGTTCAGCTGAACGCTGCGCCGCCACGAATGGAACCCGTTCGCGTTGCGCTGCAATGATTCGCGGATGGCGACAGAGATCAAGGGAATCGCAGGCCTCAAGGAACTGGTCGGGCAGCACCTCGGCCACTCGGACTGGTTGGAGGTCACCCAGGAACGGGTGAACACGTTCGCCGACGCGACCGGCGACCACCAGTGGATCCACGTGGACCCCGAACGGGCGAAGGACGGTCCCTTCGGTGGCACGATCGCCCACGGCTACCTGACCCTGTCGCTCGGACCCGTGCTCATGCCGAGCATCGCCTCGGTCAGCGGGGTGCGGATGGGCGTGAACTACGGCTGCAACAAGGTCCGGTTCCTCGCACCGGTCAAGGTCGGATCCCGGGTACGGCTCGGCGCTGAACTGACCGAGGTCGAGGAGCTGCCCGGCAACGGCGCGCAGGTGTACATGACCTTCACCTTCGAGATCGAGGACAGCGACAAGCCCGCCGCGGTCGCCGAGATCATCTTCCGCTACTACGAGTGAACCCGGCGCGTCGACGTCGACGCCCGGGACCATCGCTCGCTCACTCCTCGCTGCGCCCCGAACCGCGCGGGCACGCCGCCTACGCTGTCGGGGTGCCGGCTCACGGAACGAGACGACGACCCGCCGCTCGGCGACCGACGGGGGCCGGTACCGGCACTCGGCGGTTGCTCGTCGCGTGTGTCGTCCTCGTGCTGTCGGCCGTCGCCTGCGGACCCGTCGACCCGGAACCCGTGCGCGCCGGCGCGCGTTCCGAAAGTCGTCCGACACCCGGCCCACCCGACTCCGGTGCCGCATCCACCTCCCCCGACACACCGGTCGACCCGCTCGGCAGCTGGACACCGGCCCCGCTCGACTGGGCCCCGTGTGCCGAACTGCGTCGCGGGGAGTGCGCCACCCTCAACGTGCCCCTCGACTGGTCCGAACCGGGCACCTCGACCATCGATCTGGCGCTCGGGCGCCTGCCGGCGACCGGCGAACGGATCGGCTCACTCGTGATCAACCCCGGTGGGCCGGGCGGCTCCGGGCTGAGGTACCTCGGGTTCGAGCCGTACGGACCACAGATCAGCTCGCGGTTCGACGTGGTCAGCTGGGACCCGCGCGGCGTGGGTGCGTCGGGGGGGCTGCGCTGCAATGCTGCGGTCCCGGAGCTGCTCGCAGCGGACCCGGACCCCGACGACGACGCCGAGCTCGACGCCCTGCGGGACGCGGCCGATGCGGTCGCGAGGGACTGCGAACGCATCGAGGGCGACGTGCTGGCCCACCTCGGCACCGTACAGGTGGCGCTCGACCTCGAGGCGATACGACGGGCGATCGGCGACGAGCCGCTCAACTACCACGGGTTCTCCTACGGAACCCTGATCGGCCAGGAGTACCTCGACCGATTCCCGGACCGGGTGCGAGCGATGGTGCTCGATGGCGTGGTCGATCCCTCCCTCGGCTTCGAGGACTTCCTGCTGGGCCAGACCACCGCGTTCGACGATGCCTTCCGCCGCGACGCGGACCGCTGTCGTGCAGCACCCGGGGAGTGCGGCGTCGCCGACCTCCTCGACGCCTACGACCGGGTCGCCGAGCGTGTCGAGGTGTCGCCGCTGCCCGCCGACGGCGGCGAGGTCGGTCCGGGCGAACTGGCGATCGCAGCGATCCAGACCTCGTACGGGTCGGAGGGGTGGCGAACCCTCGGGCCAGCGCTGGCGATGGCGCTCGGCGGCGACGGCGGTGCGTTGCGGCAGCTCGCCGACACCTATTTCGATTTCGGCGGGTACGCGAGTTACGCCGCCGTGGTGTGCACCGACTCGGCTCCACCACGCGGTGTCGACGCCTTCCGCGACTTCGCCGACCGGGCACGTGAGCGATCGAGCCGCTTCGGCGCCACGGTGGCGAACGAGCTCCTCCCGTGCGCGACCTGGGCTGCTCCGCCCTCGGGTTCGCCGCGGGCCATCACCGCGCCGGACGCCCCACCGGTGCTCGTGGTCGGCAACACCGGCGACGCAGCGACGCCCTACGAGAACGCCGTCGTGGTCGCCGAACGACTGGAGTCGGGGGTGCTGGTGACCGTGGAGGAGGAAGGCCACACCGCCTACGGGGCGAACCGCTGCGCGAGCGAGCTGATCGACACGTACCTCCTCACACTCGCAGTGCCGGGAGCGGATCCTCGCTGCGCCTAGCATCGACGTCGGTGGATCGGCGAGGGCCGCCGGTGCTGGGGGGAGGTGCGGCGGAGCCGTGGAGTTCAACGTCGCGCAGGTGTTCGACGCGGTCGCCAGCGCGGTTCCGGCGCGCGAGTGCATCGTGCACGGCGACACGCAACGCAGCTACGACGACGTCGCCCGCCGTACCCGGCGCCTGGCCAACGCCCTGCGACGGCGCGGCCTGGGCACCGTCGTCCCGCGTGATCGACTCCGTCCACACGAGAGCGGACAGGATCACGTCGCCATCTACCTGCACAACGGTCCGGAGTACCTCGAGACGATGCTCGGGTGCCTCATGGCCAGGGTCGTGCCCTTCAACGTCAACCATCGCTACGTGGCCGAGGAGCTCACCTACCTCCTCGATGACGCCGGGGCAAGAGGGGTGGTGTTCCACTCCCGATTCGCTCCGACAGTGGCCGCGGTGCGCGAACGCCTCGACCCCACCGCCCTGCTCTGGCAGGTCGACGACAGCAGCGGCGAGCCGCTGCTGGACGGTGCCGAGTGGTACGAATCCGCCCTCGCCGCCGAGCCCGACCAACTCCCGGCCGACGCCGTCGCTGCCCGCTCACCCGACGACCTCTACCTGCTCTACACCGGTGGGACCACCGGGCCCCCGAAGGGCGTGCTGTGGCGACAGGCCGACATCTTCGTCGGTGCACTCGGTGGCCGCCGCCTCGACAGCGACCGGGAGTGGGGATCGCTCGACGAGGTGCGCGACAACGCACGCAACGGCGGCGCCCGGCTGCTCCCGGCCCCACCGTTCATGCACGGCGCGGCCCACTGGATGGCGTTGAACGGGTTCGCGAACGGCAACACCGTCGTGGTGCCCACGACCACCGACCGCTTCGACCCCGACGAGGTGGTGTCGCTCATCGAGGCGGAGCGGATCGACATCCTGCTGATCGTGGGCGACGCCTTCGGGCGTCCGCTGGTCGAGGCCATGGAGCGCTCCGGGCGAGACCTCGGGTCGCTCCTGGTCCTCGTCAGCGGAGGAGCCACCCTCTCGCCGGGCATCAAGGACCGCCTCCTGGCGGCCGTGCCCAGCATGATCCTGCTGGACGGGCTCGGTGCCTCCGAAGCTGGCCAGCAGGCACGCCAGCTGAGCGTGGTGGGACGACCGGCCACCAGCGGTGTCTTCGACCCGGGCCCGGGAACCACGATCCTCTCGGCCGATCTCAGCCGTCCCCTCGAACCCGACGAGTCCGAGCTCGGCTGGCTCGCCCAGAGGGGGCGCGTACCGCTCGGGTACCTGGGTGACCCGGACCGGACCGCAACGACGTTCCCCGTGCTCGGAGGTGTCCGCCACGCGGTACCCGGTGACCGTGCGCGCTGGCGCTCGGGAGGCGGCATCGAGCTCTTCGGCCGCGACTCGGCGACGATCAACTCGGGTGGGGAGAAGATCTTCGCCGAGGAGGTCGAACGGGCACTGGTCGCGCACCCGTCGGTGAGCGACTGCGTGGTGGCGGGCCGGCCGTCCTCGCGGTGGGGCGAGGAGGTCGTCGCGGTCGTCCAGTTGGTCGAGGGGGTCGACGCAAGCGACGACGACCTGCTCGAGGAGGCCTCCCGCCACATCGCTCGCTACAAGTTGCCCAAGTCGATCGTGCGTGTCCACCACGTCGAACGCGCACCGTCGGGCAAGGCGGACTACCGCTGGGCTGCAGGGATCGTCGGCTCGGCGCCCAGCGGGGCCCGCCCGTAGGCTCGGGCCCATGACGGCCCCCCGACCTGCGAACCCCACCTCCGAGCCGGGTCGCGGCCACATCCCACGCGCCGACGAGCCACTCCCCACCGGCGAGGACAAGACCCGCTCGGTGCAGGTCATGTTCGATGTGATCGCACCGCGTTACGACCTCGTCAACCGTCTGATGACCTTCCGGATGGATGTCGGCTGGCGGCGCCGCACCGTGTCCGCACTCGGGTTGCCACCGGGATCGGTCGTGGTGGACCTCGCCTG
>SKRR01000323.1 GCA_007118345.1 Microthrixaceae bacterium | reverse complement strand
TGCTGCCGAGCCGCGATGACGTCTACGTGTCGGTGAAGCAGACCCGCCAGCTCGGCCTGCGCCGAGGTGATTGGATCACCGGCGCGTCGCGTCCCGCCAACCGCGGAGAGAAGAACCCCGCGCTGTTGAGGGTCGACACCGTCAACGGTGGACAGCCCGAGACGTCGAGGGAACGCCCCGTGTTCGAACAGCTGACACCGCTCTTCCCGGAGGAGCGGCTGCGGCTCGAGCGGGAGGACCACCCCTACGACCTCATCGGTCGCATGGTCGACATGGTCGCGCCGATCGGCAAGGGCCAGCGAGGGATCGTGGTCGCGCCGCCGAAGGCGGGCAAGACCACCGTGCTCAAGACCATCGCCCAGTGCATCGAGGCGAACCACCCCGAGGTCGAGCTGATGGTGCTGCTGCTCGACGAGCGTCCCGAGGAGGTGACCGATCTGCGGCGTTCGATCGAGGGTGCGGTGGTCGCATCCACGTTCGACCGTCCGCCCGAGGAGCACGTCCAGGTCGCCGAGCTCGCGGTGGACCGTGCCAAGCGCATGGTGGAACAGGGCCAGGACGTCGTGATCGTGCTCGACGGCATCACGCGGTTGTCCCGGGCCTACAACCTCGCGGCGCCCTCGGGGGGTCGCATCATGTCGGGGGGGCTCGACACCAGCGCCCTGTACCCACCGAAACGGTTCTTCGGCGCCGCCCGCAACGTCGAGGACGGCGGATCGCTCACGATCATCGCCACTGCGCTCGTGGAGACCGGTTCGAAGATGGACGAGGTGATCTTCGAGGAGTTCAAGGGCACCGGCAACATGGAGCTGCGGTTGGACCGTTCTGCCGCCGAGCAACGTGTCTTCCCCGCCATCGACGTCGCAGCGTCCTCGACGCGCCACGAGGAGCTGCTGCTCGACCGCGCCGAGCTGCAGCGGGTCCACAAGCTGCGACGGATCGTCGCGGCGCTCGAGGCCGAGGGTGACTCCGCCCGGGCGCTGGAGCACATCTACGAGCAGATGAAGAAGTTCCCCACCAACGAGGTGTTCCTCGCTGAGGTCGCCTCGTCGGCGCCGGTGCGCTGAGTGTCGGCACGGTGATGGAGCCGGTTCGCCCCCGGCCCGCAGGTGCGCCATACTGATCTGTCCCCTCACCCGGGCCCCGCACGGAAACCGGGGCCACCGACGGAGAGCGAAATGAAGCCCGGAATCCACCCCGACTACCGCTACGTGGTCTTCCAGGACACGTCGTCGGGCGACACGTTCCTGACGAAGTCCACCATCGAGACGGCCGAGACCACCAAGTGGACCGACGGGAACGAGTACCCGCTGGCCAAGGTCGAGATCTCGGCGTTCACCCACCCGTTCTTCACCGGCCAGATGAAGATCGTCGACACCGCGGGCCGCGTCGAGCGCTTCGAGCGTCGCTACGGTCGCCGCAAGGGCAAGGCCGCCGACGCGCCGGAGACCGCCGACAGCGACGGTTGACCGTGCCGCGCCGCGCTGCGCCATGGCGAGGCGATCCGAGCACGTGAGAGCCGACGACGATCAGCGGATCCGCCTCCGTCGGGCGAAACTCACTGGCCTGCGGCGGAGGTTGCTCGGCGAGGGACGTGAGCGCGACTCGACCGACGCGCCCGAGCCGGTCGACCTCGGTGCGCTGACGGCCAGTCAGGCCCACGGGACCGCCACGGTGCTGTGCGAACGCGGCGGCACTGCGCCGGTGGGGGCAGCGGTGCTGTGGGCCATGCGTCAGGACGCCCGACGTCTGGTGCTGTTCGTCGACGACGAGGCCGGCGTCGCCGCACGACTCGCCGGCTACTTCTCGACGAGTGGCCGCGCGGTGCAAGTGCGCCGGGTCGAGGGTGCGACGAGTTCCCCGGCAGCGCCCGAACCGTTGGTGCCGCCGGCCGCCGGGCCCGAGGACGGTGGGGAGCTGGTCGCGCTCCTGCGCGACGCCGGGCTCGAGGTCGTCGTCGAGCACGGCGTGATCACCGGGGAGCTGCTCGGGCTCGAGGTCGCTCGACTGGTGCGATGGCCCGTCGAGGTCGGCGGCGACGACGAGTTGCACCTCGAGGCGGGGGTCGGGCGTTTCGACCGCGACGCGGTCGCGGCCGTGCACCCCGACGAGCCACCGGCGTCGTCGTTGGCCCGCACGGTCGAGGCGGTGCGCCGTCACCGCTATCCGGGGGCTCCGACGCACCCGCTGCAACGTCTCGCACGCGAGCGCTGGTTGCGCACGGATCTCGTGGCGGATCCGGCCCTGGTCGGAGCCTCGTGGCTCGAGCCCGTCGCGACGCCGGTCGAGCGGCCGGGCCTGCGTGACGTGCACCCCGCCGCCGCCGTGGGCGAGGACGAGTCCGGCGCGCCGCTGGTGGTCGTGTGTTCGACCGGGATCGACCCCGGGCTGGTCCCCCACGCCGCCGACATCCGTGCTGCACACGCTCCCGACGCACGGCTGGTGCTCGCGCTGCCCGAACGGGACCACCATCCCGCCACGATGCTCCTGGCGGCGTCGCTCAGCGCACCCGCTTCCTTGGTCGCCGTCCCCGTGGGTTGGGGCTGAGGTGGCTGGCGGACCCACTGGTGACGAGGACCGCTGGGACGTCCGGCTGCAGGAGCTGCAGCGGGAGCACGAGGAGTGTGAGCGCCTGCTGGCCGACCCGGAGGTGATCGCCGACCGGTCGCGCCATCTGGAGCTGACCCGCCGTCACAGCGAGTTGCTCCCGATGGTCGAGCTGCTCCGGCGGCGGGCCGAGCTCACCGGCGACGCCGAGGCCGCCGCCGAGCTGCTGGAGTCGGCAGGCAGCGAGGAGCGCGACGCGCTCCGCGCCGATCTCGATCGGACCGATGCCGCCCTCGTCGAGATCGACGAGGAGCTCCGGCTCGCCATGCTGCCCCGCGACCCGAACGACGACCGGGCCGTACTGGTCGAGTTGCGGGGCGCTGAGGGCGGGGAGGAGGCGAACCTGTTCGCTCGCGACCTGCTGGAGATGTACCGCGGTTTCGCCCAGCGTCGAGGGTGGTCCTTCGAGGTGCTGTCCTCGCAGGCGTCGGACCTCGGTGGGGTGAGCGAGGCGATCGTCCGGCTCGCCGGGCCGGGCGTCTGGGCGCACATGAAGTTCGAGGCCGGCCCGCACCGGGTGCAGCGGGTTCCGGTCACCGAGTCCCAGGGGCGTGTGCACACCTCGTCGGCGACGGTGGCGGTGCTGCCCGAGGCCGACGAGGTCGAGGTCGAGATCGACCCGGCGGACCTCGACGTGGACGTGTTCCGTGCATCGGGCCCCGGGGGGCAGTCGGTGAACACCACCGACTCAGCGGTGCGCGTCACCCATCGACCGAGCGGACTGGTGGTGTCCATGCAGGACGAGAAGAGCCAGCTCCAGAATCGGGCCAAGGCGCTTCGGGTGCTCCGGGCCCGACTGCTGCAACTCGAGCAGCAACGACGGTCCGACGAGGCGTCGGGCGCCCGGCGCGCCCAGATCGGCGGCGGTGGCCGCAGCGAGAAGATCCGCACCTACAACTTCAAGGAGAACCGGGTGTCGGACCACCGGATCGGGCTGACGGTGTACCACCTCGACCGGGTGCTCACCGGCGAGCTCGACGACATCAGCAACGCGCTCGCTGCCGAAGAACGCGCCCGCCTGCTCGCTGGTCGTCCGGCATGAGTCCCGCGCCCGACGGGTCGGTGACCTGGCGTGAACTGCTCAGCGGTGCGGTCGAGCGCCTCGCGGGCGCCGGGTCGCGCACCGCAGAACGTGACGCCCGACGGATCCTGGCCACCGCCATCGGGTGCACCGACGCCGAGCTGGCACTGGAACTGTCCCGGCCCGCCACCGAGGGGAGCGAGACGGGGAGGGGCGGGCCCTGGTGGTGCGAAACGGCCGGGCCCGGCCCCGCAAGGTGACACTCGGGGCGGGGACGGTGGAGATCAAGGCGCCCCGGGTCCACGACGGACGGGAGGGCGAGAAGTTCACGAGCCGGATCCTGCCGCCGTACATGAGGCGGTCGCCGAAGGTGGCGGAGACGCTACCGATCCTGTATCTGCGGGGGCTCTCGACGGGGGATTTCCGCCCGGCGCTCGAGGGGCTGCTGGGCGAAGATGCTGCGGGGCTCTCGGCGGCCAACATCACGCGGCTGCTGGGGGTGTGGGAGGAGGAGTACGCCGCGTTTCGGCGCCGCGACCTCTCGGGTGTGGACTACGTCTACGTGTGGGCGGACGGGGTGCACGTGAACGTGCGCCTGGGCGAGCAGGACCGGATCTGTCTGCTGGTCCTCATCGGAGCCCGGCCCGACGGAACGAAGGAGCTCATCGCCGTGGAAGATGGCTACCGGGA
>SKRR01000028.1 GCA_007118345.1 Microthrixaceae bacterium | reverse complement strand
GTTGCGCTCACTCTCGCAAGCACCACGGCGCGGCCGGGGAGTCGGTCCGACGTCACTCCTCGGCGTCGCCGGTCCCATCGGGCTCATCCCGGCGGCGATCGCGCATCTCGCGGTAGTCCATTGCGCCGCCCTCCTCGGGTTCGACCTCGAGCACGAGACCGTCGATCTCGACCACGCGTACCCGCGCACCGGAGAGCACCGGCGTCGCACGGTTCGTCCGGGCACGCCACTGCGCCCCGCGGATCTCCACCGTGCCCTCGGGGTCGACGTCATCGGTCACCTCGCCGAGCTCCCCCACCATCCAGTCCCGTCCGATCGTCGGGGTACCGAACCGGGCGCGGATCATCGCCGGCATGCCCGAGAACACGGTGGCGCCCATCCCGGCGACGCCGACGACGAGCGCGATCCAGGTCGGTCGGAACGTGGTGAAGAGGAACACCGACCCGATGGTGAACGCCGCCATCGAGATGTAGGTCCACAGGCGCGGGATACCCGTCTGCATGTCGATCGCGAAGCCGAGCATCGCCAGCAGCACCAGGGCCAGGGCCCACGTGTTGTGGGGCAGCGCCGCGACCCCGTAGCCGCCGAGGATCGAGAACCCGGCACCGACGACCCCCGCCACGCCGACCCCGGCGGTGAAGAACTCGAACAGCAGCAGCCCGAGACCGATGATCAGCAGCAGGTACGCGACCGACGGACTCGCCGCAGTGTGCAGCAGCTGGGTCTGGAGAGGCAGCTTCGAGAAGCGCACCTCCTGGACCGGGCTCCGCAGCACCTCGCCGTCGTCACCGGCCTCCTCGGTGACGTCGACCTGATCCAGCTCGCTCACGTGTTCGACGAGTGTGGGCGAGAAGCGATCGACGAGCCCGGCCTCGACCGCGTCCTCGCCGGTCGATCGTTGCGTCAGCGCGCCGACGAGGTCGCCACCGAAGAGCCGACCGAACTGGGTGGTCGAGAGCCGCTGGCGGCCGACGTCGCCGATCTCGGCGCCCGGGGTGATTCCCGACGAGCCGGCGACCAGTACCAGCTCGGCGGCGCCCCCGAGCGCCTCGGAGCCGGCTGCTCCGATCCAGACCGACACCGGCACGCCGGCGTTCGCGATCGCGTCGGCCACCTCGTCGAGACGGGTGTCGGACACCGCGGTGCCCGGACTGTCCATCTGCAGCACGACGGCCACGACATCCGGGTCGGCCGCGGCGGACCGTACGCTCTCGATGATGAAGTCGGCCACGATCTCGTCGATGATCCCGTCGATGCCCACCACGTTCACGCACCCCTCCGCGCACCGGGCGTCCTGGGCACTGGCGGCGGGCGCGCCGAGCAGCGACGCGGTCAGACCCGCGCCGAGCACAGCGGCGATAACGATCAGCCGGAACCGGCTGGGTAGTGTTCCCACCGCAGGGCCTCCGAAGGGACAGCGTGGATCCTGAGCAGTTTTTCACTGCATCCGGAGTGATCATCGTCGCCGGGAAAGGCGGGGTGGGCAAAACGGCTGTCGCCTCGGCCCTCACCACCGCCGCCTCGGCAGCCGGTCTGCGGACCGTCCTGATCGAGCTGGAGGGCAAGAGCGGGATCGCCTCGATGTTCGGCGTCGAGCCGTTGCGCTTCGACGAACAGGTGCTGATCGAAGCCGGTGACGGGCAGGGCGGGGTGACCGCCAGGACGATCACTCCGGACGAGGCACTGGTGAACTACCTCCGCGAACACGGACTCAGCCGGATCTCGAACCGACTCGTGGCCTCGGGCGCCGTCGAGCTGGTGTCGACCGCGGTGCCCGGCATCCGCGACATCCTCGTGCTCGGCGAGGTGAAGCGTCTGGAGCGCGCCGGCGAGTACGACCTCGTCGTGGTGGACGCGCCGGCGGCGGGTCACGCGATCAGCTTCCTGCGCAGCGCGGCCGGGTTGGTCGACGCCGTGTCGGTCGGACCCATCAACTCACAGGCTCGCGAGGTGCTGGCACTGCTGGGCGATCCCCGGCGCTGCCGGGTGCTGCTGGTGACCGCCCCCGAGGAGACCCCTGTCAACGAACTGATCGAGACGGCGTACAGCTTGGAGGACGAGGTGGGCCTCACGTTGGGCCCCGTCGTGGTGAACGGCCTGCTCGAGGAGCTCCCCGGCCTCGAGGTGGATCCGGTCACCGCAGCGGCCGACGCCGGCGCGAGGCTCCTGGAGGGCGAGGCGGAGGTGCTGGCTGCGTCCTCCGACTTCCGTCGGGCCCGCCGCGCCCTGCAGGACGCGCAGCTGGATCGGCTCGCGATGGAACTCCCGCTGCCGCAGCTGCACCTGCCGTTCATGTTCACCACCGACCTCGACGCGCACGACGTGCACCACCTGTCCGAGGTGCTGTGGGAGCGGGTCGAGGCGCTCCCCACGGTGGGGTCGTCGGCGTGAACCGTTCCGACGCGGCCGGGGTGACGACCTTCAGCGAGGTGGTGGGCTCGAGCCATGTGGTGGTGTGCTGCGGATCCGGCGGGGTGGGCAAGACCACCATGGCGGCGGTGATCGCCCTGCGGGCCGCTGCAGAGGGACGACGAACGGTGGTGGTGACCATCGACCCCGCCCGTCGCCTCGCCGACGCGCTCGGGTTGGCGGAGCTGACCAACGAACCTGCCCCGATCTCGGGGCCATGGGACGAACCCGGCCACGGCGGGGAGATGTCGGCGATGATGCTCGACACCAAGGCGACGTTCGACGGTCTGGTGCAGCGCTACGCAGCAGACTCGGAGCAGGCGGAACGGATCCTGGCGAACACGTTCTACGAGAACATCTCGGGCGCGTTGTCGGGAACCCAGGAGTACATGGCGTCCGAGAAGCTCTACGAGCTGGCGGTCGAGGGCGACTACGACCTCGTCGTCGTCGACACGCCCCCGACCCGCAACGCGCTCGACTTCATCGACGCACCGCAGCGGCTCGCCCATTTCCTGGACCACCGCCTCTACAAGGTCTTCATGGCGCCCACCCGTGGGTTCGTGAAAGCGGTGAACGTCGCCGCGCAGGCGCTCACCCGGTCGATCGCGAAGGTCGTCGGGGCGGAGGTCATCGGCGACGCGATCGCGTTCTTCGGTGCGTTCGAGGGCATGGAGTCCGGATTCCAGGAGCGTGCCTCCCACGTCCACCAGCTCCTGCGCCGGTCCGACACGGCGTTCGTGCTGGTCGCCTCGCCCAAGTCCGACACGGTGGCCGAAGCCGACTACTTCGCCACCGAGCTCGCCGGCCACGGCATCGGGGTACGGGCACTGGTGGTGAACCGGATGCAGCCGGCGTTCGCGGCGACGGACGGCACCGTCGCGGGCGGCGCCGCTGCGATCCGGGCCCGGGCGGCGTCGTTGGAAGGGACCGCGCTGGCGGACCACTACACCGCGCTGGCCGACGCCCGGCAGCTCGCCGAGGGCGAAGAGGGCCACTTGTCGGGGCTGGCGGAGAAGGTGGCACCCGCTCCCGTGGTGCGGGTGCCCGTCCAGGCGGTCGAGGTCACCGACCTGGAGCACCTGGACGCGTTGGGCGAGATCATGTTCGGCGACGCCGGCAACTGACCCGCGGTCCGGGCGCGTTCGGGGCGTCCCGGGGTTGGGGCGCGACCTGCGACCACGGGTAACGTCGCGGTTCGTGAACGACGGAGTCGACCGCACCTTCCTGTTGGCCACCGACGCCGACGAGGTCTTCGCCGAGGTCGACGCCGCGCTCGCCGATTCCGCCACCACCGTCGCCCGGGTCCGGGCGGGTCGCGACGTGCTCGCTGCCGTGCGGGAGCTCTCGCCGCATCTGGTGATGCTCGACCTGCAGATCGGGAACATGGGCGGCGTGGCCACCGCGCTCGCGCTGCGCAACGAGGAGGGCGCCGGACGGCTCGATCCGGTCCCGGTCATCATGCTCCTGGACCGTTCCGCCGACGTGTTCCTCGCTCGTCGGGCCCGGGCCGAAGGTTGGCTGATCAAGCCGATCGACCCGTTGCGGTTGATGCGGGCGACGAACGCGGTGCTCGACGGCAGGTCCCACACCGAGGGACTCGCCGGCTGAGACGGGGCCCGACCGGACCCGGACGCATTTCCGCCGCTGCGCGCGGACCGGTACGATCTGGCGACGTACGGGTGGTGGCGCAGCTTGGTAGCGCGCCTCGTTCGGGACGAGGAGGCCGGGAGTTCAAATCTCCCCCACCCGACCATCCAGGATCGGTGCCCGACCCCTACGGTCGGGCGCCGACGCGCCCGGCTTCCCGGAGAGAAGTTTCTCACAGAACGTTTCAGTGAGCCGTCGAGGTGTCCGATGACTGAGTCATGGCTGGGAACTTTGCACCTCTCCTCTTCGATCGCGCCCGCCCTCCACGGGTCGG
>SKRR01000356.1 GCA_007118345.1 Microthrixaceae bacterium | reverse complement strand
TCCTCGACGCCTTCGGCCATCAGCTGATCGCCGGTGCCGACCTGCTGTTGATGCCCAGCCGCTTCGAACCGTGCGGGCTGACCCAGATGCAGGCGATGGCCTACGGAACCGTGCCGGTGGTGACCCCGGTGGGCGGGCTGTCCGACACCCTGGGGCTCGTCGGCGAGCGACCACCCGAGGAGATCATCCGCCGACTCACCCTCGACGTCAGCCGCCGGCTCGACGGCATGCTCCACGGCGATTTCATGGGCATCGTCCCCGGCCGTGGGTCCGAGCCCGGTGAGGCGCGCCGCTACGAGCCCGGCGACGACGTGCGCCACATCGACTGGAACGTCACCGCTCGGATGCAGACCCCTTACATCCGTCAGACCATCGCCGACCGCGAGCTCGAGACCTGGATGGTCGTCGACCGGTCACCACGACTCGATTTCGGCACCGCCGAGTGCGAGAAGCGGGACCTGGTGCTGGCCGCATCGGCCGGCATCGGCCTGCTCACCGCCCGCGGCGGCAACCGCGTGGGCTCGGTGATCGTCGGCAGCGGACCGCCACGGACCATGCCGCCGCGACAGGGTCGACGCCACCTCCTCGGGATCCTCGACCAGGTGCTGCGTGCTCCCCGGGCGGACCGGGGGACCGACGCCGACCTGGGTGCGGCGCTGGGGAAGGTCGCCTCGATGGCCCCCCGCAGGGGGTTGGTCGTCATGATCTCGGACTTCCTCGTCGACCCTGATGACTGGCGGATCGCGCTCGGCAGCGTCTCGCTGCGGCACTCGACCCTGTGCGTCCAGGTCCTCGACCCCCGCGACGTCGAACTGCCCGCGGTGGGTGTGGTGCGCTTCAGCGACCCGGCGACCGGCGCCACACGCGAGGTCAACACCGACGACGCCGAGCTCCGTGCCTCCTACGCGCGTGCGGCGGCCGAACAACAGGATGCGATCGCCTCCGCCGTTCGCAGCGCCGGTTCGGACCACGTCGTGCTGCGCACCGACCGCGACTGGCTGCTCGACCTCGCTCGGCACGTCTCGCGGCGCCGCCACACCGTCGAGATGACCGCGTCGAGGAGTCCGAGATGAGCGAGTGGTTCCGCGAGCCCGGACGACTCTGGCTGCTGCTCGTCGTCCTCGCTGCGCTCGCCGGGTATGTCGGGATGCAGTTCATCCGGCCGCGGGTCGCGGTGCGGTTCTCGAACCTCGGGCTGCTCGACCGGATCGCACCCCGACGTCCGGGGTGGCGCCGGCACCTCGTCGCTGGCACGTTCCTGGTGGCGATCTCGTTGCTGTTCGTCGCCGTCGCACAGCCGGTCGCCACCGAGCGCGTGCCGAGCGAGCGGTCGACGATCATGCTCGCGTTCGATGTCTCGCTGTCGATGGCCGCCGAGGACATCAGCCCCAACCGGTTCATCGCGGCCCAGGAGGGCGCGAAGGAGTTCGTCGACGAGCTGCCCGACCGCCTGAACGTCGGATTGGTCGCCTTCGCGGGCACCGCTCGACTCGTGGTGCCGCCGACCCAGGACCACGAGGAGGTCACGACCGCGATCGACCGTCTCGAGCTGGATCGGGCAACGGCGATCGGCGACGCCGTGAAGCTCTCGCTCGACGTGATCGCGGATCAGGGCATCGGCGTCGACGGCGCGCCTGAAGCGGCGATCGTGCTGCTCTCCGACGGTGAGACGACCGTGGGGATGCCCACCGAGGAGTCCATGGTGCTGGCCCAGGAAGCGGGCATTTCCGTGTCCACCATCGCCTACGGCACCGCGGGGGGCCAGGTGTTGATCGACGAGGAGGGCGACGGCGTCGGTCAACTGGTGCCGGTTCCGGTGAACGTCGAGGAGCTGCGGATGCTCGCCGAGGGCACGGGCGGCCTCACCTTCACCGCTGAGACCGCGGGTGAGCTCGACCAGGTCTACGAGGAGATCGGATCGACGGTCGGCTTCGACGAGGAAGCGACCGAGATCGGGTACCGCTACGTCGCCGTCGCGCTGGTGCTGCTGCTCGCCGGAGCTGCTCTGTCGATGCGCTGGTTCGGCCGCTTCATCTGACCGACCAGCAGGGTTCAGGACTCGAGCACGGCCGAGGCCTTCTCCGAGACCACCTTGGAGGACCCACCCGGCTCCATCGTGACCCCGTAGAGGACGTCCGCGGCCTCCATCGTCCGCTTCTGGTGGCTCACGATGATCAGCTGCGCCGCACGCCGGAACTCGGCCACGAGGTCGAGGAAGCGGTGCAGGTTGACGTCGTCGAGGGCCGCCTCGACCTCGTCCATGACGTAGAACGGTGACGGGCGGGACCGGAACACCGCGAACAGGTACGCCAGCGCCGTGAGCGACCGCTCACCTCCCGACAGCAGCGAGAGCTTGCGGACGTTCTTGCCGGAGGGCTTCGCGGTGATCTCGATGCCGGTGTTGAGCAGGTCGTTCGGATCGGTGAGCCGCAGCGCACCGGTCCCACCGGGGAACAACGTCTCGAACAGTGCCGCGAAGTTGGTGCTCACGTCGGCGAACGCCGACGAGAAGACCTTCACGATCTCCTCGTCGACCGCGCGGATCACCTTCGACAACTCCCGGCGCGTCTGGCGGACGTCCTCGAGCTGGGACTCGAGGAAGGTGTGTCGCTCCTGGAGCTCCTCGAACTCGGCGAGGGCGAGCGGGTTGATGGGCCCCATCAGGCGCAGTTCGCGCTCGAGCTCACGGGCGCGTGCGGCAGGAGTCACCCCCTCGGGAACCGGCGGGCACTCCGCCGCGACCGCAGCGTCCGGTTCGGCGTCGAGCTCGTGCCGCACGGCTTCGGTCGCCGTGTCGATCCTCAGCCGGCACTCTGCCTCGGCCACCTCGGAGCGCTGCAGCTCGGTGCGCAGCTCCTCGAGTCGCCGTTCGGCGGCCTGTCGCTCGGAGCGGAGCTGCTCGAGCGCGTTGGTCACCGAACGGGTCCGGTCGGACTGGCGACGCCGCTCGTCGCGCAGCAGCTCGGTGTTCTGTTCGATGACCCGCAACCGGTGCGTCACGAAGTCGCTCAGCCGGTCGGTCGCTGCCGCGGTCACCTCGAGCCGGGTGCGTCGCAGCGCGGCCGCATCACGCTCCGCGAGGTTGCGCGACAGCCGTTCGGTCACCTGCTCCAGTCGTTCGGTCACGTAGCGACGACGCTCCTCCGCGCCCGCCGAGCGGACCTCCAGGTCGGTGCGCAGGGCAGCGACGCGTCCGCTGTGGTCCTCGAGCGCCTCGCGTGCGAGCACCATCCGGCGCGCCTGCTCACCGAGTTCCTCGTCCGCCGCCTCGAGTCCGGGCAAGGACGCAGCGAGCTCCTCGACGCGCCACTGCTCCCGGGCGAGCCGGTCGCCGAGCTCACCGAGGTGGGCGCCGAGTGCGGCCAGCTCGGCGTTCGCCTCCTCAGCATCGCCATCCAGGCGCGCGATGGTGTCGGTCAGGGAGCGACGTCGGGTCGAGGCCTCGTCGACCGCACGGATCGCCGACTGCTCCTCGGAACGAGCCGCGGTGAGTCGAGACCGGGCCGCTTCCACCACGGCCCGCGCCTCCTCACGTGCGCCGAGCGTGGCCTCGGCCCGCTGCTGGGCTTCTTCCATCGCCGCGCCCGTTGCGCCGGACCGGGCGGCGCCGACCCGCCAACCGCCGGCGCCGAAGCGGTCACCGTCGCGTGTGACCACCACGCGCTCGGGATGCTCGAGCACGTGGTGCAGCGCGGCCTGCCAGTCGCCCTCGACGGCCACCGCGTGGCCCACCACGACATCGAGGACGCGATCGAGCTGCTCCCGTACCCCTGCAGCGGCACCGTCGCGCCGGGCGCGGACGTGTCCACGCACCGAGATCGCCCCGCTCGCAGGGGTCACCGGCGAGCCTGCCGCTCCCAGTGCGAGCACCGCACCGCGGTGGTCGCCCTCGGTCAGGGCGCGCAGTGAGCGGGCGGCGCACTCCACGTCGGCCACGACGATCGCACCGATCGCCTCACCGGCCGCCGCCTCCACCGCCGATTCCCACCCAGGGTCCACCTCGACCAGATCGAGCAGCGTCCCGAGCACTCCGTCGAGCCCCGCCAACCGCTCCGCACCTGCACGTTGACGAGCTTCGTCGAGGGCGAGGCACAGCGCGTCGGCCCGCGCGGCCCACGCGGAGTGCTCCGCCTCGACGTCGACGAGCGCCTGCTCGCTCGTTGCGACGTGCGACTCGGCGGCAGCCCGCTCCGCCGCAGCGGCAGCGGTCGCGGCACCGAGTGACGGTTCCTCGTCGCCCAGCACGTCGAGCTCAGCGCGCGCGCGTGCGGCTTCCTCACCGAGCCGGCCGACGCGCTCGGCCAGTGCGTCGCGCCGCGTCCCGAGCTGCTCACGGTCGTT
>SKRR01000018.1 GCA_007118345.1 Microthrixaceae bacterium | reverse complement strand
GCCAAGGAGGCCTCGGCGAAGGTCTTCCACGAAGAGCTGTTGGTGGCCGGCGCGCGTCTCGAGGAGGTCGATCGTCGTGCCCGTGAGGCGACCGCCCAGCTGGATGAGGTTCGCAACTCGACGTCGTGGCGGCTGATCTGGACGCTCATGGCGCCCTACCGGATGCTGCGCGGCCGGCGGTGATGCACCCGGACACTCGGGAAGGAGCCCCGAGGTTTTCGATCCTGGTACCGGTGTGGAACACCGACGCCGTGATGTTCGAGGCCATGGTCGAGTCGGTGGTCGTGCAGACGTTCGGCCGCTGGGAGCTCATCCTGAGCGATGACGCCTCCGATGCCCCGTGGATGCGTGAGCTGCTGGAGCGCGCCGAGGCGCGGGACCCACGGATCCGGGTGATCCGTCGTGGCGACAACGGGGGCATCGCGGCAGCGACCAACTCGGCGCTCGCCGAGGCGACCGGTGAGTACGTGGCGCTGCTCGATCACGACGACGTGCTCTACCCGAAGGCCCTCGCGGCGATGTCGGAGGCGATCGACGAGGAGCCGACCGCCGACTACCTGTACAGCGACGAGGACAAGCTGGACGAGCTGGGGCGGCGGCACGACCCGTTCTTCAAGCCGGCATGGTCCCCGGACCGGTTCAAGGTGCAGATGTACACCTGCCATTTCTCGGTGCTCCGGCGCTCGGTCGTCGAGGCCGTCGGTGGGCTGCGCGACGGCTTCGAGGCGGCCCAGGACTGGGACCTCGTGCTCCGGGTCGTCGAGCAGGCTCGCCAGATCGTCCACGTGCCCAAGGTGCTCTACGGATGGAGGGCGCACGTCGGATCGACGGCTGCCGACCTCGGCGCCAAGCCCCATGCGGTCGCCTCCCAGGTCCGCGCCGTGCAGGAGCATCTGGATCGGACCGGGTTTCCCGCCACGATCGAACCGCACCCTGCGCTGCCGGGCAGACTGCAGCTCCGACCCGATCTGGACGACGAGCCGTTGGTGAGCATCATCATGCCGACCGCCGGAACCACTCGGCGGGTCCGGGGTGAGGACATCTGCCTCGTGTCGCGAGCGGTGCGCTCGGTGGTCGAGGGCTGCTCCTACACCAACGTCGAGTTCGTGATCGTGCACGACTCGTCGACTCCCCCCGAGGTGTTGGAGGATCTGCGTGAGACCTGTGGGAGTCGGCTGCGACTCCTTCGGTGGGTCCCGGAGTTCAACTTCTCCGCACAGTGCAACCTCGGTGCCGTCCACGCCGAGGGGGAGCATCTGCTGTTGCTGAACGACGACGTCGAGGTCATCACCCCCGACTTCATCGAACAACTGCTGATGTTCTCCACCGATCGTGGCGTCGGGGCCGTCGGAGCCAAGCTGCTCTATGCCGACGACCGCGTCCAACATGCCGGGGTCGTGCTCAGTGCGGTCGGGTTGCCGTGCCACACCCTGCACGGGTTCCCGGCGGACCACGAGGGCTACTTCGACCAGGCCCTCATACCGGTGAACCTCGTCGCCGTCACCGGAGCATGTCTGATGACCCGGCGTTCGGTGTTCTTCGAGGTCGGCGGGCTCTCGCAGCTGCTGCCGAACAACTTCAACGACATCGACTACTGCTTGAAGGTGGTCGACGAGGGCCTGCGGATCACGCTGAACTCCCAGGCGCGCCTGTGGCACTACGAGTCGATGTCGAGGGACAACACCGTGCAGGAGTACGAGGTCCAGCGGTTGGTGGACCTGTGGCAGCATCGTTTCCCCGTGGATCCCTTGTACAACCCGAACCTGTACCCCGGGGTCAACTTCGTTCCACCGTGGCGGACCGCGACCGAAGCGGCGGTCCACGAGCCCCTCACCGCCCAACAGCGGGCATGAGCAGCCCCACCAAGGTCTGGGAATACCGCACCTGGATCGGCAACCTCGCACGTCGCGAACTCACTGCAAAGCACAAGCGCAGCGTGCTGGGGTGGCTCTGGTCCCTCATCAACCCGGCAGCGACACTGGTGATCTACACCGCGGTGTTCGGGGTGTTCCTCCGGATCGTGCCACCGGTGGCCGGCAATGGCACGACCCAGTCGTTCGCCCTCTTCCTCTTCATCGGTCTGGTGCAGTGGAACTTCTTCAACGCCATCGTCAACGGGTCGATGCAGGGCCTCTCCGCGGCGGGCGGGATGCTCTCCAAGGTCTACTTCCCGCCCGAATCCCCGGCGATCGCCAACATGTTGTCCGCGTTGGTGCAGGTGGGCATCGAGAGCGCCATCGTGATCATCGTGTTGATCGTCATCGGCAACGTCAGCTGGACCTTCGTCTTCCTGATCCCGATCGTCGCGCTCATCGGGGTCTTCTCGCTCGGGATCGGGTTGCTCGTCAGCGTCTACAACATCATGTACCGCGACGTTCAGTACCTCGTGGGAATCCTCATGCAGATGCTCTTCTATTCCACGCCGATCATCTACCCGGTGACGCTCGTACCCGAGGACCTACGGGGGATCCCTGCACGTTGGATCATCGAGAACGTGAATCCCCTGACGGCGTTCGTCGGGGCGGCCCGGGACGCGCTGTACCTGCTGCAGCCGCCGAGCCTCTCGCACTGGCTGGTGATGCTCGGCTGGTCCGCCGCGGCACTGTGCCTCGGCTGGTGGGCGTTCGGGCGCAAGGCGGCCGACCTGATCGAGGAGCTCTGAGATGCCGAGCGTCGTCGTCGAGGACATGTCCAAGCGGTTCCGCCTCTACACGGAGCGGCCGCCCTCGCTGAAGCACAAGTTGCTGTCGTTCCGTCGCGGTCGTCCTCGTGAGCACTGGGCCCTGCGCGACGTCAGCTTCGAGGTGCCCGAGGGCTCGATGTACGCCTTGATCGGGCACAACGGCTCGGGCAAGTCCACACTGCTGCGTTGCATCGCAGGGATCTACCAACCGACCTCGGGCACGGTGCGAACCGACGGGCGGATCTCGGCACTGCTGGAGCTGGGCGCCGGGTTCCACCCTGATCTCACCGGTCGCGAGAACGCGTACCTCAATGCCTCGCTCATGGGCCTGACGCGACGGGAGATCGACGGGGTCTTCGACTCGATCGTCGAGTTCGCAGGCATCGGCGAGTTCATCGACAGCCCGGTGAAGCACTACTCGTCGGGGATGTACGTCCGTCTCGGGTTCGCCGTCGCGGTGCACGTCAATCCGCGGATCCTCATCATCGACGAGATCATCGCCGTGGGTGACGAGGAGTTCCAGCGCAAGTGCATGGACCACCTGTACTCATTGCGGAAACAGGGTGTGACGATCATCGTCGTCACGCACTCGACGGGCATCGTCCGCACGATGTGCGACCGCGCGCTCTGGCTCGAGCGAGGACGCCCCCTGATGGAGGGCACCGCGGTGGACGTGGCGAACGCGTACCTCGAGTCCGTCAACAAGGCCGAGGTCGAGGCGGTCGACCAGGCCGAGGCGGCCGCCGAGGAGGAGGGCGAGACCTTCCTCCGCCCGGACGCCGAGTTCAGGTGCACGGGCGTCGAGTTCTTCGACGGGGACGGCAATCCGGTGTCGATGGCCCACACAGGTCAGCCGTTGCGGATCCGAATCAACTACCACGCCCGGACCGCACTGCAACGCCCCCGCATCAGCTGGGGTGTGTTCCACGAGTCCGGCATCTATCTCAACGGCGAGTACCACTACTGGCCCGAGGATCACTCGGGGATCGTCGAGGGTGACGGCTGGGTCGAGAAGCGGTTCGAGTCGTTCCCGCTCTTCCCCGGCAACTACGACCTCAGCGTGGTCCTCGACGACGAGCACGTCCAGCACAACTTCCAGCACCTCGATCGCGCGGTCCGACTTCCGGTCCGGCCGGGCCCCACGACCGAGCCCTTCGGCTTCGTCCAGCTCGACGGACCCTGGGTGGAGAGTCCCGACACGACGGCCGGATCCGCAGGGTCCGCTGCGCGGGTACGATCCTGAAGATGTCACTTCGGTTCGTGATCATCGGCGGCGGACCGGCGGGCACACAGGCCGCGACCCACGCGGCCCGTCTCGGCGCACAGGTGGTGCTCATCGAGCGTGACGTCGTCGGCGGTGCGGCGAACCTGTGGGACTGCGTCCCCTCGAAGGCGATGATCGGCACCGGGGGAGCGCTCGACGAGATCCGCCAGGCACCGGGCATGGGTCTGGTGGTCCCCGAGCCCGCAGTGGACCTGGAGGCGTTGCGCTCGCGGGTCGCCTCGATCGAGTCCCGACTCGAGCACAGTGGGCGCCGTCTGCTCGAGAGCCAGGGGGTCGAGCTGGTCCGGGGGACCGGCAGGCTGCTGGACGATGGCTACTCCATCCAGGGCGACGATATTGTCCATGCGTCGGCCGGGCAGCGGCGCCATGTCGCCTC
>SKRR01000261.1 GCA_007118345.1 Microthrixaceae bacterium | reverse complement strand
CGGATCTGGGCGCCCTCCATCAGACCGTGGACGTCGAGCACCAGCGGCAGCGGTTCGTCGGGCCCCGACGCCGGCGCGGTCAGCAGCGCCTCACGGGGTTCGCCGTCGACCTCCAGATCGATCTGCTGCAGCTCGACGGCTTCCGGTGCGTCCGCCCCGCACCCGTCCGAGGGCAGCGCCGCAACTTCACCACCCGGCCCGACGCCGTCGTCGTCCTCGCTCGCCGACCCGTCGGACCCGGCGCCGGTGACCTCGTCGGCGCGAGCGGACACGTCCTGCTCGACCGACGAGTCGCCGCCCCCGTCGTCGGCACACGCTGCCGCGACCAGCGCCGTGACGAGGAGCACCACGGCCACGAGCGACCGCCTGCTCCCAGTCGCCGTCGGCCGCGTCCCCAATGCAGCCGGCCCTCGTCGGTGGTTCACGGCGATCACAGTAGTGACCGGTGTCAGATGCAGCGGCCCTCGTCGGTCACGCCACGGGTGCAGTGCACGGTGGACTCGACCGTGCGGAGCACGAATCCACCGGCTGCCGGGTCCGGAACCGCGAAGATCACGAGTCGATAGCCGCCCGCGGAATCGTCGCGCAGTCCCCGTGCGTCCACGGTGATCTCGGCCAGGTCACCGACCTCGGGCCCGTCGGCCACCGTCAGCGTCAGCGGTGGGCCCTCGCTCACGAGCGCCCCGACGACGACCTCGGCCAGCTGTTCCATGGTCCCGGCGCCGGGACGGTCAGCGGGGTCCGGGAAGAGCTGTGCGGTGATGTCATCGGTCGACCCCAGATGTGTGAGAAAGGCGTAGTTCGCCCACCCGGTGACGCCGTCGGCAGTCACCTGTACCCAGACGCCGCTGTCCAGCATGCGGTTGTCGCCGGTCGCGATGACGCGCTCCGCGAGGGGCTCCAGCTCGGCCACGATGTCGAACTCGACCCCGGGACCCGAACGCACGTTGAGCACGTCGTCGGACTCGACGCCGACCACGGCCAGCTCCGCACCCTCGGAGGGGAACCCGTCCCACGGCTCGCCGGGCAACTCGCCGTCGTCGGTCCCGGCGGTCGTGGGAGCGGTGGTGGTCGGAGCGGTGGTGGTCGGGTCGGTGGTGGTCGGGGCCGTGGTGGTCGCGCCGGCATCGATCTCGGCGTCATCGTCACCGCAGCCGAACAGCACGACGGCCAACAGGAACAGCGAGGCGATCACGAGGAGTCGGCGACCCATGCGTGCCACGGTAGAGCAGTCGCGGACCGATCCATCAGCAGCTGGACGAGGCGCTGGTGGACTTGGTCACCGCCACCACGCCCACACCTCGTCGGTGCTGCGGAGCTCGACGATGCGGGGTCGGTGGCGTTCAGCGACCGGGCGAAGCACGATCCGTCTGCCGCGCAGCTCGGGAAGGGCCATGGGATCAGTGTGACGCAGCCGGCTCAGGTCGCGTCGGCTCCACGGTGTGGCCGGAACAGGTCGGCAGATCACAACCCGGTGTGTGGTGGGTGGGCTCATCCGGGTACGCGCTCCGCCATGGAACGGCCGGAACCTCTCGAGCAGATGAGTCCCTTCGATGCGGTCAACTGCTACTTCGAGCGAGCCGTGGAGCTCAACGGGATCTCCTCGTCGATGCGCGACATGCTCCGCATGCCCGCATCCGAGCTGCGGGTCGAGGTCCCGCTGCGGCGTGACGACGGCTCCGTCGGGCTCTTCGTCGGGTACCGCGTCCAGCACAACTCTGCGAGGGGGCCGTTCAAGGGTGGCATCCGCTATCACCCCGACGCCGAGCTCGACGAGGTCCGCGCGCTGGCCTCGCTGATGACCTGGAAGACCGCCCTGGTCGACGTGCCCTTCGGTGGAGCGAAGGGAGGCATCCAGGTCGACCCTGCTGCGCTCTCGGCGACCGAGAAGGAGCGACTGACGCGTGCCTACACACGCGGCATCTGCGCAGTGATCGGTGACCACCACGACATCCCGGCACCCGACATGAACACCGATGCGCAGACGATGGCATGGCTGCTCGACGAGTACTCACAGCTGAACGGATGGACACCCGGGGTGGTCACCGGCAAGCCGGTCCCCCTCGGCGGGTCGGAAGGACGGGAAGCAGCGACCGGTCGCGGCTGTGTGGTGGTGCTCGACGAGGCGGCCCGTCGGCTCGGGTGGGACGAGCCCGGCTCGGTCACGGTGGCGGTGCAGGGATTCGGCAACGTGGGGTCGTGGTGCGCTCGCATCGCCCGGGAACGTGGGTACCGCATCGTGGCCGTCGGCGACGAGCGCGTGACGCTGCACCACGACGACGGACTCGACGTCGACGCGCTGGCTCGGCACCACGCCCGTGAGGGCACGATCCAGGGGTTCGCCGGTGCTGAGCAGCTCGAGCCCGACCGGGTCCTGACACTGCCCGTCGACGTGGTCGTGCCAGCAGCGGTCGGCGAGGTGATCCACATCGACAACGTCGATGATGTCGAGGCCCGCCTCGTCGTCGAGGGGGCGAACCATCCGGTGACGCCATGGGCGGACCGGTGTCTCGAGGAGCGCGGGGTCACCGTGGTACCGGACATCCTCGCCAACGCCGGCGGCGTGGTCGTCAGCTACTTCGAGTGGGTCCAGAACCTGCAGCAGTTCCGTTGGGAGGGCGCGCGCGTCGAGCGCGAGCTGCGCAAGCGGATGACCGACGCCTACACGACGGTGTCGACTGCGGCCGAGGAGAACGGCAACGGGCTGCGTGACGCCGCGTACGGCCTCGCGGTGGCGAAGGTGGCCGAGGCCGCCCGGTTGCGCGGCGCGCTGTGAGCGGGGCGGTGGGGCTCAGCGGTACTTCTCGCCTCGCACCACTTGGACGTTCTCCACCCACGTCACCACTGCGTAATGGGGGAACCAGTGCTCGGCGAGCCGCTCGAGCATCGATTCGGCGACCTCATCGCTGACGACGGCCTCGATCCTGATGTTGCCGCCGCCCGAGGCTCCGGCCCGCAGACCCCGTGATCCCTGACCGTGTGCCGTGGTGATCGTCCACCCGGTCGCGCCGGCGGCGTCGAGGTCACGCACGAGATGCTGCTCGAGGACCTCCTCGGCCACGATCGTGATCAGCTTCATCGGGCTGGTGTGCATTGCGAGCTCCTCGAGAGGTGACGCTACCGGTCGTACGGTCCGTCGGGTTCAGTGGATCGCCTGGGCGATGGCGTAGTACAGGGGGATTCCGGCGACGAGGTTGAACGGGAACGTGACCGCCAAGGCCGCGGTCAGGTAGATGGCCGGGTTCGCATCGGGCAGCGCGACCCGCACCGCGGCCGGCGCGGCGATGTAGGACGCACTCGCGGCCAACACGCCCATGACCGTGCTGCCACCGAGGGACAGCCCCGCCAGCGTGCCCGCCGCGACGCCGGCAGCTCCGAGCGTGATCGGTGTCGCGACGGCGAACGCGATCAGCTTGAACCCGATCCGTCCGATGTCGGGCAGCCGCCGGCCGGCGGTCATCCCGAGCTCCAACAGGAACAGGACGAGCACACCGACGAAGGGGGCGACGAAGAAGGGGGCGACCTGCTCCATGCCGTCCGGGCCGGTGAGGAAACCGATCAGGAGCCCGCCGGCCAGCAGGACGATGCTCCGTCCCGTCAGGGTCTCGCGCACGGCGTCCTTCCAGTCCCCTCCTCCGGCCGCACCCGAGCGGGCGATGGCGAGCGCGACGACGATCCCGGGGATCTCCATGATCGCGAGCAGCGTCGGAAGGAAACCCTCGTAGCTCACCCCGAGCGCGCCGAGGAACGTGATCGCGGCGGTGAAGGTCACCACCGACACCGAGCCGTAGTGGGCGCCGAGGGCAGCGGCGTCGACACGGCTCAGGCCGAGCACCCGGCGGAGCACCGGGAACAGCACGAGCGGTGTGAGCACCCCGATGGTGATCGCCGCGAGCGCCGGCCGCCACACCGCCGCCGGATCAGCCTG
Organism: Microthrixaceae bacterium; assembly: GCA_007118345.1. Lineage (GTDB taxonomy): Bacteria > Actinomycetota > Acidimicrobiia > Acidimicrobiales > Microtrichaceae > SKRR01. The sequence continues at coordinate 436 of SKRR01000261.1, read as the reverse complement.
GGAGAGCTCGACCCCACCCTTCAGGCCGATCGCGAGCAGCAGGTAGATCGTCAGCGACGAGTAGAGCGCCTCGGGCAGCCGCAGGTCGCTCTTGATCCACACGGCGACGATGCCGAGCGCGAAGGCCAGCACCGCCGGGCTCGTCAGGTTGGTGACCGCGAGGTCGACGACGTTCATGTGTTCGGGCCCGTGGTTCGCATGGGCGCAACCTACGAGGCTCATTCGTGTTGTCAATCTCCCGTGTTCGGTCTCGTGTTGATGAGATCGTGTTCTCGCGACACAGTGGAGCTGTGGCCACGGCCGACCCGAGTCCGGACTGGACGTTCCTGACCAACCATGCACACGTCATGGTCTGCATCGCGCAGGACCCGGACGCGCGCGGGCGCGACATCGCAGGACGCGTCGGCATCACGGAACGAGCGGTCCAGGGGATCAT
>SKRR01000113.1 GCA_007118345.1 Microthrixaceae bacterium | reverse complement strand
TACGGGTGCCGCCACTCACTCATCGACGGCATCAACCGTGCGACCGACGTGATGATCGGCGGAAAGACCACGGTGGTGTGCGGCTACGGCGACGTCGGCAAGGGGTGTGCCCAGTCGCTGCGGGGACAGGGCGCCCGCGTGGTCGTCACCGAGATCGACCCGATCTGCGCGCTGCAGGCCGCCATGGAGGGCTACCAGGTGGTCCGGCTCGAGGACGTTCTCGACAGCGCCGACATCTTCATCACCACCACGGGCAACAAGGACATCATCACCGCCGAGCACATGGGGCGGATGAAGCACAACGCGATCGTCGGCAACATCGGCCACTTCGACAACGAGATCGACATGGCGGGGCTGTTCCGACACAGCGACGTCCAGCGCGTCACCATCAAGCCGCAGGTCGACGAGTTCGTGTTCCCCGACGGCCACTCCGTCATCGTGCTCGCCGAGGGACGTCTGCTGAACCTCGGCTGTGCGACCGGCCATCCGAGCTTCGTGATGAGCTGCTCGTTCTCGAACCAGGTGCTCGCCCAGATCGAGCTGTTCACCAAGACCTCCGACTACGAGCTCGGCGTGCACGTGCTGCCCAAGCAGCTCGACGAGATGGTCGCGCGGTTCCACCTCGACGCGCTGGGTGTCCGGCTCACCACGCTCACACGTGAGCAGTCCGAGTACCTCGGTATTCCGGTCGAAGGCCCCTACAAGCCCGACCACTACAAGTACTGATCCGGTGACGCGGACCCTGCTGCGCTCAGCGCAGCAGGGTCCGCAGCTGGAACAGCAACCAGGCGCCGTGCTCGTCGAGCGCGGCGCCCGAGAAGTGCAGCCCGTCGGGTCGATCGGTGGCGGCGGTCTCCGCCCGTCCCTCGACCCAAGGTTTGACGTCGATCAGCGGCGAGTCGTTCTCCGTCGCCACCGCGATCACGTCCCACCGCCACCGCTCGATCCACGCCGGGTCGCAGGGACTGTTGGTCATGCGGCCGTCGCAGTAGAACGAGCCACGCTGGAGCAGCTCCGGCGGCAGGACCCAGATCACCTCGGCGCCGTGGCGGGAGAGCAGGTCGGTGGCTTCACGGAACTGCGAGCGTCGGAGCTCCGATGCCTCGGCCGACATGAACTCTGGGTCGGGTCCCTCGACCAGGTTGTCCGACACCCGGAGGTAGGCGAGCACGACGTCGGGCTGGATGAGGTCCACGGCGTTCGACCAGTGGTCGCGCCAGTGTGGGCAGTCGGGCAGGCCCGGTGCGTACATCCCGCAGCCGAGCTCGGTGCGGTCCCAGACCTCGAGGTCGGTCGGGTTGTGACGCCGCAGACTGTTGGCCGCGCCGCGCCCGGTGCTGTCACCCACCACGAGCACCCGGGTCGGCGGGCCACCGCACAGCGGGGCACCGGGGTCGCCGAGCCGGGCGACGGTGCTCTCGTCGAACTCGAACAGCTCGTCGCCGAAGACTGGCGCCTCGAGCGGTGGCGGCGGTGGGCAGGTGGTGGTCGTCGTCGACGGCGGAGGTGGCGGCCGCTCGTCGTCGTCCCCGTCCTCGTCGTCGGCCTGCTCGGGCGTGGTCGGTAGCTGGACGGGATCCGGCAGGCGCTCGAACTCCTCGGCGACCTGCTCGATCTCACTCGGGCGGCTCGAGCCCGCGGCGACGATCAGCACCACGACGATCGCTGCGGTCCCCCCGTACCACGCCACCCGGCGAGGCACGGCACGCCGGGCCCACCCGCTGGAGCGTCGCAACGGGTCCTCGACCAACCGGAGCGAGACGAACGACGCGAGCAGCGAGCCCGCCACCGTGACCGCAGCGACCGACCAGCGGGGCCAGTCGGGCAGGCGCTGCTCCACGGCCACCTGGATCGGCCAGGACCACAGGTAGATCGCGTACGAGTGCAGGCCCAGCCACTGCAACGGCCGCAGGTCGAGCACCCGGGCGACGGGTCCCTGGCGTGCGGCTGCGTCGACGAGCACCAGCGCGCACAGCGCGGCTGCGGCGAGGCCCCCGGTGTAGGTGGCCTGCAGCTCGGGGCTCAGCACGACGGTCAGCGCGCCGAGCACGACCAGCGCGCTCACCGCCGCAGTGGTCCTGACCGCACGAGCGGGGCGCCGGGTCGCTGACAGCGTCGCGGCGCCCATGGCGGCGCCGATGAGCAGCGCACCTGCACGCGTGTCGGTGCCGAAGTAGATCCGCGACAGCGCCGTGTCGGTCGCCATCGCCAGGTACGTCGCCCATCCGAACGACGCCAGGGTGCCCAGGGCCGCGACCGCCAGCACGGTCCGCCGACCCCTGCGGCGGGCCGTGGCGCGGTGGTCGGTGCTCCGTCGCGCGAGCGCGAGGAGCGTCAGCAGCACCGCCGGCCAGACCAGGTAGAACTGCTCCTCGATCGACAACGACCACGCATGTCGCAGCGGGGATGGCTCCGAGGCCCAGTACGGCGTGCCTTCCGCGACCAGGTGCCAGTTCTGCCACCACGTCAGTGTTGCGATGGCGTCGATCACGATGCCCGACTGGGTGAGGAAGACCGCCAGCACTGCGAGCACCACGACCGCCACCGCCGGTGTCAATCGCCGGAAGCGCCGGCCCCACCACGTCGCCAGGCCGCGAGGCCCCTCCGGGGTGACCGTGAGCAGCAGCGTGGTGATGAGGAACCCGCTGAGCACGAAGAACACGTCGACACCGAGGAACCCGCCGGGCAGGTACCCGAGGTGGTAGGCGACGACCGCAGCGACGGCGATCCCTCGCAACCCGGTGATGCCGGGCATGTGGGTCACCTGCGCCGCGCCCATCGAGGGGTCGAGCTGCGTCGTCGGGTTCGGGTTGGGGTCGCTCGACATGGAGGTCTGCTCAGGGTGGCGTCGGAACCGGGAATCTAGGGGACCCCGGCCCTCGCCCCCGCGCGCCTCGGTGCTCGTGTAGACCGGAGGGCCGCAGCCGTCGCAGGGGGGTCAGGTGGAGCAGTTCGAGGGCAAGGTCGCAGCCGTCACCGGTGCGGCGAGCGGGATCGGTCGGGCGTTGGCGGATGCGTTCGTCGCGCTCGGGATGAAGGTGGTGCTGGCCGACGTCGAGACCACGGCGCTCGAGACGGCAGCGACCGAGCTCCGGGCCGCGGGCGGCGACGTGTTCGCGGTCACCGCGGATGTGGCCGAGGCGGCCGAGGTCGATCGCGTCGGTACCGCTGCGATGGACGTCTTCGGCGGACTGCACGTCGCCTGCAACAACGCCGGCGTGTCAGGTGGTGGGCTGACGTGGGAGATCGACCTCGAGACCTGGCGTTGGATCCTCGACGTCGACCTGTGGGGCGTGATCCACGGGGTCCGCACCTTCACGCCGTTGATCATCGCCAGCGGCGGTGGCCACGTGGTGAACACCGCGTCGATGGCGGGCCTCACCTCGAACCCGGGCATGGCGCCCTACAACGTCGCCAAGCACGGTGTGGTGACGTTGTCGGAGACGATGTCCATCGAGTTGCAGATGACCCATCCGGAGGTGGGCGTCAGCGTGTTGTGCCCCGGGTGGGTCCGCACGCAGATCAACCGTTCGGAACGCAACCGGCCCGGGTTCGACCCCGCTGTCGAAGAGCAGGTGGACGAATCCGAGGAGGGACTCGCCGCCCTGCGCAAGCTCGTCGACACCTCGATCGCCGAGGGGCTCCAACCGGCACACGTGGCGAATCTGGTGGTCGAGGCCATCCGCGAGAACCGGTTCTGGGTGCTGACCCATCCGGAGTGGCAGGGGATGGTGCGCGACCGGGTGGAGCGAATGCTCACCGGTGAGAGCCCCTGGTCCGCGCTGCCGGGAACCGAGCTGTCCGGGAACTGAGCTCCCCGGGAACTGAGCCACCGCGCAGCGGGTTGTCCCTGTCGTGCCCCCTGACACGCTCGCCGCCATCCAACTCGACGACTGGTTCGTCCGCGAACTCCCGGGCCTCCACGAGCCCGCCACCGCGACCGGCTTCCCCGACCCCCGGTTGGTGGTGCTCGACGAGGTGCTGGCAGCCGAGCTGGGACTCGATACCGATGCGTTGCGCTCACCCGAGGGCGTGGAGCTGCTGATCGGCAACCGGGTCCCCGACGGTGCCACGCCGGTTGCCCAGGCCTACGCCGGTCACCAGTTCGGCGGGTACTCACCGCGGCTCGGTGACGGTCGCGCGATGCTGCTCGGCGAGGTGGTGACGCCCGGCGGAGCGCGTGTCGACCTGCACCTCAAGGGCACCGGACCCACCCCCTTCGCCCGTGGTGGCGACGGGTACGCCGCGCTGGGGCCGATGCTGCGCGAGTACCTCATCGCCCGTGCCGTGCACGCCCTCGGCATCCCGACGGCCCGAGCGCTGGCCGTGGTCGCCACCGGCGAACGGGTCGTGCGCGACACGATGC
>SKRR01000009.1 GCA_007118345.1 Microthrixaceae bacterium | reverse complement strand
TCCATCTCGAGGCGCCGGTCCATGGTGATCGGATGGTGGATGGTGCCGAGCACGGGCAGGCCCATGCGTTCCATCATCAGCAGCCCGTAGCCGAGGCACTGGTTGTCGTGCACCAGGTCGAACTCGTTGCGGCGGTCCTTGAGATGGCCGTAGGCACGCAACGAGAAGGACAGCGGTTCGGGGAAGGTGCCGGTTGAGAAGGTGGTGACCTCGGCCCAGTCCCAGCGGTCCTTGAGCTCCCAGATGCCGGGCATGCGCATCGGGAAGTGGTCGTTGTAGATGTCCAGGCTGGGCAGCTCGACCAGCGGGACCCGTTCGTCCACGACCGGGAACGGCTGGCCGGAGAGCACCTCGGCGTGGTGCCCCAGGTCGACGAGGGCCTTGGTCAGGTGGCGGGTGTAGACGCCCTGACCGCCCACATGGGGCTTGCCGCGGTAGGTCAGGTAGGCGATCCGCAACGGGTCGTCTGGCCCCGGGGCCCGGCGGGGTGCGCCGCCGGAGGACACTCGGGAGGGATCGGAGCCGTTCTGCATGACCGAGAAGCTTCGTGCCGCTGCCGCGGAGCGGTCAAATGACGGCCACCCTCCGCGGTCGCGGTGCGTAGGCCACGGCCACGACCGCCAGGGCGAGGGCGAGGGCCGGCAGGTCGCCGAGGAGTTGGGCGGGGATGGTCCCGTCGACCATCGGCACCGTCGCGTACAGGATGCGTCGCTCGCTGACGTCGCTGCGTTCGAGCACTGCGCCACGGTCGTCGATCACGGCGGTGAAGCCGGTCGGCGACGCCTGGAGCAGCCAACGCCCCGACTCGGCCGCTCGCAGTGACGAGGTGGCCACCTGCTGGGTCTGGACATGGGTCAACCAGTAGGACGACCCGTTCGTCGGGTTCAGCGCGACCTGTCCGCCTTCGCGCACGCCCTCGCGGACGATCCGTGAGAAGAACACCTCCCAGCTGATGGCGACCGCGAACCGGCCTGCCGCGGTGTCGAGCGCGGCCGATTCCTCGCCGGGGCGTTGATCCCGGCTGGGCAGGGCGTCGCCGGCGAGCGGCTCGAAGAGCGGGCGCAGCGGCACGTACTCCCCGAAGGGGACGCGGCGCTGCTTGTCGTAGCGTCCGGAGGTGCTGCCATCGGGCTCGAAGGCGATCACGTAGTTGAGGAAGCGGTCCTCGGGCTCGTCCGGGTCATCCTCGACGATGCCGACGAGCACCGTGGCGTCGAGCCGTTCGGCCTCCTCGGACAGGAGGGGTCCCCACCCGCTGCTCTCGAAGTCGCCGTCGACGTTGATGGCGTTCTCGGGCCACAGCACCAGGTCGAGGTCGGTCTCGTCGGGGATCGACCGCATGGTGTCGAGGTGACGTTGGAAGACCACCGGGCCGTCGGAACGACTGAAACGGGTGCCCTGGGGCCCGCCGCCCTGGATGAGCGCCACCTCGATCTCGTCCTCGACGGTGCCCGCCGGCCACCATGCCCCCACGGCGGTCACGACGCCGACCGCCGCGACGATGGCGACCGGACGTCGCCACTCCCGCTCGGTCATCGCCCACCACAGCGCGGCCCCCAGGAGGCAGACCGCCGCGCCGAGCAGGAGCGCGCCTCCGAGGCGCGCCACGGGCAGCAGCGGCGCCCGGGTCTGGCTCATGGCGACCATGGAGAGGGGCACGCCCCCGAACGGGGCATGGGTGTGGAACCACTCGAAGAGCACCACACCTGCGGGCAGCACGAGCAGTCGCCGGCGATCCGGCGGCGCCAGCAGGCTCACCAGGCCGACCATCGGCGCCCAGCCGGCGAGCAGGCCGACGACGAATCCGGGAGGGGTGAGACCCCAGATCCACAACGTCGAGGGTCCGAACCAGCCCAGGCCCACCAACCAACCCAGTCCGAACCGCGCCCGGCGTGAGGGCGTGCCGAGCAGGTGGATCCACAGCGCGACCCCGGCCAGCGCCAGCGGCCACCATCCCCACGGCGGCAACGACGCACAGATCGCCGCTCCGGCGACGACGGCGAGGGCGGCTCTGGTGGGCGTCACGGCGGGTCATCCTGCCACTTGCGTCGACCGCGGGAACCGCGGGGCCGTCCCGTGCGACCATCCGGATGTGAGATCGCTGTGGCGCATCCCCCGCCTCCTCGTCGCCGTCGTGCTCCTCGTCGTCGCGTGCGGCGACGACGGCGGTTCGGCGGCACCCGACACGACCCTCTCCGCAGCGGCCGAGGAGGGACGCGAGATCGCGCAGCAGTACGGCTGCATGTCGTGTCACTCGGTGGACGGGCGCGACGGCGTCGGCCCGAGCTGGGCCGGGGTGTTCGGCACCGAGGTCGAGCTCGACGACGGCACCACCGTCGTGGCCGACGAGGAGTACATGACCACGGCGATCGTCGACCCGAACGCCCAGATCCGGGCGGGATACCGCGGGATCATGCCCGAGCGTCAGCTCGACCCGGCCGAGGTCGAGGCGATCGTGACGTACCTACGGGAGCTGGGCCCCGACGAGGCGGCCTCGTGAGGTCGGCCCGGTGGTCGGCGACGTTCGTGGCGCTCCTGCTGGTCGTCGCGGCGTGTGGCGGCAACGGCAGCGACGCGACCGGCGCAGATCAGGACGGCGAGGGTTTCTCGGGCTACCGGCGAACTCCGGCGCCGTCGGTCGCCGAGGTGGGTGTGCCGGTGTTGCCCCACCCCGAGCCGGTGCCACTGACCGCCGCGCCGGGACATCTGCGCATCGTCTACTTCGGCTACACCTCGTGCCCCGACGTGTGCCCCACCACCATGTCGGACCTGCGTCGGGCGTTGTTCGACATGGACGACGAGGATGCGGCGCGCGTCGACGTGATGATGATCACGATCGACCCCGACCGCGACGTGCCCGAGAAGCTCGACGCCTACGTGACGACCTTCTTCGACGAGGGCGAATCGGTCCGCATCGAGGACGACCCGGCCCTGGCCGAGGTGGCCGAGGTGTTCGGCGCCCGGTATGCGGTCACTCCCGTCGAGGGGGGTGAGCCCGAGGTGAGCCACTCGGGCGACCTCTACGCAGTGGACGACCGCGGCGACATCGTCATGCAGTGGCCGTTCGGCATCACCAACGAGGACCTCCGCAAGGACCTCGAGCAACTGCTCGCCGACACCGACGCCGGAACTCCAACCCAAGAAAACAGGAGCACAACATGACCAGAAGTCCCCTCTTGCGGCGCACGCTCGCGGTCGCCCTCGCAGCGTCGCTCGCGGCACTCGGTGCCTGTGGCGATGACGACAACGGCGATGACGAGGCCACTGCGACCACGGCAGCTGACTCGGAGCTGACCGTGGCCGACGTCTGGGTCCGCCCGGCCACGGATCTGACCGCATCGGACCGGACCGCGATCTACCTGCAGATCACTGCCGGTGAGGACGGCGACGAGCTCGTGAGCGCGTCGGTGCCCGATGACGTCGCCGGCACGGTCGAGCTGCACGAGACCTCCCTGGTCGAGGACGAGGAAGCCGGCACGGGGGCCGAGACGGAGGGCGACCCGGACGGTGGCATGGACGGCGACATGGGTGGCGACACCGACGGCGACATGGGTGCTGGCATGGACGGCGGCATGGACGGCGGCATGGACGCCGACGACATGGGTGGCGACATGGCCGGCGGCGTGATGCAGATGCGCGAGGTGGACAGCATCGTGATCCCCGCCGGCGAGACCGTGTCGCTCGAGCCCGGAGGCCTCCACATCATGCTGCTCGACCTGCAGACCGAGCTCGAGCCGGGTGACACCATCGAGGTCACGCTCGTCTTCGCCGAGGCCGGCGAGATGACCGTCACCGCCGAGGTCCGCGAGCCGTGACCCGGGGGCGGATGGTCGCGATCGGCGGGCTGGCGCTCGTGGTCGTGGTCGTCGCCGTCGTCGCGATCCGCGGCGACGGCGACGGCGTCCGCCTCGAGGTGATGCCGCCGGAGGGAACCGTCGACCACGACTACGTGATCCCTCCCGGGACCCAGGACCGGATCCGGGCCGGCGACGACGTCGAGATCATGCCGGACCGACTCGAGGTGACCGTCGGTGAGACGATCCGGATCCGCAACGACGACACCGAGGGGGTCGTGGCGGGGATCTTCTACGTCGGCGCGGGTGAAGAGGTGCAGATGAAGTTCACCACTCCCGGCGAGCTCATCGGTGACTGTGACGTCAGCGCGAGCGGCGAGTTCGTGATCGACGTGCAGGCCGCGTGATCGTCCGCTTTCCTCAGCGACGCCCGTAGGGTTCACCGCATGCTGAGCTCGATGCGCACTCCCCGTTCCGTCGTCGTGATCGCTGCCGCTGTGATGCTCCTCGCGGCGGCCTGTGGTGACGACGCGTCGGACGACGCGACGCCCACCAACGCCGATGCCACCACGACGACGGCCGACGGCACGACCACCACCGAGAACCCTGCCGCGGCGCTGCCCGACGCATCGCCGACCGTCGCCGAGCTGTGGACCGAGCCGACCGACGACAGCGGCCCCGATGTGGAGCACAAGGTCTACGCGGAGCTCCAGGGCGGTGCCGAGGACGACACCCTCACCGGCGTCACCGTCGAGTCCGACCTCGCCGGGTCGGCCGAGTTGACGCCGGACAGCTCGGTCGAGCTGCGGGCGACCGATGTGGTGGCGCTGACCGAGGACGGGACGCACATCCTGCTCACCGGGCTGGCAGCGCCGCTGGAGTACAACCGGGCGTTCCACGTCACCTTCGAGTTCGAGAACGCGCCCGACCTGCGGGTCGAGGGAGCAGTGCGGGATCCTGCGGACCCCATCGCCTCGAGCTGACCGAACCGTGGAACCGAGCCGATCGGCTCAGCCGCCGGCGCGCATCCGGTCGAGCAGCTGCCGGGTCGCGTTCCGTCCCTGCCGGATGCATGCCGGGATGCCGAGCCCGCGATAGGCGGCGCCCGCCACGGCGACCCGGGGCAGGTCCGCGGCGAGTGCCGCCTCGATCCGTTCGACCCGCTCGAGGTGGCCGACGGTGTACTGGGCGAACCCGAGCGGCCAGCGCGACACGCGGACCCCCACGGGGTCCGCGGCGACCCCCATCAGGTCGGAGAGGTCGTCGAGGAGTCGTGCCACCACTTCGTCGTCGGAGAGGTGCGCCGCCCGGTCGTCGCCGATCCGGCCGGCCGACGCGCGGAGCACGACGTGGCGGCCGTCGTCCCAGTGGGCCCACTTGGACGAGCCCCACGACACGGCGGTCGCGAACCGACCCTCACCCGGGGGGACCAGCACCCCGGACGCGTCCAGGGGGCCGGGGACGTCGTCACGTTCGAACACGAAGGTGACCAGGGTGACCGAGCTGTGCGTGATGTGATCCAGCTCGGTCGCCGCGTCGGGGGACCACTGTCGGACCAGCTGCGCGGCCGCGGGCGCCGGCGAGGTGATCACCACGGGATCGTCGCCGGTGCTCGCCAGGTCGTCGAGCCGGTGTCCGGTCCGCAGTTCCACGCCGCGCGCCACGAGCTGCTCGGCGAGCGCCTCCACGAGACGTCCCGTGCCGCCCAGCAGTCCGTGGAACACCGGCCCCGGATTCCCGGCCGGACGGCGACGCCGGAGCGCAGCGATCAGGCTGCCGCCGTCAGCGGCGGCGTCCGCCAGCTGTGGTGTCACCGCCGACAGGCTCAGCTGGTCGACGTCGCCGGCGTTGATGCCGCCGATGAGTGGTCCGACGAGGGTGTCGACGAGTTCCGGGCCGAGACGCTCGGAGAGGAACGGTCCGATCGCCACGTCCACCGACAGCGGCGGGTCGTCCCGGTCCAACTCCGCTGCCACGGCGGCCGTCCCGTGCTCGCTGAGGAGCCCGGTCCCGGCGAGCACCTCGAGGTCGAGCGGGACCCCCAGCACCGTGTCGGTCGGAAGGAACCGAAGTGACCCCCGGTGGACCACCATCGCCCGGCCGATGGCCGGCTCGGTGAGCTCGTCGTCGAGACCGAGCTCGCGGCACAACTCGACGGCGTCGGGAACTCGGGCGAGGAAGGCGTCGGCGCCCTCGTCGACGAGCAACTCGGTCCCGCCGTCGAGTCGGACCGGGCTCGTGCGGATCTTGCCGCCGAGTCGGTCCTCGGCCTCGTGGAGCACCACGTGGACGCCCGGGTGGCCGCTGGCCTCCCACGAGGCGGCGAGGCCGGTGATGCCACCGCCGACCACGTGGAGTCGTGTGGGGACCGGCGGAGCGGTCGGCGATGAGGGTGTCACCGCGCGAGGTCGACGACGCGGTCCGCGATGGCGGACATGACCGCCGGGTCGTCGTTGACGACGTCGGTCCTGGCGAACGCCAGCCCCAGACGGGCCGCCTCGGCCGCTGCTTCGATGTCGAGGTCGTAGACGACCTCGAGGTGGTCCGAGGTGAACCCCTGGGGGACCACCAGGACACCCTCGGCACGACCTGTGGCCGCGAGGTCCGAGAGGATCTCGAGGATGTCGGGCCCGCGCCACGGCTCGGGGGTGCGGCCCGCCGACTGCCAGCCCAGTCCCCAGCCCGACCACTGGTCGACGCCCGCCGCCGACGCGATCGCCTCGGCCGAGGCACGCAGCTGATCGGGGTACGGATCGCCCTCGAGCACGCGCTCGGGCAGCGAGTGCGCGGTGAAGATCACCTTGGTCGCGGCGGGCAGCTCGGTCAGGCGTTCCCGCACGGACGCCGCCTGGTGGCCGACGAACGCCGGTTCCAGGTGCCACGACTCGAGCCCGACGAAGCTGATTCCGGATTCGGCCGCGGCGTCGGTCGCCCGCTGGTGGTACTGGCCGACGCTGAAACCCGACCAGTGGGGGGCCAGCACCACGCCCACGATGCGCTCGACCCCGTCCGCGACGAGTGCTGCGACCCCGTCCTCGATGAACGGCGCTGCGTGCTTCTGGCCGAGCCGCACCACGAACCGACCCGGCTCGCGTGCCTCGAGCGCGGTCTCGATGGCGGCGACCTGCGCCGCGGTGCGCTCGGCCAGGGGCGAGATGCCACCGATGGCCGCGTATCGCTCCGTGAGGTCGGCCAGCTGCTCCTCGGTGGGCGGCCGACCGCGCCGGATGTGGGTGTAGTAGGGCTCGATGTCCTCGGGCGTCGCAGGCGTGCCGTAGGCCATCACGATGACGCCGATCATGACGCGGTCTCCTCGGTGGCGGCCCCTGGGGGCGTGGAGTGAACGAGCTCGACGACCCGCTCGAGCGTCGCCGGATCGGTCTCGGGCAGCACGCCGTGCCCGAGGTTGAACACGTGGCCGCCCCGTCCGCCGGGGTTCCCGCCGCCGCGGCGCAGCACGTCGAGCGCGGCGACGCGGGTGGGCTCCCAACCGGCCGCGACGATGGCCGGGTCGAGGTTGCCCTGCAGGCTCGTCGGCGCCGGCACCCGGGAACGGGCGCGGTCGAGCGGGGTGCGCCAGTCGACCCCGACGACCTCGGCGCCCGCCGCGGCGATCAGGTCGAACAGCTCGGCGGTGTTGACCCCGAAGTGGATGCGAGGGACACCGGTTGCCTCGATCGCGCCGAGCACCTTCGTGCTCGCCGGGAGCACGAACCGCTCGTAGTCCGCCGGGCTGAGCGCACCGGCCCACGAGTCGAAGAGCTGCGCCGCGGCCGCACCGGCGTCGATCTGCGAGCGGAGCGAGTCGATGGCGAGGTCAGCGAGGCGGTCCATCAGCTCGAACCACAGCGACTCGTCGGTGTGCATGAGGGCCTTGGTGCGCACGTAGGTGCGCGACGGACGCCCCTCGATCAGGTAGCTGGCGACGGTGAACGGCGCCCCGGCGAACGCGATGAGTGGTACCTGCAGTTCGGTGACCAGGTTGCGCACCGTCTCGAGCACGTACGGGGTGTCGGCGGCGGGGTCGAGCGGTCGGAGGCGCTCGAGGTCGTCGCGTCCGCTGAAGGGATGTTCGACGACCGGACCCACGCCCGGGGCGATGTCGACACCGAAGCCGATCGCGTGCACCGGCGTCATGATGTCGGAGTAGAGGATGGCGGCGTCGACCCCGTAGCGATGCACCGGCTGCAGGGTGATCTCGGTCGCCAGATCGGCATCCGCGATCGCCCGGAGGATGGTGCCGGTGCCACGCACCTCGCGGTACTCGGGCAGCGACCTGCCCGCCTGGCGCATGAACCACACCGGGGTGACGTCGGTGCGCTCGCCACGGCAGGCCCGCACGAACGCGGAGTCGGAGTGCGGTGTGCTCATCGCAGCCAAGTCAACCACGCGTAGGCTCTGGGTCCCTATGCGCCGCAGCATCGACGACCACCAGGTGCCCGTTCCGCCCCTCGATCCCGACGATGCCGACGGCGTCGTCGCGATCAACTGGGCCGTGTCGATCTGCGACGACTACGAGGACGCGTCGCCGAGGGTCCAGCTGCTCGCCGAGGAGGTCGGCTCGGCGGGCACGGGACTCGTCGCCCACCTCGACCCCGATCGTGCCCGGCGGTTGCGGCTCGCGTTGCGAAGTGCGCTGCGCGAGCTCGGCGAGGATCCCGGCCAGTAGCGCCGTCAGCGGGTCAGTAGCCGGCGTCGCGGTCGACCACGCCGAGCAGGGGTCGGCCGTCGGACCGGCGCCGGACGTTCTCGCGGATCCGTTCGGCGAGCCGGGGTGCCAGCATCGTCGAGGTGTTGGCGACGTGCGGGGTGATCAGGCAGTTCGGCAGCGACCACAGCGGGTGGCCGTCGGGGAGCGGCTCCGGGTCGGTGACGTCCAGCGCTGCGCCGCCGATGACCCGGTCCCGGAGTGCGGCCACGAGGTCGTCGGTGACCACGTGCGCACCCCGGGCGACGTTGACGAGCCATGCCTCGGGTCCCATCAGCCCCAGCCGGCGAGCGTCGATCAGGCCACGGGTCGCAGGCGTCGAGGCGAGCGCGAGCACGACGGCGTCGGCGTCCGCCAGCGCGTCGTCGAGCTCCTCCGGGCCCACCGTGCGGTCCGCGCCCGGCACCGGCTCGGGAGCGCGCCGCACCACCGTCGTCGTGCAGCCGAACGGTGCGAGCAGCGCCAGCAGGTTCGTCGCGATGCCACCCCCACCGACGATGGTGACCCGCGCGCCGAGCAGGTTGGTGCCGAGTTCGCCATCCGCACGCCAGCTGGTCGAGCGGCCGTAGCGCACCAGCGCCCGTCGTCCGGCCAGCATCATCGCCAGGGCCATCTCGGCGACGTCGTCGCCGTAGGCCCCCTTCGCGCACGTCCACGTGCGCGAGGTGTCGAACAGGTCGAGGTACGGCTCGACCCCGGCCCACGGCAACTGCACCCACTCGATGTGATCGCCGTGCTCCACCAGCAGGTCGGCGAGCTCACCGGGTGCGTCCGCGCCGCCCCACACGATCGTGTCGGCCGCCGGGAGCGGAACGAGCGTCGCGCCGGCTCCGACGGCTGCGTCGAGCATCCAACTCGGGGTGGCGGTCGGGAGGTCGGCGACACGTGGTGCGGAGGGCATGCCGACATCTGACCACGGGCCCGCCCGGCGGCGGCTGTCGGGCCGCTGATCGACGGCGCTACACTGGTCGATCCCCGTTTTCGCTGGAGCGTGAGTGGCGTCCCACCCGGAGCTCGAGGCCGAGCAGGCCTACATCGATCACGCCTATGCCTGTCTGGAACGCACCAAGCAGGTGGTCGCTGCGATGCGCGAGGGGGTCACCGAAGGCCGCGAGGGCACGTTCCAGAACCGGTTCGAGCGGGACGTGGTGTGGGACCGCGTGGAGGTTCGGCTCAACCAGCTCGACATCGGGAGCCGTTCCCTCGTGTTCGGTCGCATCGACACCGAGCGCGACGAGTCGTACTACATCGGCCGGCTCGCCGTCGCCGACGAGCACAGCGAGCCGGTGGTGGTCGACTGGCGGGCCCCCGTCGCCGAGTCGTTCTACCGGGCGACCGGCGTCGACCCGCTCAGCCTGCGTCGTCGCCGGCACTTCGCCAGCCGCGGGCAGACGCTGCTGGGGATCGACGACGAGTTGTTCGGTACCGCGACCGCGGAGCTCGACCGTGGCGAGGTCCAGGGCCACGGGGCACTCATCGCCGCACTCGAGGAGTCCCGCTCCGGTCGACTCTCCGACATCGTCGGCACCATCCAGGCCGAACAGGACCGGATCATCCGCTCGCCGCTCCCCGGCGTGCTCGTCGTCCAGGGCGGACCGGGCACCGGCAAGACGGTGGTGGCGCTGCACCGGGCCGCGTACCTGCTCTACTCCCACCGGTTCCCGCTCGAGGGGCAGGGCGTGCTGGTGGTCGGGCCGAACCGCTTGTTCCTGTCCTACATCGAGCAGGTGCTGCCGTCGCTCGGCGAGGCGGGCGTCGAGATCGCCGTGCTCGCCGACCTCATCCCCAACGTCCGTGTGCATCGTTCCGACCCGCTCGACGTCGCCAGGGTCAAGGGAGACCCGCGCATGGTGCGGGTGGTCCGTCGGGCGGTGAAGGACCGCCAGCGTGCGTTGCCCCGGACCCTGCGGGTGCCCTACGGCCTCCAGCGGCTCTCGATCACGCCCGAGGCGAGCGCCGAGATCATCAGCCAGGTTCGACGCCGGGTGCGGAGCCACAACGCCGGGCGGCGTCACGTCGAGCAGTTGCTGTTCGAGCACCTCGCCTCGGTGAGTCGCGAGGAGACCACCCCCGAGGTCGTCAGGGAGCGCACCCGTCGCGACCCCGTGGTGCGCGAGGCCCTCGAGCGCATGTGGCCGGTGCTGACGCCCACCCAGTTGCTCAACGACCTGTTCGGCTCACCGGGACTGTTGCGGTCGGCGGCGGGAAGCCACCTGCTCGAGGAGGAGTGGCGTCTGCTCTTCCGGGAACGGCACGCCGACGCCGGCGACGCGACGTTCACCCACGACGACGTGCCACTCCTCGACGAGGCGCTCGAGCTGCTCGGTCCGCGGCCGCGGCACAAGGACACCGACTCGGTCCGCACCTACGGCCACATCGTCGTCGATGAGGCACAGGACCTGACTCCGATGCAGCTACGGGTGCTCGACCGCCGTTCGCTGAACGGGTCGATGACGATCGTGGGCGACATCGCGCAGGCGACGGGGTCGTGGCCCCATGGTGACTGGTCATCGGTGCTCGACCATCTGCCCGACCGTCGTGCGCCACGCCGGGCCGAGCTCACGGTCGGCTACCGGGTGCCCGGGCCGATCATGGAGCTTGCGGCACGTGTGCTGCCGCTCGCTGCACCCGGGCTGTCGGCACCTTCCTCGATCCGTGCCACCGGCGATCGGCCCGTGGTGGCCGTGGTCGAACCCGCCGAGCTCGATGCCGCGCTGGCCCGGACCGTCGTGGCAGCACGCGAGGAGGTGGGCAGCGGCAACGTGGGGATCGTCGCGCCCGACGAGCTGGTCGGGCGGGTGCACACCGCCCTGGACGAGGCTGGGGTCGACCACGGCCGCGCGACCCGTCAGGGTCTGGAGCACCAGGTCACCGTCGTTCCGGTGTCGCTGGCGAAGGGCCTCGAGCTCGACTCGGTGGTGGTGCTCGAACCGCGCCTCATCCTCGACGGTCAGGTCCGCGGCGCGCAGTCGCTCTACGTCGCGCTGACCAGGTCGACCAAGCGGCTCACGGTGCTGGCCTCCCAGGGCCTCCCGGAGATGCTGCAGCCGACCGAGCTCGTGGCCGACTGAGCCCGTGGTCGACTGAGCCCGAGGCCGACCGAGCCCGTGGCCGACCGAAACCGGTCAGGCCGTGACGAGGATGCGGGAGGTCGCGTGGGCCGGGACGCCCACATGGGCGCCGTCCACCTCGACCGTCGCCGTGCCGTCGGGCGACAGCACGGTCAGCACCCCGGAGTGGCCCGGCTGCAGCGAGTGCTGCTCCAGGAAGTCGAGCATCCCGGGTTCGAACTCGAGCTCCTCGGGGATGCGACTGATCGTGAACCGGCCACCGACGCTGATCTCGCGCAGCGGTTTGGCGTCGGGCTTCTCGTAGTCGGCGCCGGGGATCGGGTTGCCGTGGGGGCACGTCGTGGGCTCACCGAGCACACGGCTCAGTGCCTCCTCCACCGGTTCGGAGATCACGTGCTCCCACTTGCCCGCCTCGATGTGGGCATCTGCCCAGGAGAGGCCCAGGACGTCGGTGAGGAACCGCTCGGCGAGCCGGTGCCGACGCACGACCCGCTCCGCCAGCGCGAGTCCGGCGCCGGTGAGGTGGATCGTGGCGTCGAGCGACACCAGACCCTCGGCTTCCATCCGCCGGATCATCTCGGACACCGCGGGACGCGAGACCTCGAGGCGTTCGGCGATCCGGGCCTGGATGACGTCGATGTCGTCCTCGCGCAACTCCCAGATGGCCTCGCAGTACTCCTCGAAGGCCGGATGGAACTCCTTCGATCGATCATGTGCCACGACGCCAGCTTACGCCTGTTCGGGTGTCGGACACCGTCGGTACAGTCCCCGCGTGCCTCCGACCGCCGACACGCCGATCGATGGGTTCCCCGAGGCGGCGCTCGCCCGGTTCTCCCGACCGGTGATCGACTGGTTCTCGACCTCGTTCGCCGAGCCGACCGCTGCCCAGGTGGGTGCGTGGGGCCCGATCGCCGACGGCGAGCACACCCTGTTGTGCGCGCCGACGGGTTCGGGAAAGACGCTCGCCGCGTTCATGTGGGCACTCGACCGGCTCGGTGGTCGCCGCCCCGCGTCGCCGGGTGTGCGGGTGGTGTACATCTCGCCGCTGCGGGCGCTGGCGGTCGACGTCGACAAAAACCTGCGGAGCCCGCTGCGGGGCATCGCCCTCGCCGCGCAGCGCGCGGGCACCGAGTTCCACGAGCCCACGATCGGGGTGCGAACCGGCGACACCTCGGCGCGTGAGCGCCGACTGCTGGTCCGCACCCCTCCAGAGATCCTCATCACGACGCCCGAGTCGCTGTACCTCATGCTCACCTCCCAGGCGCGCGAGACGCTGGCCGGGGTCGAACAGGTCATCATCGACGAGATCCACGCCCTGGCGCCGACCAAGCGTGGTGCGCACCTTGCGCTGAGCCTCGAGCGTCTCGAACGGCTCGTCGCCCAGGGTCGCGAGTCCGGCGGTCAGCCGGTGGCGCAGGGATCCTCCGCGTTCCAGCGGATCGGCCTCTCCGCGACCCAGCGTCCGCTCGAGGTGGTCGCTGCCTTCCTCGGGGGATCCAGCCTCGCTGGGTCCGGCGGCGAACCCACACCCCGACCGGTCACCATCGTCGACGCGGGGATCCGCAAGGAGCTCGAGATCCAGGTGGTCGTCCCCGTCGACGACCTGGGCGCCATGGGCGAGGTCGTCGAGGGCGACGACGGAGGTGCGCCCACCAAGCGGTCGATCTGGCCGTCGATGCACCCCGAACTGTTGTCACTGGTCGAGTCGCACCACTCCACCCTCGTGTTCGTCAACGCACGCCGGCTCTCCGAACGCCTGGCGAGTCGGCTCAACGAACTGGCCCACGAGCGCGCCGCCGACGCCAACGGCGACGACGCACCCAGGCACGTGGCTGCAGAGGCGATGGGGACCAGCACCGCGGAAGGACAAGAGCTGGTCAAGGCGCACCACGGCTCGTTGTCGCGCGAGCGGCGGCTGTTGATCGAGGACGAGCTCAAGCGGGGTGACCTGCGTGGCCTGGTGGCCACCAGTTCGCTCGAGCTCGGCATCGACATGGGAGCGGTCGACCTGGTGGTGCAGGTCGAGTCGCCCGGGTCGGTGGCGTCGGGGCTGCAGCGCATCGGGCGCGCCGGCCACCAGGTCGGCGCACCCAGCCGAGGACGCATCTTCCCCAAGCACCGCGCCGACCTGCTCGAGGCGGCCGTCGTCGCCCAGCGCATGCACGCCGGGCTGATCGAGCACACCCGAGTGCCGTCCAACCCGCTCGACGTGCTCGCGCAGCAGATCGTGGCCATGTGCGCCCTCGACGAGTGGCACGTCGACGAGCTCTACGACGTGTGCCGCCGGGCGGCGAACTTCACCGGTCTCTCCAGGGAGCTGTTCGACAACACCCTCGACCTGCTGGCGGGCAGGTACCCGGCCGAGGAGTTCGCCGAGCTCCGGCCCCGGGTCGTCTGGGACCGTCTCGCCGGCACGGTCCGGGGTCGGGCGGGTGCGCAGCGGCTGGCGGTGACCTCGGGCGGGACGATTCCCGACCGCGGCTTGTACGGCGTGTTCCTGCCCGACGGGACGCGGGTCGGTGAGCTCGACGAGGAGATGGTCTACGAGTCGCGCGTCGGTGAGACGTTCCTGCTGGGTGCGTCCACGTGGCGGATCGAGGACATCACCTTCGAGCGGGTCGTCGTGACCCCGGCGCCGGGGCAGCCCGGCAAGATGCCCTTCTGGCACGGCGACGGCCCCGGACGCGAGGCCGAGCTGGGCCGGGCGTTGGGCGAGTTCGTCCGTACGGTGCGCGCGTTGCCCGGTGACGACGCGATGGCGCTGCTGCAGCGTGAGCACTCCCTCGACGAGCGCGCCGCGACCAACGTCGTCACCTACCTCGACGAACAGTCCGAGGCGACCGGTGCAGTGCCCGACGACCGGACCCTCGTGGTGGAACGGTTCCGCGACGAGATCGGCGACTGGCGGATCTGCGTGCACTCGCCGTTCGGGGCACGGGTGCATGCGCCATGGGCGACGATCGTGCGCACACGACTGGCTGCTCGCTTCGGCGACGACGACGGCCCCGGCGGCTTCGGCGCCGAGGTGCTGTGGTCCGACGACGGGCTCGTCATCCGACTCCCCGAGGCCGCCGAGGACGTCCCGCTCGAGCTCCTGTTCCCTGAGCCCGAAGAGGTCGAACCCGAGGTCGTCGCCGCCCTCCCGTCGACCGCAGCGTTCGCCGCACGCTTCCGCGAGGCCGCAGCGCGGGCACTGTTGCTGCCGCGCCGCCGGCCCGACCGTCGTACACCGCTGTGGCAGCAGCGCCAACGGGCGGCCGACCTGCTGTCGGTCGCGTCGCGCTACCCGGGGTTCCCGATCCTGTTGGAGGCCACCCGCGAGTGCTGCAACGACGTGTTCGACCT
>SKRR01000274.1 GCA_007118345.1 Microthrixaceae bacterium | reverse complement strand
GCGATCTCGTCATCGCCCCGCGGCGCGCGGCCCTCGACCAGGTCCAGCGGGTTGAGCGCGTCGTCGCCGATCCACGGACGGCCCTGCGAGCGCAGGCTCGCTGCAGCGCCGTCGTCGCGCAGCACGCGCACATCGGCCTGCAGCTGCCCGGCCGCAGCAGCGACGCCGTCGGTGTCGAGGACCTGATCGAGTGTGGCCTCTGGCACCGTCTGGAGCGGACCGAGCCCGGGCGCGCCCGACGACGAGACGACGGCCAGGTCGACCTCGGCGAAACGGCGTTCGACGTCGCCGGTGAGCCCGGCGCGCAACGCATCGGTCAGGATGAGCCCCGAGGCCAGGAACCCGATGCCGATGACCACGGCGAGTGCCGTGGCCACGAGCCGGGTGGCGTTGGCCCGGAGGCTACGGAGCGCGTAACGCAGCACGCTCAGGGGCCGATCCGGCGCATCACGTCGAGCACCGAGTCCCTCGTCGGGTCGAGCAGCTCGCCCACGATGCGGCCGTCGTCGAGGAACAGCACCCTGCTGGCGTAGGCCGCGGCGACCGGATCGTGGGTCACCATCACGACGCTCTGACCGAACCGCTCCACCGCGTCGGCCATGAAGGTCAGGATCTCGGTCGAGGAGTGCGAGTCGAGGTTCCCCGTCGGCTCGTCGGCGAAGATGATCTCGGGGCGTTCGACCAGCGCCCGTGCGACGGCGACGCGCTGCTGCTGGCCACCGGAGAGCTCCGAGGGCCGATGGTCGAGCCGGTCGGCGAGGCCCACGGTGGCGATCACGTGGTCCATCCATCCCGCGTCGGGTCGGCGTCCGGCGAGGTCGAGCGGGAAGGTGATGTTCTCGCGCGCCGACAGGGTCGGGAGCAGGTTGAACTGCTGGAAGACGAACCCCACCTTCTCGCGCCGGAGCAGCGTCAGCTGCTTCTCGTTGAGGGTCGACAGGTCGACGTCGCCGATGATCGTCGTTCCCGCACTCAGCCGGTCGAGCCCGGCGGCGCACTGCATCAGGGTCGACTTGCCGGACCCCGACGGCCCCATGATCGCGGTGAAACGTCCGGACTCGAACCCCACGGTCACGCCGTCGAGCGCACGGACCTCGTCGTCGCCGCTGCGATAGACCTTGTAGGCCGAGAGGACCTGTGCCGCCCAGTTCACCACCGGCTGTTGGTTCACACGGGGGCCTCCTGCCACTCGACCACGACCTCGTCGAAACCCGCCGCGCCGAGGAAGGTGGTCAGCCATCGGTCGGTCGTCGCACGACCCTCCTCGAGCAGGTCGGACTCGGCGGCTGCAGCGTCGACCTTCTCACGAGCTGCGCGGTAGAGCGGGCCGTCGTCGATCGGGTTCGAGGCGAAGAAGTCACCGACCCGGTCGAACACGCCCCGGTCACGGGCGATCACCCGGGCGGACTCCTCGTCGATCTCGGCCGGGTTCAGGCGGGGTTCGGGCAGCATCACCCGGATGGTGGTGCGGTCGTCGTCGACCGCCACGGCGTCGTCGTCCAACTGGGAGAAGTCGACCGTGGCGCGCACGGTGCCGGTCACGAGCGCGACCACACGGCGGCCGGCGAGCACCGAGGGGAGGTACCGCGCGTCCTCCTCGAGGTCCACGTCCTGGGTGAAGGACCCCTCCGCGGCGGTGAACTCCTGCAGCTCACGGATCTGCTCGAGCACCGCCGGCCCGGACCGGTCGACGGTCTCTCGCCCGAACGGGTCGAAGGCGGCGAAGAGCCCCATGGCCACGAGAACGAGCGTCAGCACGACCATGACGGCGACGACGACCACGACGAACGTGACGCTGCGCGGGCGGGGGAGGGCTGGCCCGCTGCGGGGACCTCGGGGGGCGACCATGGGCGACCACGGTAGGCCCCTGGGGGCTGGTCGCAGTGGCAGGTTCCTCGCTGCCCTCTAGCCTGTCGGGGTGGACGTGGGACAGGACGCCGAACAGCTCGTCGAGGACCACCAGGAGCCCGAGGCGCAGATGCCGGCGGGGACCTGGACGACGTGGAAGGTCATCGGTGTGGCCGTGGCCGTGGCGGTGGTGGCGGTGGTGCTCGCGCTGCTCCTCGCCGACCGGTTCAGCGTCCCGGCCGAGGACTCCGTCGACGTGGGGTTCCTCCACGACATGACCGACCACCACGAACAGGCGATCCGCATGGCGGTGCTGGGCGTGGAGAACGCCGAGGACATCGAGATCCAGCGGTATGCCCGGGAGGTGATCATCGCCCAGCAGTGGGACATCGGCTACATGAGCGCCCTGCTCGACGAGTGGGGGCTCGGCCGGGGTGACCCCGACCGCGACACGATGGTGTGGATGGACATGCCGACCTCGGTCGAGAACATGCCGGGGATGGCGTCGACCGAGGACTTCGAGGCATTCGTCGACGCGCAGGGTGCCGAGGCCGACGCGTGGTTCCTGCAGCTGATGACCGAGCACCATCGCGGTGGGATCCACATGGCCGAGGAAGCGGCGACGACGGCATCCGACCGACGCGTCCGTGACCTCGCGGCCCAGATGGAGGCGGGTCAGCGTGCCGAACTCCGCGAGTACGCCCTCGCCGCGCAGCGCCTCGGGATCGACCTCGACCCGAGCTGATCAGTCCACGTCGATCGGTCAGCCGTGGCGGTCGATCGGTCAGCCGTGGCGGTCGCTGGGTCAGCCGTGGCGACGGACCGCGTCGGCGATGGCATCGACAGCCGCCTCACGGCCGCTCCAGTCGCCCACATCGCTCGTCTTGCCGGGCTCGAGGTCCTTGTAGACCTCGAAGAAGTGCTTGATCTCGGCCACCCGGTGCTCCGGGACGTCGCCGATGTCCTGGATGTGGTCCCAGCGGACGTCACCGGCGGGCACGCAGAGCACCTTCAGGTCGCGGCCCGCCTCGTCACGCATCTCGAGCACCCCGACCGGCCGCGCCCGGATGTGGCAGCTCGGGAAGGTCGGGGCCTCGAGCAGTACGAGCGCGTCGAGCGGATCGCCGTCCTCGGCGAGGGTGTCGGGGAAGAACCCGTAGTCGGTGGGGTAGACGGTGGTCGAGTACAGGTGGCGGTCGAACCACGCGGCACCGGTGTCGTGGTCCACCTCGTACTTGTTGCGTGACCCGCGCGGGATCTCGATGATGACTTCGAACCATTCGGCACTCATCCCGGCAACGCTAGTGGCCGGTCGGCCGGGCTCATTCCGCGGCGGAGATCCCCCGCAGCCCCGACCATGCAAGCTGTGACAGCTGCGCGGCGAGCGCGTCGACGTCAGGTTCGCGGTCGTGGGCCAACCAGTACCGAGAGGCCGATTCGGTCATGCCCACGATGCTGTGTGCCAGCAGCAGTCGTTGGGAGACCGGCTCACCCTCCACCACGATCAGCTCGGCGATCGTCGTGGCGATCGACGACTCGACGGCGCGGGCGAACGAGGCGAACTCGGGGTCGCGGCGCGCGCCGGCGCCGAAGAGGACCTTGAAGGCGTCGGTCTGCTCGCCCACGAAACGGAAGTACGCACGGAAGCCGAACTCGATCTGCTGGCGGGGACCGGCGGCTTCGGCGGTCGCCTTGGCGATCGTGTCGCGCAGCTCGTTGCCGATGTCGTCGAGCAGCTCGATGAACAGGTCGCGCTTGGAGCTGAAGTGCTGGTACAGGACCGGCTTGGTCACACCGGCGGCGATGGCGACATCGTTCATCGACGTGGCGTGGTACCCGTGCTCGGCGAAGACGCTCACTGCGGTGCGCACCAGTTGGGCTCGTCGTTCGGGGGCTGGCAGACGCATGGTCGTCCCAGTCTAGGTTACCGACGGGTAACCGGCCGAGCCCGGCCTATCGTTGGTTCGTGGAACCGACCGTGGACCTTGAGATGGAGCGTATCCGCTGTGCCGCGTTCCGCAGCGCCTCCGGTGCGGACCCGGCCGGTACCGCGGTGCATCACCGGGCGTTCCTGTGCGCCACGGTGCCGTTGCCCTGGGACCGCGACATCTCCACCTCGGTACCGTTCTCGGAGCTGGGTGGAACCCCGGTGCTGACCGGCGCTGCTCGTGCATGGCGTGCACAGGGGCTGGCGCCCGTCGGCGATGGTGCGGTGGTGTTGGCATTCACGGCATCGTCGGACGCCGACGGAACCGTCGGTGCGTTCCGTCGTGCCGAGTGGCGGGTCGATCCGGGCAGGGTGACGGCGCTGTGTCGGGCGATCCTCGACGAGGACGCCGACGCGCTCGGCGGGTTCGACCACGACCGCCGTGAGGTCGGCGACGAGGTCGTGGACGTGCTCGTCTGCGGCCACGGCAGACGCGACACGTGCTGCGGGTCGTCCGGGGTGGCCCTGGCCGAGCAGTTCCAGCCACCGGGGTCGACCAGCAACCCCGTTCGGGTGTGGCGGACGTCCCACCTGGGTGGCCACCGCTT
>SKRR01000037.1 GCA_007118345.1 Microthrixaceae bacterium | reverse complement strand
TCTTCGAGGGGTCGACCGCCGCGGTGGACGAGGCGAGTCGTGCGCTGGGAGCAGTCGACCGGGCCCTGATCGAGGCCGCAGGACTGATGCTCGAGGTGCTCTACCGTCCGCGGAACGGCGAGGGGCTCGAGCCGGCGTTGGCGGACTACCGGGAGGCGAGCGACCGTGCCCACGGAGCCTTCCGACGATCGGCTGAGGTGCTGGCCGGTACGGGTGCGGCGAGTGAGTTGGAGCTCGCTCGGGCGATGTGGGACGACGTCGACGCCGTGGTGCGCGCATCACCCGACGAGTGGACCAACGAGATGATCCATGCGGCGGTCGAGTCGAACGCGGATCCGTGGGTCGCCACGGTGTGGACGCCGTACGACGAGCTGAACCAGCAGATGGCCGCCGTGCGTGCGGCCACGGTCGACGAGCTGCAGCAGCAGTCCGCCGAGGTCGCCTCGATCCAGCGCGTCCTCGTCCTGGTCGTCCTGCTGGCACTGGTCGTCGCGGTGCTGCTCTCGGTGCTGACGCTGAGACGGGTCTCGCGCCAGGTGCTCGTGCCGCTGGCTCGTGTCGGGGCGAGTGCCCGCACGCTGCACACCCCCGAGGGCTACCGGCCCGCGGTGGTGCCGGGGGCCGTGGCCGAGGTGCGAGCGCTGGCCGCCACGATCGACCAGACCGCGAGCTCGCTGCACGTCCACCAGGTGGAGCTGCGCGAGCAGGCGCTCACCGACCTGATGACGGGTCTGCCGAACCGGGAGGCTTTCGGTCGTGAGCTCCGCACGCGCCTCGCGAGCGGCGACGGGATCGGCGTGCTGTTCGTGGACCTCGACGACTTCAAGCACGTGAACGACACCATCGGGCACGCGGCCGGTGACGCGTTGCTCACAGAAGTGGCGACACGGTTGCGATCGGTGGTCGGCAACGCCGGTCTCGTGGCACGACTCGGCGGTGACGAGTTCGCCGTCGTGGTCGACACGGACCCGGCCGGCGACACAGCGGTCGAGCTGGCCGATCGGATCCAGAGCGCCCTCGCCGTACCGGTCGAGCTCGGGTCGCATCTGGTGTCCGCCGGCTGCAGCATCGGCGTGGTGAGCCGCGCGGCCGGCGAGCTGTCGGATGCCGACGGGTTGCTGAGCAACGCGGACTTCGCGATGTACCTGGCGAAGTCGCGTGGCAAGGGCCGATACGAGGTGTACTCGGCGGGGGTGCATACCGAGATGACGGCCCGGATGGAGCTCGCCCGGGAGTTGTGCGACGCGCTACCCCTGGAGCAGTTCGTGCTGCACTACCAACCGATCCTCGACGTCACCGACGGCCGGGTGCTCGGTCTGGAGGCGTTGGTCCGCTGGGTCCACCCCGTGCGCGGCATCGTCCCGCCGAACGAGTTCATCCCCCTGGCGGAGGAGACGGGTGCGATCGTCGAGATCGGCCGGTGGGTGCTCGAGCGCTCGTGCGCGACGCTCGCGCAGCTGCTGCCACACCACCCCGAGCTGGTGATGGCGGTCAACGTCTCACCGAAGCAACTCGAGCACCGGGACTTCACCGCGCACGTCAGCGAGTCCGTTGCGCAGCATGGACTGTCGCACGAACAGCTGGTGCTCGAGATCACCGAGGCAACGGCGATGACCAGTACCGAGGAGGCAGCGGCGACGCTCGCGGAGCTGCGTGGCGCCGGTGTGCACGTGGCGCTCGACGACTTCGGGACCGGCTTCTCGTCATTGCGCTATCTCGGCGAACTGCCGGCCGACATCCTCAAGGTCGATCGTTCGTTCATGGGCGACGAGGACGCGCCGGCCGAGATCATGCTCGAGACCGTCATCCAGCTCGCAGTGCGCCTCGGGCTGATGGTCGTGGTCGAGGGCATCGAGAGCGAACACGACCTCGCCCGGGTGCGGCGTCTGGGCCACGTCGCCGCACAGGGCTTCTACTTCGCCCGCCCGATGCCGTTCGAGCGTGTTCTCGAGTACGTGCGCGCCGGCGCAGCGCAGCGGGTCTGACCCGGCGCTTCCGCTGGGTCAGCTCCCGGGGGGAGGATTGTCCCCGTCGGGAGCCAGTCGACCCTCTGCCGGCGCGTCGTCATAGGGCGCAGCCTCCCGCACCTGTCCCGGGGCTTCGTCGTCGCCGCGGGTTTCCGCCCCCGGGTGGAGCCCGCGCTTGCGGGTGTGGTCGTCCACCACACCATCGGGTTCGTCCGGGTCGGTGTCGCTGGCGAACGCCGATCCGGTGTGGCCGGATCCGGTGCTTGGTGTCGAGGTCATTGTCCTCCGCTACCCCGATGCACCTCGGAGTATGCAGGGCTGCATGGGCGGTGAGGCCCACCTGATCCGCACGACGGGGGACGCGTCGGTCAGTTCAGATCGAGTGACGCGAGCACCGAGCGAGCCACCTCCACGAGGGTTCGCCCGCGGTCTCTCGAGGCCGTTTGCAGCAGGCCCCGTGCCTGCTGCAGCGAGCACTGCTGCAGCACCATCAGCACGCCCTCGGCCTGCGCGACGGTCGTGCGTCGCTCACCCTCGAGCTGTGCCTCGTCGATGAATTCGGAGGACGCCATGAGCAGCTCCGAGGTCTCCAGCAGCGCAGCGGCCTGCGCTGCGAGGAACTCGGCCGCCACGTTCTCGTCGGCGTCGAAGGCGCCACGATCGGACGAGTACAGATTCAGTGACCCGACCGACCGTCCGTCGGCCATGCGAAGTGGGAGCGACAGGGAGGAGCTGATGCCGAGCGCATCTGCGCTGGGCCGTGTCGGCTGGTACCGCTCGTCGGCGGGCCAGTAGTCGATGCGGATGCTGCTTCCTGTCCGCGCCGCGTCGAGACACGGCCCGGAGTCGTTGCGGTACTGCGCCAGATCGACCTCGAGGATCGACCGGTCCGACGCCGCAGCGGTGGTCGGTTCACCTTCCAGCAGCAGGCTGACGCTCGCGGCGTCGCACCCGTCGACGATGTCCACCGCAGCCGCCACGATGCGTCGGATTCCGTCACGAACGAGGTCGTCGGTGACCAGCAACGTGGACATCCGTCGCACCGCCTGTTCCAGTTCGAAAGGGATCTCGTTCATGACCGTTCCGTTCGACGACGGACTCCTACCCCGGGGATCCGCTGCGATGCACGGGCGACGGGTCACCCCAACGCACGGTCCCGGCGGGAGTCAGACGGCAGCTCGCCGAGCCACGTGACGGTCTCGGCGAGCTCTCGCAGCTTGATGTTCTGCTCCTGGGAGACGCGTCGGAGCTCGTCGAAGGCCTGGTCGGCGGTGTAGCCGTGCGAGCGCATCAAGACCCCCTTCGCCTGACCGATCACGTCGCGGTTCTCCAGAGCGAGCTGCAGGTTCTCGCCCAGCGTTCGGGCCTCCCAGTAGATCTCGGCGTTCACCATCGCGATCGCGGCCTGCACGGCGAACATCCGTGCCAGCTCGAGCGCGGTCAGATCGAACGCAGCCACCTTCGACCCGTAGAGGTTCAACGCGCCGACCCGGCGGCCGTCCACGTCCAACGGGATCGACAGTGAGCTGTTGACGTCGTGCTCCGCTGCGGCGCGCACGAACGACGGCCACTGGGAGCGTCGGTCGGAGATCCGGTCGACTTCGATCGTCACCCCGTCGCGGAAGCTGTCGAGGCACGGACCGGTGTCGTCGTCGTACTGCGCCTCGTCGAGGTCGACCGCGTTCTCGCCGGCGAAGGCGACCGTTCGTCCCGATCGCTGGTGGGCGAGCGTCAGACCGACGCTCTCGGCGGCCACGATGGCTGATCGAGCGAGGCGGGCCACACGGTCGAGCGAGTCCTGGAGCCCGGACTCGGTGGCGAGCAGGCGGTGGAGCTCGACGAGCAATTCGCTGCTGCTGCCCTGCTGATCGGCCATCGCGGCCTTTCGCTGGTCGGATGTGCTGCAGTCCTGTGTGCTCAGAGGTTCGGCCCCGTCGTCGAACCTACCCGTGTGGACCGTCGGCATGTGGCGGTCTTGGGCTGGTCCTCGTTCAGCGCGCCCCAGCGGCCAGCTCGTCGTCCCCACCGTCCGGGACCTCGAGCACCTCGTCGAGCCCCGCGAGGAGGAGCGTCCGCCGGACGGTGGGGGAGGCACCGGTCACCACGACGCGATGGCCGTGGTTCACCGGCCGAACCAACTCACTGATGCCGCTCGAGTCGATGAAGGAGACCGAGGTGAGGTCGATGGTGATGTCGCCGCCGGATCCGTCACAGGCGGTCTCGAGCGCGATTCGGAGGTCGGGCGCGGTCTCCATGTCCACCTCGCCGCCGACCGTGATATTTCCGAGCCGAACGTGAGCGAAAAAAGGTTCCATCAAGTGATGTCCGAGATCTCGCGGCCGGGGTTTCGACCGAGACTCACCATCGCGCGCGGTGACCCCGCGAGCAAGGCGCGCCCGGGTTCAGTTCGGCCAACGCCGGGGTAGGACTCGCGGCGCACCGCGGCCCCGATCGCAGGTGTGGACAGGACGACACGGAGGTGGTGAACGATGGCGAAGGATCACGGTCCGAGCATCAAGGACGACGAACAGTACGAGTCGCTGCGCGACGACGGGATGAGCAAGGAGAAGGCGGCACGGATCGCCAACACGGACCGCACTGCGGCCGGCGCGCGGGGCGGCTCCTCGCCGGCCTACGAGGAGTGGAGCAAGGAGGAGCTCGAGGATCGGGCACGGGAACTGGAGATCGAGGGTCGGTCGTCGATGAACAAGGCCGAACTCATCGAGGCGCTCCGTGATCGTTGACGGCCCGGAGAGCCCTGCGGCGGGAGCGACGACCGGTCCCGAACTCTCGACGCCGGTTCTGGACCAGCCGGGGGTCGGGTAGGCGCGGACCTGATCCATCGTCGGCCATCGAAAAGAGTCGGCCCAACGAAAGAGTGGAAACGGAGTGATTCCCCATGTCGCCCCCAGGTGCAACACCGACCGACCGGACACGACCGCCGGAACGAGCCCGTCGATCCAGGGGAAGGGTGATGGCGACACTTGCCGCCACGCTCGCCGTGGTGCTCGCCTCGGCACACCTCGCGCCACCCGTCTCGGCGCAGTCGGCCCCCGGTGAGGTCGGCACCGCACAGGTCGACGCGAGCCTGAGCCTCGGTGACAGGGGGCCGAGTGTCGCTGCGTGGCAACGGCAGCTGAACATCCTGGCCACCCAGGGATTGGTCGTCGACGGGATCTTCGGCCCGTCGACCGAGCAGTCGACCATCAACTTCCAACGTTTCTTCGGTCTTCCCGCGACCGGTGTCATGAACGAGACGACGCGTGACGTCATGCGGTACCTGCTCGGCCTCACCCAGCCCGGCTATCTCGGCTTCGGCGTCGTGGGTGACTACGAGTTCGCCGGGTTCGAACGTGACGGCGCCTACTGCTTCGACGTGCGCGCGGGCGCTGCGTTCTCCCTCGAGTGCTCGTCGGTGGCGTCAGGCCGGGTGATCAACGCGCTGACGATCGGACTCGGCCACCCGGAGATGGCGGATCCGGCGCCGGCGATCGTGGGCACGATGGACCCGCGGGTCGCAACGGTGCAGATCGACCCGATCGAGGGTCCGTCCGTCGATGCGACGGTGAGCCGTGAGGCGCTCGGCCTCGGCCGTGATGTCTGGGTGTCCCCCGTTCCTGCGGATCGGGTCGCAGTTGTGCGAGGACTCGACGCCAACGGCGCGGAGATCCGGCGCATCATCGTCGAGGGAACCGACACCTACCTGGTGCTCGAGTTCGGTGATCGCGGCCCTGCCGTCGCGGTCTGGCAGCAGCAGTTGAACGTCGCGATCGGCGCGAACCTCGCAGAGAACGGCGTGTTCGGCTCGTCGACGGTCGAGGCGACCCGGAACCTCCAGCGGTTCTTCGGTCTCACGGTCGACGGTGTCGTCGGACCCGAGACCCGTGAGTTGATGGAGTACGTGCTCTCGCTGAAGCAGCAACCGGACGAGGGGGCGCAGCCACTCGGTGACCCGGTCGACGGCACGTTCGAGTCGCCGAACTACCCCGCCGGGGACACGACCGCCTACCTCACCGACGTCCGGATCGCCCGGCAGAACGATTTCGACCGGATCGTCTGGGAGTTCGACGACGCGGCGCCGGAGTTCCTCGCGACCTTCGTCGACCCGCCGATCCTCGAACGGCCCTCCGACCAGCCGGTGGACATCGCCGGTGGTGCCTTCCTCGAGATCACCATGGCCCGTGCAACGGGCTTCGATCTGCGTGGCGCCGACGTGGTCGAGACCTATCCCGGTCCTGACCGCTTGGCGTCACCGGGGACCCACACGGTGACCGAGATCGTCCGGACCCAGGACTTCGAGGAGTTCATGACCTGGACCATCGGTCTCGACGAGAACACGCAGTACAGCGTGGTGACCCTCGAGAACCCGTACCGGGTCGTGATGGACGTGCGGATCCCCAAGTGAATCCCTTCTGACCGGCACCTCAGCCGCCCCCGGGAACGCCCCGTCGCCGCGATGGCGCCGGGGCGTTCCCGCGCCCGGAGGCAAGGAGCGCCGGAATGTTCCGCTCTCACCGGCGGGATCGACGCGGCGCAACGGGGTAGGTCGACGTGATGCAAGAACTGCGAGCCTGTCGTCTGAACTGCACACTGAAGCCCGCAGCGGAGTCGTCCTCGACCGACCGGTTGCTCGACGACGTCGGGATCGAGCTCGCCGGCCACGGCGTCGCGATCGACCGCCCGGTGCGGGTCGTCGATCGGGACCTCCGTCCCGGGGTAACCGCCGACGAGGGCGACGGCGACGAGTGGCCCGCGATGCGCGAACAGATCCTGCGCAGCGACATCATGGTCATGGGCACGCCCGTGTGGCTCGGCCAGCCGTCCTCGGTCGCCAAGCGGGTCCTCGAGCGGATGGACGCGTTCCTGGGAGAAACCGACGACGGGGGGCGGATGCCGACCTACGGTCGCGTCGCACTGGTCGCGGTCGTCGGGAACGAGGACGGCGCACACCACGTTGCGGCCGAGCTGTATCAGGCGCTCAACGATGTCGGCTTCTCCCTGGCACCCAATGCGGTGACCTATTGGGTCGGCGAGGCGATGGGCTCGACCGACTACGGCGAGCTGGACCGGGTGCCCGATGCCGTGTCGTCGGCCACCGCGCTGGCGGTGGGCAACGCGGTGCACCTCGCCCGACTACTGCGACAGTCGCCGCTCCCCGCCGCGGGCTGACGGGCCACTGGTCCACTCGGCGCACCCGGTCGCGCCACCGAGCCGTGACCGGGGTGAGTGGAAGTAGCGTCGGGATCGTGCAGCCACGCCGTCGTCAACCGCCGGGTCGTGAGGTTCGGGAGCGATTCGCCGCGCCGGCCGTGTGGTGGGTGGCGCTGGCGGTCGTGGTGCTGGTCGGGTTGGTGGGTGGTGTGGTCGCCCGGATCCAGGAGGACGGCGCCCGCGACGCAGCGAGCGAACAGACGTTGGACACGCTGGCCGAGATCACGGTGTCGGCCATCGCCGGTGGGGTCGCCTCGCTCGGCGGGGCGAACGCGATGGTCGAGGCCGACGGCTCGGTCACCGACACGCGGTTCGAGGCATTCACGGAGGATCTGGGCAGGTCCGCCGCCCCCGTGGAGGCGGTCGGGTACGTGGACCTGGTCCCTGCGGACGAGCGGGAGGCCTTCGAGGAGGACCTCGGACGTCCGATCACCGGCTTCGACGGCGACGCGCTCGGCGTGGCGCCGGAGGCCGACGTCCACTGGGCGCTGCAGTTCGTCCGCCCTGCCGATCCGCTGACCGACCTGCTGATCGGCTTCGATCTCGCCGGCGACGATGTGACACGCATCCCCGCCGAGGCGGCCCGGGACAGTGGGCAGACCGCCCTCACCCAGGCGATCGACGTCGACGACCGGATGGTCGTGGTGCTGCACCTCAAGGCGCTCTATCTGCCGGGTGAGCCCCTGGGGACCGTGGCACAGCGCCGGGCCGCCCACGTGGGGTTCCTGGCGAGCGCGGTCACCGGTGAGCAGCTCGCCTCGTGGGTGTCCGACGCCGCGCCGGGCGACACCGCGCTGGTGCTCCGCGACGGTGACACCCTGCTGGTGGGCGCAGATGTGGAACCACACGTCAGTTCGATGCTCGACGTCGATGGCCGTACCTGGATGATCGGGCTGAGCGACACGCGGTCCGCGGATCACGGCGTCTCGACGCTGCTGATGGTCAGTGCGTTGTTGTTGTCGTCGGCGGTCGGCTACGGGGCATGGCGCGACCGTCGATCACGCCGGGAGCGCGAGCGGGCCAACCGGCTGGCACGCGACACCGCCGACCTGGCGCGCAGGTTGTCGGGAGCGCACACGGCCGGCGACGTGGCGGAGGTGATCGGGGAGTGGGTGCCCGCGATGTTCGGCGCGGATGCTGCGACGCTGGGCACGGTCGACCGTGACCGGGGGATCGTCCACCTTCGCTACAGCAGTGGGGCCGACCCGCGTCTGGTGGAGCAGTTCTCGACCTTCGAGCTGTCCCGGCCCGCGCCGGTGACCGAGTGCATCCGCACCGGTGAGCCGGTGCTCGTGGCGAACGCGTCGGGCTGGCGCAGAGCCGCTGAGCCCGAGGTGGCGGACAGCGTCCTCGAGACGGGTGTCAGGGCGATCGCGGCGCTGCCGATGAAGGCACCCGACGGGACGACACGAGCGACGGTCGGGATCCTCTGGAGCCGCTCGGACCCCTTCGACCCGCTGCTGGTCGCGTCGCTCGACACCCTCATCGAGTTGTGCTCACAGAGCCTGGCCCGCGCGGCGACCACCGACCGGGCCCGCCGCCGCAGCGAGTCGCTGGCGGAGTTCGCTCGTGCGGTCGTGAACGTGACCACCACCGATGCGCTCAGCGAGGTGGTGATGGCGAGCGCCCCGGGTGCGGTCGAGGCCGACGTGGCGAACATCGGGTTCGTCGATCACGAGTCCGGCGAGCTGATGGTCCGCCCGAACTCCTACTTCGGTGACGAGATCCATCGCCCGTTCGCTCGTCGCCGGTTGACCGACGCGCTGCCCGGATGCGAGGCGGTCCGCACCAGGGAGCCGGTGCTGACCGCCTCGATCGCCGATGCCGCCGAGCGGTTCGACGAACGGGTCGTGGTCGCGATGGAGCAGGCAGGCCTCACCTCGGCCGCACACCTGCCGCTGCTCGGAGCCGACGACGCGGTCCTGGGGATCGTGGGGTTCGCTTGGCGGGGTGCTCGCGAGTTCGACCCTGCGACGATGGGCCGCCTGCGCACCGTGGCCCAGGTGTGCGCCCAGACCCTCGAACGGGTGGGAGCGGCAGAGGCCGAGCACCGGTTGGTCGGCATGCTGCAGCGACGCGTCGTCGGCACCCCGGCGGCAGGTTCCGAATGGGAGGTCGCCGCCCGCTACCTGCCCGCCGTGGATCAGATCGGGATGGGGGGCGACTGGTTCGACGTCGTTGCGCTCGACGAACACCGGACCGCGGTGGTGGTCGGCGACATCGCGGGCCACGGACTGAGTGCCGTGGCGGACATGCTCGAGGTACGTGCGGTCATCAGGTCCCTGCTGCGTGGGCAGATGCCGATCGAACGTGTTCTCGACCAGGCGTCGCTGTTCCTCGCGTCATCCGGTGCGGTCGCCACCGCGTGCATCTGCGAGCTGGACGACAGCACCGGGATGCTGCGTCATGTCAGTGCCGGCCACCCTCCCCCGGTGGTCGTCGACCTGCACGGCGCCACCAGCGTGATCCGCGACGGTCGCCGGCCG
The DNA here is from genome assembly GCA_007118345.1 of Microthrixaceae bacterium. Classification (GTDB taxonomy): domain Bacteria; phylum Actinomycetota; class Acidimicrobiia; order Acidimicrobiales; family Microtrichaceae; genus SKRR01. The sequence goes on along the minus strand of SKRR01000037.1, from coordinate 5,374 downwards.
CTGCTCGGGGTCGGTGCAGCCGACGCCGTTGCGAGCCAGGTCCACTTCCCGCCCGGTTCGACCGTGGTCGTCTGCACCGACGGACTCATCGAGCGGCGTGATCGCGACATCCTGACGTCGATCGATGAGTTGGCGGAGGTGGTCGGTCGTGTCGCCGACGATGGGGACGTCGCAGTTGTCCTCGACGCGGTCATCGACGCCTGCCTCGACGGTGCCAACCCGGAGGACGACGTGGCGGTCGTGGCGGTCCGGCACCGACCCGAGTCCTCGACCCGGGTCGAGCTGCACCTCCCCGGCGAAGTCCGCGACGCCCGGCTGGCACGGGCGTTCGTCCGGGACGCGCTCAGTGGGCATCCCGAGCTCGACGGGATCGAACTGGCGGTGTCGGAGCTGACCAGCAATGCCGTGCTGCACGCAGGTTCCCCGCTGACCGTCCGACTCGAGATGTCTCGTGGGCACGTGCGTGTCGCGGTCCACGACCGGTCGACGCAGCTGCCGCAGGTGCCCGCACCGTCGATGGCGCTGCCCGGGGGTCGAGGACTCCGTGTGGTTGAACAACTGAGTGATGCCTGGGGGGTGGACACCGAGTCTGACGGCGACGGAAAGTGGGTCTGGGCCTCGTTCGGTGTCGGCGTGCCCGGGTGACCGCGGCCGTCGTCAAGTGGGGCATGACATCGCGGGACGTGGGTTACGAACGTTGCGGAGTGGGTATCTGCTCTTCGTTCCCGAAGAGGAGGTCGATGATGCCCGACGCCATCACCACGTTGAAGGACGACCATCAGCGGGTCGAGAAGCTGTTCAAGGAGTACGAGGACACCACCGACCGAGCGATCAAGACCCGCCAACGGCTCGTGGACGAGATCACCGAGTTGCTGTCGGTGCACGCCGAGATCGAGGAACTGGTCCTGTATCCCGCCGCTCGTGCCCTGAGCGACGACGCCGATGCGACGGCGCTGGAGCGTCTCGAGGAGCACCATCTGGTCAAGGTCGTCCTCGCCGAGCTGCAGAAGCTCGATCCTGAGGACGAACGCTTCCACCCGAAGGTGCAGGTGCTGATCGAGAACGTGCGCCACCACGTCGAGGAGGAGGAGACCGAGCTCTTCCCCGAGCTCCGAGCGGCGTTCGGACGCAACGACATGAAGGAGCTCGGCGAAGCGATGGAGAAGGCCCGGTCGTGGGTGCCGACGCGGCCCCACCCCGGCGCACCCGACGAGCCGCCCGCCAACGCGGTGCTGGGGCTCGTGACCGGTCTCGTGGACCGGGTCCGGTCGCGCGTGGGTGTCTGAGGAGCGAACCGTGGCCCAGAACCCACCGGCCCAGCAGCAGGATCGGCCCGGAACCACCGACGAGATGGACCCGCGTCCTCGCGACGAGATGCGCGACCACGTGGGCAAGGGACTGCTCGAGGTGCCCGGCGACCTGAGCGAGGAGTCCGAGTGCGAGTCGCTCGTCGGCCGCACCGTGGCCGACGCTCGGCGGGTCGACCTCGTGATCAACAACCTCGCCACCCAGGAGCCCCGGGAGTCACTGCTCGACATCCCCACCGAGCAGTGGGAACGGACGTTCCGCACCAGTGTCTCGAGCTACCCGATGCGACGCGCTGCTGACCCCGACGAGATCGCCCCCTCGTTCGGCGGCGAGACGCTGCCGGGTTAGGGGGCGAGGTGGGACGGGAGGCGCGTTCACCGGCTCGACTCGGGGCCGCGACCCAGGACGAGTTCGTCGAGCAGTACCGCCGTACGGGCGACCGCAGGTGCCGCAACCGGGTCGTCGAGGCGAACCTTCACCTCGTCGAACACCACGTGCGCCGGTACGACGGCCGTGCACCGGTCGCTCGCGACGACCTGCGTCAGACCGCCCTCCTCGCCCTCGTCAAGGCGGTCGACCGGTACGACCCGGACGCCGGTGCGTCGGTCGCGACGTTCGCCGCCCGCACCATCGACGGCGAACTGAAGCGGTACCTGCGTGACCGCACGTGGTTGGTCCGTCCGCCGAGGGCGACCCAGGAACGACACCTCCAGATCCGCCGGGCGAGCGAGGAGCTCACCCAGCGCCTGGGACGCGCGCCGACCGTGGGCGAGCTGGCTCGTGAGCTCGGCGCTGACGAGGACGAGGTGCTGTTGGGGCTCATGGCCGGCAACGCTCGGCTCAACGACAGCCTCGACCGTCCGGTGGGCGACGACTCCGACCTGACGCGGATCGATGCGCTGACCGGCGAGGAGGAGCACGGGTTCGAGTTGTCGGAGTCCCTCATGAGCCTCCGGGCCGGCATGGACCGCCTCGACACCCGCCAACGGGCGACCATCGACATGCGGTTCGTCCAGGAGCTCTCCCAGTCGGAGATCGCCGAGCGGATCGGCGTGTCGCAGTCGTACGTGTCGCGGATCATCCATCAGGCGCTTGAGGAGCTGCGCGGCGAGTTCTCATGAGCCGCTCGTCGCGTCGCGGGGCCGGGCTGACCGGGTCGGGGTAGGGTGCGTGTCTTCCAGCCCGGTGAGCGACATGGATGGTCCAGTGGAGGAGTTCTTCGTCGACGCACGACCCGGTTCCGTCGCGGTCGGTGGCGAGGTGGACATGGAGACGGCGGAGCGTCTTCGCGACGCCTTGGCGCAGGCCTGCGCGTCGGCGGAACCTCAGGTGGAGGTCGACATGAGCCAGGTCAGCTTCATCGACTCGAGTGGCATCAACGAATTGTTGCGCATCAGACAAAACGGCTGTCGGGTCATCGTGACCGGGATGTCGGCGACCGTGGCCCGCACCTTCACCTTGCTCGGACTCGATCAGGTCTTCGACCTGACGTCGTCGACGATCGCGGACGGAACAACACCTTGACCATGCCCGCGGTCTTCTCCCGGAACTGCTCGTAGGCGCTCGGACCGTCGGCACCTGCGGCCCGCGGTCACCCTTCGGGGTGGCATGACGGCGATCTGCACCGGGTAGGTCGTCGGTCACGCCAGCCGATGCGACGGGCGTCGCCACGCTGGCGTTCAGCGCACGAGTCAGGAGGGCCGACAATGACACTCATCTCCGCCACGCTCGACGTCGACGTGCCGGTCAGGCAGGCCTACGAGCACTGGACCCGGTTCGAGGAGTACCCCCGGATCCTCCACGACATCATCGAGGTCGAGCGCATCAACGACGATCTCCTCCGCTGGCACGGTCGCGTCGCCGGCATGCTGCGCGACTGGTCGGCCAGGGTCACCGAACGCCACGTCGACCGGATGGTCGCCTGGACCTCCGACGGCGCGGTGCGCTGCGACGGGCTCGTCACCCTGGAACCCCTCTCGGCTCGCAGCACCCGGGTGACGCTCTGGCTCGATTTCGGTCGTGGCACCGGCGGCGCGACGGCGAGGGACGACGGCGAGGGTCTGGGCGTGATCCGCAACCGGGCACTGGGCGATCTGGAACGGTTCCGCGCCCTCGCCGAGGGAGCCGCACCGGCGTCGCAGGCGGATGGCGTGGCTTCCGGGAGCGGGGCGGTGGGCCGCATCGCGTGAAGGTGGTCCGCGTCGTCGCTGCGCCGCATGGTCTGTTGCTCCCCCGGCCGGGTAGACACGGAGTGATCCCCGAGCGCCAGGGGCCGACGTGACCGACCGTTCAGCAGGCCGAACCCGCACCCGGCTCCGCAGGGTGCACCTCGCTGTGCGGGCCGTGGCCACGTCGTTGCGACACCTGCGGTTGGTCGTCGCCGACCTGTTGGCCATGGACGGGTTCACGGTCGCGGGCGTCGAGCGGGGCGTGCTGGTGGCCGACGAGCTGGCTGCGGTGTTGATCTCGTCGGTCGAGGTCCCGCTGCTGCACGTCGAGATCGACCACGCCCCGGGCGTGCTCCGACTTCGCGGGCGAGTGACGCCATCCGATGGCGTGGCGCGGGTCCCGGACCTGGGGGCGATCGCTCGCGAGGTGCTCGACGCCGGCGTCGGCGATGCGGGGGAGTGGCACGTGAGCTCGGACCACGACGCCCTCGGTTTCGACGCGGTGCTGATCGCCGAGCCGGTCGACTGACCCGGGGCCGAGGTGGGTAGGGGGGCGTCATGGAGTTCCTACTGATCCCCCTCGCAGTTCTCGTCATCGGCGCCGTGGTGGTCCCGGTGCTGTTGCGCCGCAACCGCAGCGTGGGTCAGGACGACCTCACCCATCGAGGTGGCGGCATCCCCGGCCCCGGTGGCCCGACCCCGGTGCGCGACGGCCGACCGATGCGCGGGTCGCGCCCCGACCGCAGCGCGCACGGCAAACCGTGACCTGTCGGGAGCCGACGGTCCGGCCTGACTCGGCGGCGGGTCGACGACACCATCGGCTGGCCCGGGCGATCAACGCGCCGGCAGTGGTTTCGTGTCCGCCGGCAGCGCGTCGATGGCGCGCCCCAACAGCTGGGCGGTCTGCGAACGCCACCGGCTCGCCTGCAACACGGGGTCGATGGCGAAGCAGCTCGGTCGGTCGTCGGCAAGGCGCTGAAGTTCTCCCTGCCGTTCACCTGACGCCGGGTGAACTCGGCGCCACCTGCGGCGCGTAGGTTTGGTCAGCGTCAGTGGGGTTAGGGGGACACGGACGAGTTCGACCAGGAGGACTGCATGACCCGAGCCACACCGCCCCGTCCGGCGTCGAACGCACTCGGGCGGGAACCGGAGTGGTACCGCGATGCGGTCATCTACGAGCTGCACGTACGGGCCTTCGCCGACGGCAACGGCGACGGCATCGGTGACTTCTCCGGTCTGCTGCAGCGACTCGACCACCTGAGCGATCTGGGCGTCACCGCAATGTGGCTGCTGCCCTTCTACCCCTCACCGCTGCGCGACGACGGGTACGACATCTCGGACTTCACCGGCGTGCACCCGTCCTACGGCGACCTGCGCACCTTCAAGCGGGTGCTCGCCGAGGCACACCGTCGGGACCTGCGGGTCATCACCGAGCTGGTGCTCAACCACACCTCGGACCAGCACGCCTGGTTCCAGCGTGCACGCCGCGCCCCGGTCGGCTCGCCCGAGCGCGACTTCTACGTGTGGAGCGATGATCCCGAGCGGTACCCCGACGCACGGATCATCTTCGAGGACTTCGAGACGTCGAACTGGACGTGGGACCCGGTCGCCGGTCAGTACTTCTGGCACCGCTTCTACTCCCACCAGCCCGACCTCAACTACGACAACCCCGCGGTGACCGAGGCGGTGTTCGAGGTGCTCGAGCACTGGATGGACCTGGGGGTCGACGGGGTGCGGCTGGACGCGGTGCCGTACCTGTTCGAACGCGAGGGCACCAATTGCGAGAACCTGCCCGAGACCCACGACTTCCTGAAGCGGCTGCGTGCCCACATCGACGAGCGCTACGAGGACCGGATGCTGCTCGCCGAGGCGAACCAGTGGCCCGAGGACGCCGCGTC
>SKRR01000111.1 GCA_007118345.1 Microthrixaceae bacterium | reverse complement strand
TGGAAGGGTTCGCCGATCGACCGGGACGCCACCGCCCGGCGACGCGCCGGGGAGGACCCGCTCGCCGGTCTGGCAGCCCGTTCGCCGGCTGCCCCGGGCGACGCCGGCGAGCCGGCGGATGTTCCCGCCGGCGAGCCCGCTGCCGAGCCCGGCGACGAAGATCACGACGACCGGTAGCGGGCCCGCACGGCGTCGGAGAACGCCGGCCAGGTGTCGACCGCCCAGGTGTCGAACGCACGGTCGCTCAACGCCACGCAACGGACGCCGTCCGGGTCGATCCAGAGCAAGGTGCCGGAACCACCGAAGTGTCCGAACGTCGCAGGTGCAGCCGTGGCGCCGCTCCAGTGGGGTTCCTTGCGGCCCCGGATCTCGGGTCCGAGGCCCCACGGGCACGGCCGTTGCGGGCCCCAGCCGGGCAGCACCCCGTCCAGGGCACTGAAGTGCACCGTCACCGCGGACGCGATGGTCGTGGGGTGCAGCACTCGTGGGTCGATCCACTCCGTCGAGAGCCGGAGCAGATCGTCGACGCTCGACCACAGGTCCTTCGCTGCTGATCCCCGGAGTTCGGTCGAGGTCATCCCGAGCGGGGACAGCACCCCCTCGGTGAGATACGCCGCGAACTCCAGGCCGGTGCGCTCCTCGACGTGGGATGCGAGCGCCTCGTAGCCGGTGTTGGAGTAGATCCGCCGGGCGCCGGGTGCCGCGATCGCGACGGGGGAGTCGAAGTCGAGGCCACTTGCGTGTGCCAGGAGGTGTCGGACGGTGGCCCCAGGCGGGCCAGCCGGTTCGTCGAGCGAGGTGGCGCCCTCCTCCACAGCGAGCAGCACCGCGAGCGCGGTGGCCAACTTGGTGATCGACGTCACCGGGAGCACCTGGCTGCTCGGGCCGTGTCGGTGCTCGCCACCGGCTGCGTCGACCGCTCCCGCCGCTGCGACCGTCGCCCCCCAGCGATCGACCCCGCCCAGCGGATCGATCCCTGCGAGTGCCTCGCGTGCGGTCACTGACTTCGGTCCGGGCCGTTGCTGCCGATACGCTGGACGCAACATGACGACGATGACAACACCATGACGACCTTCGAAGAACTCGGTGTGGCCGACGACCTGTGCCACGCCCTCGCCCAGGGTGGCATCACCACGGCGTTCCCGATCCAGGAGATGACCATCCGGGACATCCTCGCGGGTCGCGACGTCTGCGGAAAGGCCAAGACCGGCTCGGGCAAGACCCTCGCCTTCGGTCTGCCGATGCTGCAGATCATCCCGAAGGCGAAACCGGGGCGCCCGACCGGGATCGTGCTGGTTCCCACCCGTGAGCTCGCCACACAGGTCCGCGACGAACTCCTCCCGCTCGGACACGCCCGCGGGGTCCGTCTCGTGGCCATCTACGGCGGCGACCCGATCGAGAAGCAGATCAAGACGCTCCAGGACGGCGTGGACCTCGCGGTGTGCACCCCGGGCCGCGCGATCGACCTCATCGAACGTGGCGACCTGTCGGTCACCGACGTGCGGCACGTCATCATCGACGAGGCCGACAGGATGGCCGACATGGGGTTCCTGCCCCAGGTCGAGTGGATCCTGCGCAACGTCGAGGGTGAGCACCAGACCCTGCTGTTCTCCGCGACGCTCGACGGCGTGGTCGACAGCCTCGTCCGCCGCTACCAGACCGACCCGGCACGACACGAGGTCGAGTCACGGGGCGTCAACGTCGAGGAGATGACCCATCGGTTCATCACGGTGCACCAGATGGACAAGGCGAAGGTGGCCGCGACCATCATCGCCGCCTCCGGCCGTGTGATGGTGTTCACCAACACCAAGCACGGCGCCGACCGTCTCGCGGACAAGCTCGACGAGCTCGGCGTGCAGGCCGCACCGATCCACGGCGACCTCCGCCAGAACCTGCGGGAGAAGGCGCTCGGCAGGTTCTCCAACGGCAAGCTGCAGGCGTTGGTGGCCACCGACGTCGCGGCACGCGGCATCCACGTCGACGACGTCGACGTGGTGATCCACTACGACCCACCGTCGGACCACAAGACCTACCTGCACCGCTCGGGCCGCACCGCCCGCGCCGGCGAGTCGGGCCTCGTGGTCTCGCTCGCGCTGTGGAACCAGGAGCTCGAGGTGCGCCGGCTCCAGAAGCGCCTGGGTCTCGACATGCCACTCGTCGAGATGTTCTCGAACGACCCACGGCTCGGCGATCTGGCCTCGTGGGATCCCGCTGCCTGATCCGGTTCCCGGAGGGTCCGCCGCCGGTGCCACGGCGCGCAACAGACTCCTGGAGATGAACGGCCGGTGCTGGCGGTGACGTCGGCTGCACGCTCGATCGTCGAGGCACACGAGCGGACTCTCGACGAGCGCGCTCGTGTGGTCGACGGCTCGGTCCCCACGCCCGAGGGGTTGGCCGGCCACCTCGTTCGGCTGGGAATGGACCAGCTCGGTCGGGTCCCGGCGACGGTGCTCGACCCGGCGTGCGGAGCCGGCTCGCTGCTGTTGGCCGCAGCCGAGCGGTTGGTGCGACTCGGCGTGGATCCCGTCGAGGTCGTCGAACGACGTCTGATCGGGGTGGAGCGTGACCCCTCGGCGGCAGCTGCCGCCGAGGTGGCGTTGCGGCGGTGGCTCTGGGACCACGACCCGTCGGCGTCGGTGCGTCCCCTGATCCACCGAACCGACGGGTTGCACGTCGTGGCGGGCGACGGCCCGGTTCCATCGGGCGGCGTGGACCTGGTGGTCGCCAACCCGCCGTTCCTCGACCAGCTCGACGGGCGGAGTCGTCGCGACCCGATCGAACGAGCGCGCGTCACCGAGCGGTTCGGGGCCATCGGTCAGTACTGCGACACCGCCGCTCTGTTCCTCGCCGCGTCCTTCGAGCAGCTCGCTCCGAGCGGCGTGGTCTCGATGCTGCTGCCCACGTCGTTCCTCTCGGCGAGGGACACCACGGCGGTACGTGACCGACTGCTCCTGCGTGGGCGGCTGCTGTCGTTGTGGAGCACCGACGAGTCCTGCGTCCCCGCCTCGGTCCAGGTCTGTGCCGTTGTCGCCGGCCTCGACGGTGGCTCCCGGGCACCGGTGGAGCTGCGGTGGGGGCGGGCGGATCGCCCGGTCGCACGAGTTCGCCCGCCGGCGCCCGGCGCGTCCTGGGCCCCGTTGCTGGCCGTGGCGCAGGGCCTTCCGGAATCACCCGTGCTGCAGGGTGTGCAACTCGGGACGGTCGCGACGGTCACGGCAGGTTTCCGCGACGAGTTCTACGCGATCTGTGGCGCACTCGAGGGGCCGGGCACGGAGCGGGCTCCCGTGGTGTCGGTCGGGATGATCGACCCGCTCGAGCTTCGCTGGTCGGAGGGGACGTGGCGGATGGCCGGTCGGCGACGGACCGAGCCGAGTGTCGACCTCGCAGCGCTGCGAGCCTCCGCACCGAAGGTGGCGCAGTGGGTCGCAGCTCGTCGTCGCCCGAAGGTGCTCGTGGCGTCCCAGGGCAAGGTGATCGAAGCGGTGGCCGACGCCGACGGGCGGCTGGTTCCGCTCACCCCGGTGCTGAGCGTCGAACCGACATCTCCCGGCATCGGGCCGTGGTGGCTGCTGGCGGCGCTCAGTTCTCCCCCTGTGGCTGCGCTGGTCGCGGCGCAGCGTTGCGGCTCGGGCTTGTCGGGTCGCTCGGTGCGTGTCAGCGCGTCGACCCTCGCCGAGGTGCCACTGCCGACCGATCGCGTCCGTTGGGCCGCAGGCGCCGAGATGGCGCGACGCGCCCAGCGCAGCACCGGCTCGCGACGCATCGAGCTCCTCGCCGAGTTCGCGTCGACCATGACACGGGCCCACGGGGTGGAGGCGCCAGGGGTGCTCGAGTGGTGGTGGGACCAGCTCCGGTGTGCGGGGCCGTCGTCGTGAACCCGGACGCGGTTTGACCTCGGCACTGCTGGTGGACTGACATGGGGCCATCATCAGGAGTGGCCCCTCGGGGTCCGGCAACCTGGGCGGACACCCAAGGTGCCTTCCCGCTCCGGCGGGGATGTGGCAGTACGTCACGGTGTGACGGCGGCAACCAAGTGTCCGACACGGCGTCGCAGCGTCGTGGTCCTCGTGCCGGACGTCACGGCGGGTCCTCACGGACGAGGACGACGGACCGATCAGCGTGACACCCGCCGAACCAATCGACGCGACGGCACCTCCGGTGACCGGGGCCTGGCAGCCCGGCGACCCGCCGGGCAAACGGTCCTTCGCCTTCGTCGACGGTGGTCGCCCGTTCTCCCTCGAGGGTGGCGGCACGCTGGCAGAGGTGCAGGTGGCCTACGAGACATGGGGGGAGCTGGCACCCGGCCGCGACAACGCCGTGCTGGTCTGCCATGCGCTGACCGGCGACAGCCACGTGGCCGGTTCGATGGGCCCGGGCCACCCCACACCTGGGTGGTGGGACGCGCTGGTTGGGCCCGGACGTGCCATCGACACCGACCGTTGGTTCGTCGTCGGGGCCAACGTGCTCGGAGGCTGCCAGGGCACCACCGGACCGGCGTCGATCGATCCCCGCACCGGTCGGCCGCACGGATCGACGTTCCCGGCGGTGACGATCCGCGACATCGTCCGGAGCCAGGCAGGGCTGGCCGATGTGCTCGGCGTCGACCGGTGGCACAGCGTCATCGGCGGCTCCATGGGAGGGATGCAGGCCCTCGAGTGGGCGGTGATGTATCCGGACCGGGTCGGTTCCGTGGTGCTCGCCTCGACGACCGCCCAGGCGTCGGCGTTGCAGATCGCGTGGAGCCACATCGGGCGCAGTGCGGTGCAGTCAGATCCGGGCTTCCACGGCGGGGACTACTACGACCAGCCGGCCGGTGCCGGGCCGCATCGTGGGCTGGCGGTCGCACGCATGGCTGCGCAGGTGACCTATCGCAGCGACGCGGTGTTCGCCGAACGGTTCCACCGGGCGATGCTGCGACCGCTCGACTTCGATCTCGACCCGCTGTTCGACGTCGAAGGGTACCTGGACTACCAGGGCATGAAGCTGGTTCGCCGTTTCGACGCGAACTCCTACCTCCGACTGAATCGTGCGATGGACCTGCACGACGTCGGGCGCGGGCGCAGCGGTGTCCCCCGTGCGTTGCAGCGTGTCCGTGCCCGTTCGCTGGTGGTCGCGGTGCGCAGCGACGGGCTCTACCCGCCGGACCAGCAGCGGCGCCTGCACCGCGAGCTCGTCGACGCCAACGGTGCCAGTTCGTGGCTCGAGCTCGACTCGCCCCACGGGCATGACGGCTTCCTGATCGAGACCGACGATCTCGCACCACACCTCTCCACGTTCCTCGAGGAGCATCGATGACCAACGACGACACCCCCGACGTCGACACGGCACGCGACGCCGGTCCTCGCCCCGAGACCCAGGTCGTGAGGGTCGGGAGGGACGCGAACTCCAGCGCCCTCTCGGTGCCGATCTGGGCCACGACGACCTTCGTCGCCGACTCGGTGGACGAGGGTCGGCGCATGGCGACCTCGACCACCTCGTCGACCTTCTACAGCAGATACGGCAATCCGACGATCAACGCCTTCGAGGACGCGATCGCCGAGCTCGAAGGTGCTGAAGCGGCGCGCGCCTTCGCGTCCGGGATGGGCGCGGTGAGCGCCGTCGTGCTCGGGCTGTGCTCCAAGGGCGACCACATCGTCACCCAGCGACAGCTGTACGCCGGGTCCCAGCTGCTGTTCCAAGCCGTGTGCCCGCGCTTTGGGATCGACGTCACCTTCGTCGACGCGACCGACGCGGTCGCGTGGCAGGAGGCCGTCCAACCCGGCCGTACGGTGCTGGTCTTCGCCGAGACCCCGGCGAACCCCCGACTCGACCTCGTCGACCTCGACCGGCTCGCCACGCTGAAGGGGCCGATGAAGGTGGTCGACGCGACGTTCGCGACACCGCTCGGCCAGCGGACCCTCGATCACGGCGTCGACCTCGTGCTGCACTCCGCCACCAAGGCGATCGGCGGTCACAATGACGTGTCCTTGGGCGTGGTCGCAGGGAGTCGCGAGCTGATCGACTGGATCTGGGGTTTCGCCGTGCTGCAGGGCGCCAACGCGGGGCCGTTCGACGCAGCAGGTGGGCTCAAGGGGTTGCGGACCCTCGGCGTCCGGCTGGCCCACCAGAGCGCATCTGCCCAGGCACTCGCCACCCGGCTCTCGGGGGACCCACGGGTCGAAGCGGTGCGGTACCCCTTCCTGGCATCGCATCCGCAGCACGACCTGGCACGCCGCCAGCTGCGCCACGGCGGTGGACTCCTCACCTTCGACGTGGTGGGCGGGCTGGACGCGGGACGGCGGTTCGTCGAGTCCACCGAGCTCTGCCAGCTGGCGACCTCCCTCGGTGGTCCCGAGACGCTCGTGACCCACCCCGCATCGACGACCCACGTGGGCTTGCTCCCCGAGGAGCTCGAAGCGGCCGGGATCGGCCCCGGGACGATCCGGATGTCGATCGGTCTGGAGGACCCCGACGACGTGGCACACGATGTGCTCGCGGCACTGGGCCGCGCCGCAGGCGAACCGAGCTGACGTTGCTCGGCGGCGGGGCGACCCCACCACGTGGTCGGCAGCGGGGCATGACCAGCACGTGCGCGCACGGTGGCTAGATTGCGCCCGTGCCCCCCGAGCTGTGGTCCAACGCGCTCGTCGAGGTCGCGCAGGCCGGCGATGAGGTGTCGGCCAGCGACGCTGCCTCGACACGTCTGACCTGGGTCATCTGGGGACTCCTGATCCTCGCGGTCGTGATCGCCCTCGCGACGGCGGCGTTCTGGTGGCTCACTCGCCCTGACCGCGACGGTGGTGCTCGGCAGGTGCGTTGGGTCGGAGGCCGGCGTGGACGGGGTGGCGGCGATGGAACGGAGTCGGATCGAGCCGGGGGCGCCGGGTGAGGGTCGGTCGGGAACCCCAGCTCGTGCCGTCTACGCTGAGGTGATGGCCGTGGGTGAGACGGGCGACCCGGTCAGCGCCCGTTGTCGGAAGGTGCTCGACGCGATCGACGCGCTCAACGCGCAGGATCCGACCCGCATCGAACACGGCGGTGAGCTGGTGGCGAAGGAGCCGTTGCACGCAGCCCTGATGACCCGGTGGTTGGAGCGACTCGAGCCCGAACCCGACGAGGTGCAACGGATCGCTGCTCGCGGGCACCACGTCCAGCGCTGGAGGCGACCCCGCGCGGATTATCCGGTCGGGCGGCGCGGGTACCTCCGGTGGCGGAGCGACGCGAAACGGTTCCATGCCGACGTGGTCGCCGCACTGATGGAAGACGTCGGGTACGACGAGTCCGCGACGCAACGGACGAGCTCGATCATCCGGAAGGAAGGGTTGGGCCGCGACCCATGGGTGCAGGTGCACGAGGACGCGCTCTGTCTCGTCTTCCTCGACACACAGCTGGAGCCGACCGCCACGAGGCTGGGCGACGACGAGATGATCAGGGTGCTCGAACGCACGATCCCCAAGATGAGTCCGGCTGGTCTCGCGGCCGCAGCCGAGCTCGATCTGGGGCCGAAGGGGCGCGTCCTGCTCGAACGCGCCCTCGCGGGTGCCGCATCGCCGGGATCGGCCAATACGCTGGTCGATCCGCCGCCGTCGACGAGAGAGGAGGGGCACAGTGATGGAGCACGCTGACGGGGACGAGCGCACAGGTGGCCTCTTCTCCCGGCAGGCGACCGACAACGCCGAGGTCGTGCCGCCCAGTGCGCCCAGGACCCATGACGAGTTGTGGAGCACCGAGGTCGGTGACGACGAGGCAGAGGACGACGACGGCCTGTCGTGGGGCGAGGACGCCGCACGGGAACAGCCGATCGCCCGTCCTGCGTCGCAACGGAACGGCGATGTCTTCAGCGCAGAGCCGGTCGAGCGTGATGGCGACGTGCTCGACGAGGCCGTCGACGAGCCGCCGGCGTCGTTGCAGTTCGGTCTCGGTGGTGACGGACCCGACCCTTCGCTGTGGCGTGACATCTCGCCGCCCGACCCGACGCGCCGCTCCGCTCCGGACTGGTCCGTGCTGAGCGAGGAGTCCCGCACCGATGCGGCAGCAGCGCCCGCAGCCTCGGGCCGGGAAGAACCGCTGCCGGAGCAGGCCGACGTACCGGCCGCGGATCCCAACGGCTTCGAAGCGGCGGTCCGTGGCATCGATCCCTCTGAGCGCGAGCGGGCGACGGTGCCGCTCGTCATCGCCGGGGCCCTGCTGTTGCCGGGCGAGCTCGTCGAAGAGGTGGTGACCGGCTCCATGCTCGGCTCGCCGGCGGTGCTCGTGCTGACCGGCGCACGAGTGCTGGTCGTCAACGAGCGGCGGTGGCAGCCGGTGGTCGACATCTACCGTCTGGATCACCGGTTGACCGTACGCGGCCGCGCGGATCGCGGCGTGGCCGCGCTCAGTGTCGCCGACGAGGACCGCCTGTCGATCGTCGACGGCATCACCGACACCGAGGGAGCGGTCGCCGTCGCCGACCGGATCCGCGACGCCGTCGGGGGTTCGTGACGCGCCCGACGGCAACTTGTGCGGTTCCGGGCCTCTGGTACCATGACCGCTCCTTGCGGACGTAGCTCAGTTGGTAGAGCGCAACCTTGCCAAGGTTGAGGTCGCCGGTTCGAAGCCGGTCGTCCGCTCCAGAGATTCCACACCGGCCCCGAATGGGGCCGGTGTCGCGTCCGCTAGAGTGCTGGCGTCTGGCGACGTGGCCGAGTGGTGAGGCAGAGGCCTGCAAAGCCTTGCACGCGGGTTCGATTCCCGCCGTCGCCTCGCTTCGGACGTCCCGGCGCCCCGCGCGTCGGGACGTCCGCTCCGTGGGGCATGCTGTTGGGCGATGTCGACCGACCGCGGCACGGGACCCCCGAAGGACCATCCGCCTCCTGTGGCCTTCACCGACGGAGCGCCGCTCGGTGGTCGGCATCCGAGCTCCGAGGAACTGACCCGATCTTCGGACCGTCGCGAGGTGGTGCTGACCGCAGTCCTGCTCGTCGCTGCGGTCCTCGCCGGCGCTGCAAGCCTCATGCCGTGGCGGGACTTCGGTCGACGGTTCGGTGCGAGCGCGATCGAGACCGGCTGGGTGCGCGTCGACGGCGGCTTGGGTCGCGGGTGGGTCGTGGTGCTGCTCGGCGTCGCTCTGGCGGCTTCGGGTGTGCTCATCGCCTCGGGTCGAGGGCTCGCAGGTCGTCGCCTCGCGGTGGCGGCGGGCGTGGGACTGAGTGCGGCCGCCGTCGCCGAATGGGGGCTCGGCACCGCCGGGCTGCGCGCGGGGCCGGGACTGGGCCTGTGGCTGCTGCTCGCCCTCGGAGTGGGCGTGATCGTCGCCGTGGGCAACCTGGCGCCGGTGCCCAGGGATGTCGATCCACCGGAGTCCGCCGCTGGACGGTGATGGGCGAGGTCGGCGGTCGACCTGCTACATTCATCGCTTCCTCGGGCGTATAGCTCAGCTGGCTAGAGCGCTTCCCCGACACGGAAGAGGTCACAGGTTCAAGTCCTGTTACGCCCACCAACGGGACCCCTGCAGTTGCAGGGGTCCTCGTTCGTCACCGAGTGGGAGCTGCACCGTGCAACGAGCCCTGGTCGTCGCCGCTGTCGCCCTTGCGGTGTCGGCGTGCAGAGGTGATGACGAGTCGGAGGACGCACGGTCCTGATCGCCGGGAACCGCCACGGGATCGAGAGCGAGACCTGCAGCCCTGCGACCTGGGAACGGGCCCACCTGCGACCGAGCTCCGCTGAGCACGCCGCCGGCCCCCGAGGGCACCGAGGTCAGTCGGATGCCCGGTTCGTGTACTCCTCGTAGGTGCGGCAGGGCTGCGCTCGCAGTGCGGTGCAGTCGTCGGGCACCGCCGTCGGATACCCGGTGATCCCGTCGATCGCCGGCAGCACCAGTCGGGTCGGCCATCGGGCGTCGTGTCCGACGTCCACCACGGCGTCGTCGGGGTGGTCGGCCAGCTCGTAGGTCCACCGGGTGCGATCACCGCCGGGCGTGTGGACCGACAGCCGGATCCGCGAGCCGGCGCGCACCACGTGGGCGAACGGGAAGATCTCGACCCGGGCTTCGACGAACTCGTCGGTCGGGAGCGGTTCGGTGTCGGCTTCGAGATGGGTCCTCCAGGGGAGGAGCTCGTCGGCGGCGTCGCCCACCGCTCGGTGTGAACCTCGGAGCACCCCCGACTGGACGTAGGTCTCCTGGCCGTCGGGCCGCACCTCCGAGAGGGTGACCCCGAGGTCGGCCTCCTCGTGGCTCGACCGGATCCAGAGGTCGGCGCTGGCCGAGCCGATCAGCACGACGTCCTCGTCCAACGGCTCGCTCACGAAGACCGTCGCGGCACCTTCGGGCTCGGCGATCCAGGTGTACTCGACGTCGGCGCGGAACAGGTTGTTGTCATCGGAGTCCACGAAGGTGGTGAGCTCCGCCAGCTCCGGTTCGACACGGAACCTGCTCGACCCCTCCGCGTCGGCGGCGGGGGAGGGCGAGAGCGTGCCGTCACCGCGGGCGTGCAGCACCAGGGGATCGCCGGGCGGTGGCCATTCGTCGAGGAGCACCTCGGTGGTGGCGACCGGTGCGCCCGGTCGATCCGGGTCGCCCGCGCCGTTCTCGAACAGCACCCGGATCGGCGGCTCGGCCTCGTAGCTGGCTCGCTTCGACTCGAAGTCCTCGCCGTCGAAGGTGCGCTGCGGGGGGAGCTCGAGCTCGACACCGAAGACCTCGTCCATCACCACGGGCGCGAACAGGTCGAACGCCACGGATCGGTCGGTGAGTTCGCCGGCGACGTAGAAGTCGAGGAACGTCTTCCACTCGACGAGGTTCTGCGGTGCGAAGCCGTCGGCGTGGGCGCCGTTCCATGCAGCGAACCGCGCCACGGGCGCCGAGGTGAAGCGTTCGAACAGCAGCGGGAACCGTCCCCCGGTCTGTTCGTCCTGGAACGACCCGGTGAGGAACACGGGGACCTCGATGTCCTCGACGAACAGCGACGGGTTCAGCGGGTCGGCGACCGACGGCTCGTAGTAGGGGTAGCGGCGGGCCTTCTCCACGACGTCGACGTTCTGGCCGCGCAGACGCTGGTTCTCGGCGCAGGTCGCGTCCCCGGCGTCGACGCGGTCCTGTTCCCAGCCCTGGCCGAAGGGAACCGCGTCGTCGAGCACCGACTCGGCCCACGCGAACGCGAAGCCCGCGTTGAAGATGCCGCCGGGAGCAAGGACGCCCCTCGCGGTGTCGTCGTACACCGACTGCGGGGTGATGGCTGCGAGACTCGGCGGCTGCGTCGACGCGACGAAGAGCTGCGACAGGCCCGGATAGGACAGGCCGACCATCCCGACCCGACCGTTGGCGACCCAGTCCTGTGCGGCGACGGTCTCGATCACGTCGTAGCCGTCGAGCAACTGCAGCGGTTCGAAGAAGTCATAGGAGCCGCCGGAACACCCGGTGCCGCGCATGTTGACCGCGACGACCGCATAGCCGAGCGCGTGAGCGAGCAAGGACCCGGGCTGGTTGGGCGCCGCGCACGCGAACGGCGCCAGCTCGCACACCTCGTCGAGCGTCAGCTCGAACGGCAGACTCCCGGACAGCTCCTCCCAGTTGTCCTCCAAGAGATTGGAGGGTGGTTTCGCGGGTGAGTACCCCGAGTACTCGACCACGGTCGGGTAGGGGCCCTCCTCGGGTGGGCCGGGCAGGTACACCGACGCCGACAGCGTCGTGCCGTCGCGCGTCTCGATGTAGCCGAACCCCTCCTCGATCTGTTGGCCCTCGTAGAACGAGTCGTCGGGTGTGGAGTTCTCGATCGCCGGCACCGTGATCTCATCGCTGGCCGCACGACCGTCGTCACCTTCGGGGTCCGCCTCCGCCACGCGGTACTGCGCACCGGGCGGCACCTCGCGGAAGATCAACGCACCCTCGCTGTCGACGGTGCCGACCTCGACGGGCTCCTCGCGGTGGAAGAGCGCGAGCCGTTCACCCGGTGTGGCCGACTGCACGGTGACCTGCTCGGGACCGGGGCGCACCTCATGGTCGGCGGCGGTGACCTGCCCGAGTGAACCGATGTCTGCGAGGTCGGCGGAACGGTCCCCGACGGTTCCCGCTACGTCGGCGGCCGCCTCCGCGCTGTCATCGGTGCAGGCCCCAGCGACCAGCGCCAGTGCGGCGAGGGTGGCGACCACGATGCGCCGGCGCGGCCGGGTCAGTGCGCGCGGGCGTTGCACGGGTGGGTGAATGGACATCTGCTCCCCCGGGGCGAACATCGCCCTTGACCAACATTCAGTCGGGGGACTGTACCGTGTCGCCCGCGTTTCGCCTCATCGTGGCGGTGTCGACACCGTTGTCACCGTCGAGGCCCTCGATGTCGAGCAGGGAACGGAGTCGTCGGGACCGACGTGCTTCCTCCGCCAGGTGGTGCCGTCGCCAGTCGTCGTCGCCACGTCCGACACGTGCGCCCCACCAGGCCGCCACGAGCGCGATGGTTCCGTAGGCCGCTGCGGGCAGGACCGCTCGGGGCTCCAGCAGCGCCTGCGTGTGGAGCGCGAGCATCGACGCGAGCCCCGGTGCCGCCACCGCAGTGGCGGTGATCAGCCTGCCGGGGGCGGGGTCGATGCGTCGCAGGTGTTCGAGGACCCAGTCGAGGAGCATCGGAAGCGGCAGGACCCAGCTGAGCGCGACGAGCACGGCCGTCGGCGGGCCGACCCAGGCCCACAGCGCCCACCAGAGGATCACGCACGGGTAGAGCACGAGGCACCGACGACACACCGCGGTGTGGCCCACCCGTGCACACCGGTCGAGCTGCCAGGGTTGGTGGTGCGCCAGCCACAGCGGGGCCCGGAGGTCGCGCGTCGGGGGATGGGGAGCGACGGCCATGGGATCCGATCGGCAGATCCGGGCAGGAACTGATGGAGAACCTCCGGTCGCGGCGCTGCGCGAGGATGTTCCGATGGCGGCGCTGAACGGACCCGACCCCGACGACGCTGGTTTCGTCTACGACGAGTTCGCCTACTTCTCCGAGAACTGTGAGGAGTACGACCTCGATCCGCCGGACGACGTGGCGGTCGAGCGGCTGACCGTCGACCTCGCCGACGGCCGGTTCCTCTCGGCGCTGCGCTGGGGCCACGGTGCTCCACGGGCGGTGCTCGTGCACGGCGGCGCCCAGAACGCACACACGTGGGACACCGTGGCACTGGCGTTGCGCGGTGTGCCGCTGCTGGCGGTCGACCTGCCCGGCCACGGTCGATCGACCTGGCGCACCGACGGGGCCTACCACCCCCGCTCGAACGCCGACGACGTGTCCACCGTCATCGCGGCACTGGCCCCCGGGCGGCCGCTGCTGGTGGGGATGTCGCTCGGCGGGTTGACCTCGCTCGCCGTGACCGCTCGACGACCTGAGCTGGTCAGCGGACTGGTCATGGTCGACATCACCCCGGGGGTGACACGCGACAAGGCAGCGGACGTGCACGCGTTCATCGAGGGCCCGCAGCGGTTCGGTTCGTTCGCCGAGATCTTCGATCGCACCGTCGAGCACAACCCGACCCGGTCGGCGTCGTCGCTCCGCCGTGGGATCCTCCACAACGCCCATCGGCTCGCTGACGGCGGCTGGAGCTGGAACTACGACCGTGGACTGGCCGGTGGCGGCGACCGTGGGGTCGCCGACGAGCGTGACCAGCTCTGGCAGGACGTCTCGTCGGTCGAGGTGCCGATCACCCTCGTGCGTGGATCGCTGAGCCCGGTGGTCGATGACGACGACGTGGCAGAGCTCCGGCGGCGACGCCCCGGAGCCGAGGTGCTGGTCGTCGACGGCGCCGGTCACAGCGTGCAGGGCGACCGGCCACTCGAGCTGGCGGACATCATCGCTGCTCGGCTCCACTGAGCTTCCCAACGCGCTCCCGAGGGGCGTCAGGCGGCCGAGCGGGTCCACGCATCCACGAGGTGAGCGAGAACGGGCAGGGTGACCGCCCCGGAACCGAGCACGACGTCATGGAAGTCCGACAGCGAGAACCTCGCGCCGAGGCGCTCCCGGGCGAGGTCCCGCTGCTGCATGATCGCCAGTTGGCCGACCTTGTACGCGAGCGCCTGACCGGGCATGGCCAGGTAGCGATCGACCTCGACGGCGATCTGCTCGGTCGGCACGGGCGTGTGGTCCTCGAAGTACGCGACGGCGCGAGCGCGTGACCACCCGAACGCGTGCAAGCCGGTGTCGACCACCAGCCGGGCCGAGCGCCAGGAGTCGGCGGTGAGCATGCCGAGTCGGTCCAGTGGACCGCTGTAGCAGCCGAGCTCGTCGGCCAGCCGTTCGGCGTACAGCGCCCACCCCTCGATGTACGCGGTCGAACCGCGGTGGCGCTGGAACTCGGTGAGTTCGTCGAGCTCCTGCGCGACGCCGAGCTGGAGGTGATGGCCGGGGATCGCCTCGTGGAAGGCGATCGATTCGGCCTCGGTGCGTGAGGAACCCGCCGGGTCCGAGGTGTTGATGAAATAGGTGCCCGGTCGGCTGCCGTCGATCGCCGGCGGGTAGTAGTAGGCGTAGGGCGCGTCGGCGGCGAGGAAGTCGGGGATCGGCTCGACGACGCACTCGGTGGCAGGAAACCTGCCGAAGGCGGACCGCGCCAGATCCGTTGCGCGGCGGACCGCCTGGCGTGCGGTCCGGAGGATCTCCTGACCGTCGCGGTGTCGGAGCGCCGGGTCGGAGCGGAGCCGGTCGAAGATCGCGACCAGGTCCGAGGTGCCGAAGACCTCGGTGCCGAGTGCTGCGAACTCCTCGGGCAGCTGATGCTCACAGATCGACCGGCCCAGCTCGTGGAGGTCCTGTGCGTCGGCCGTGGCGCTCGTGTGGGCGGCGATGGTGGCGTGGTAGAGCGAGTCGCCGTCGGGCAGCCAGCACCACCCTGCGTGCTCGTCGTCACGAGCCACCGGTGCCAGTTCGTCACGCAGCACGGCCGTGTAACGGGCGATCGCCGGTCGGATCACGTCACGGACCTGTCCCAGCGCCGCGGTCCGCCATTGGTCGGCTCCCGTCCAGTCGGCCGGCAGGCCTGCGGCGAGGAAGGGGTCATCGGCGGGGTCGCTGGCCAGATAGCCGTCGAGGGCGTGCAGCGACCGCTGCAGCACCGTCGCCGCCGGCCGACGCCCGGCACCGAGACCCTC
>SKRR01000093.1 GCA_007118345.1 Microthrixaceae bacterium | reverse complement strand
TCGTCCAGATCACCAGCGCCAGCGCCAACGAGGGGAAGACCTCCACGATGGCCAACCTCGCGGTCGCCTTCGCCGAGGCCGGGATGCCCGTGGCGGTCGTGGGGTGCGACCTGCGGCGACCGCGGGCGCACAGCTTCCTCGACGTCGACGGATCGGTGGGGCTGACGTCCGTGCTCCTCGGGGAACTGACACTCGAACAGGCCCTGCAGCAGTCCCCTACGCACTCCAACATCCGTGTGCTGCCCGCCGGCCCACGGCCCCCCAACCCGTCGGAACTCCTCAGCCTCGACCGCACGACCGACCTGATCCGGTCGCTCTTGCACTCGCACGCGATCGTGCTGCTCGATTGCCCCCCCGTGCTCCCCGTGACCGACTCGCTCGTGCTGGCACGTTGCGTCGATGCTTCCCTGTTCGTCGCGCGGGCCAACAGCACGTCGAAGCGCGAGGTGAAGCGCTCGATGGAGCGCCTCAACCAGGTCAACAGCCCGCTCGTGGGGACCATCCTCAACGGCGTCGACGCGGAGGGGGCATACGGATCGCTGTACGAGTACTACGGCTACGCGCCGGAGTCGCGTGGTTCGATCCTGTCGAAGTTCTCGAAGAAGCGTTCGGGAGACGTGCCGACGATCTCGGCGCCCCTGCCGGTGAACGAGCCGGCCGAACACCAGCCTCAGGGAGACTTCGTCGCCTCCCCCGGCCCGGGAACCCGGGAGAGTCCTGAGGAGCCGACGCCGGGCCCAGCCAACCTGCCGGGCTGACCCGTGCCGGGTGCGACACATCGGCCCCTGGTCCGGTTCCTCGTGCACGGCGCCGAGCGCTCGGGTCCGCCGATCTACCTGCTGCGGCTGCTGAGGGCCTGGCAACAGCACCCGCCCGCCTTCCAGCCCGAGGTCGTGCTGGCGCGGCCAGGGCCGCTGCAGCCCGACTTCGCCGCAGCAGCCCCGACGTGGTGCGCCCGGCTCGACCGGCGGTCACCCGAGCGTCTGTCGGCGCGCGCGGCCGATGCGCTGCACGCGCCAGGGCTCGGGGCGTGGATCACCCGACGCGGGACGATCGCACGGGGACCGGCGCACCCCGCGGAGGTGACGGTGGTCAACGGAGCCACCGGACCCACCGTCGAGCTGCTGCGAGCGTTCGATCCCGACGGGCCCGTGCTCACCATCGCCCACGAGTTGTCGACCGGCTGGTTCTGCAACCTGACCCCGGGGCAACGTTCGGACCTGCTCGACCGCACCGAGCGGTTCCTCGCCGTATCGCGCTCGGTCGAGTCCTTCCTCGTCGACGCACTCGGGGTTGCCGCTCATCGCATCGAGGTGATCCACCCGCCGGTCGACCTCGGCGAAGTGAGCGCGGACCGTGCCCCGGCCCCGGCCGCCGCGAGACCTCAGACCGTCGTGGGGGCCGGGATGACCGACTGGCGCAAGGCGCCCGAGAGCTGGCTCAGAGTCGCTCGCTCGGTGAAGGACCAGCTCCATCCCGAAACCGTACGCTTCGTGTGGTTCGGCGGCAGCACCACCGGTGATCCCGGGTTCTGGCCGGTACAACACGAGATCCAACAGCTGGGAATGACAGATGAAGTGGAGTTCCTCGGGCAGGTCGACGATCCGGCCAGGATCCTCATCGACGCTGACGTCTTCCTCACGACCGCCCGTGAGGACGCGTTCCCCCTTGCCTGCGCGGAAGCGCTGGCCTGCGGCACGCCCGTGGTCGGCTTCGCGGTCGACGGTGTGGCCGAGATGGTGAACGTCTCGGGCGGGGGGCGACTGGCCGACTATCCCGACGAACCAGGGCTGGCGGCCCGGGTCGTGGATCTCCTGGGAGACGCGGACCGGAGGGCCGAGCTCGGCGAGCTCGGCCGGGCCTACGGGAGATCGCATCTGGACGTGAAGCGCCTCGCGCCGACAGTCGCTGCTTGGATCGGTCAGGACACGACGTGAGCGAACGGCGCAACCTCTCGACGAAGACCTACTTGGTCGGCGTCTCGGCGTTGGTGGCGATCGTCGTCTCTGCCATCCTCGTCACGAGCACGACGACCGACGAGGACATCCGGGCGGAGTCGGGCGTGGACACGCCCGGCTTCTCGGGACGGGTTCCGTCGGTGGACGCCGACCCGTTCGAACTCGCCCTGCCGTCCACCACCCAGGGACCCACCACGATCCCCGGCCTCGACAGCATGACCCCCCGGCGTCGCGGCACCACGACCACGACCACCACGACCACCACGACGACCACGACCACCACGATTCCGACATCGGTCGTCCTCCCGCCCCCCGACGACATCGACTCGATCTGCGGGATGCACGACTCGATCTTCTCCCTCCAGTTGATCTGGACCGATCCGTCACTCGATGTCCAGCAGGTCGCCGAGCAGTTGGAGGCCAACATGGTCCGCTATGTCGCTGTCAGCCCGCCGGAGGCCCGCGACGAGGTGGTCGGGCTCCAGGAGACCTTCGTCACGGTCGCCGCCGAGCTGCGACGGGTGAATTGGAACACCGATGCGCCCGTGGTCCGACAGCTCCTCACTGCCATCGAGCGACAGTCTCCGCCCTTCGAACGGTTCGTCGAGCGGATGAACATCATCCGATTCTTCGAGGCTGGAGCCTGCAGTTGAGGACGAGACGAAGGATGCCTCGCAGGGACGTCAGAACCAGAAGTTGACTGCCTGCCCATCGACGCTGCGCGCTGCGAACCCGCCGTAGGTCACTCGGGCACGGGTCCCAGCAACGCGATCGACACGGTGCCAGCGCCAGCCGCCACCGAAGAAGACCAGCGACCCGGCTGCCGGGCTGATCCTGCGGCACGGGAAGGAATCGAAGAAGCTGTCGTCGCGACCTTGCTCACCCCAGCTCTCGAGATGATCCGTGTCGGACTCGTAGAGCAGGTCGAACACGGAGAGCGCACCGCCCTCGGTGGGAGTCTGCAGCACCACGAACCAGCTGTAGTGATCACGCGTGTCGGTGGTGCTGCGCAGGTGCGTCGTCGACAGGTCCCCGTGCAACTGGAACTCGTTGCCCACGTGCGCCGGCAACCCGCCCCCACCCGGCTCCATCCAGCGGACGTTGCCCGCGGCGTACCTGCGACCGTTCTCCGCCGGGGTCTCGAGCGCGAGGCCCTCTGCCATCGGCGCCAGGACATCCCGGACGCGGTCGAACGGGTCCCGACCGAACGCCTCGACGAGGAAGGCTCGGCTCCGCTCGGCGATGTCCAGGTAGGGGGTCCGATCATCGACTCCCGGGGCGACCCGGGCGAGTTCGGCCAACGGCATGCCCAGCATCGTCCCGAACATCGCGTCGCTCGGGCACTGATCACGTCGGGCAGCGAGCACCTCGACGGCTCGACGACACTCGTCCTCACCGAACAGGCCGGAGACCGTGATGCCGTCGACCTCGCGGCGACGGATCGCGCTCATGAGCCCCGGATGACGGTCCGTGGCGCCCGCCTCGATCTCGAGCCACGTGAGTGGCTGGCGCCCGACATCCAACGTGCCCTGATCCTGCATCGTGCCTCCGCCCCGAAGTGAAGTATCAGGGAAATCTACCCCTCTGGAGGCCATTGCCGCACCGGGAACCCGGCGGTACGGTAGATCGATCGTCGATCGAAGGGTCCGGGGTGGGGCGGTGACGGTGGAGCAGACAGTTCCTCAGGTCGCGGACAGCGGTGCGAGCGCCGTCTGGATCGTGCTGTCCGGCTCGGGGGTGCAGGTCGCCGGCACCGCTGACCTCCCCGGCACCCACTTCGCCCCTGAGGAGCTCGACGACGTTCGACGCCTGACGGCTCCGGCTGGCGCCGGGGGCGCGACAGCGGTGCGACCGGAGCTGGCACGGGCTGTCGAACAGGTCCGCACGCCGTCTGACCCAACGACCTTCGGTCCGCTCTCGGGCGCAAGAGGAGACGCTGAGCCGATCGGCCACGTGGAGCTCCCAGCTCCGCTGCTCCTCCGGGTCGACAACGGCCGGATCTTCGGCTGGAGTCGACGGCTGGGCACCTGTGCTGAACTGGAGAACCGACATCTGGACCTGCTCGTCCGGGTCGGAGTCTCGGACGACCCCATTCCACATCACGACCTCGCCGCCCACGACGCATCCAATGCGCTTGCCGAGCTCCTCACCCACGGCTTCCTCGTGAGGGCATCTCCTCCGCCACCGGCGTCGGTCGCGGTCGAGACGCCGACCGTGATCCGTCGAGCCGCTCCGCCGTTGACCGGATCCGGGTCGGACGACCCGAGCGCGAACGGGCCGGTTCCTGCCGAGCCAGCGGTCGTGCCGCCCCTTCCGGCCAGCGGGACGACCCGGACCGATCGATGGTGGTCACGGCTCACCAAGGAACGGCGCCGACGAGCGCCGACCATCGCGACCACTGCCAACACCCCGACCGACCAACGTGTTCCGGTGTGGCCCGTCACCTGCGCCGACACCGAGGTCGGCAACGCGCTGGGACTCGGCATGATCGTCG
>SKRR01000137.1 GCA_007118345.1 Microthrixaceae bacterium | reverse complement strand
GAATGGAAGGGTGTGGGGTGAGTTCGGTCATCTGCTCCGCCTCGGCGTCGCGGTACGCCGTTCCGGATGCCATCGGCACGTCGCGGTCCGCGCTGAAGGAATCGACCGATGCGCCGTGACCCCAGCAGCGGATCGCGGCGTCAGCAGCGCTCGAGGATCGTCACGTTCGCCTGACCGCCGCCCTCGCACATGGTCTGGAGCCCGTAGCGGCCGCCGGTGCGCTCGAGCTCGTTCAGCAACGTGGTCATCAGACGGACCCCGGTGGCACCGAGCGGATGACCGAGCGCGATCGCGCCACCGTTGACGTTGACCTTCGACAGGTCGGCGTCGAGCTCCTTGGCCCACGCGAGCACGACCGACGCGAACGCCTCGTTGATCTCGACCAGGTCGATGTCGTCGAGGGTCATGCCGGCCCGATCGAGCGCGTACCGGGTGGCCGGGATCGGCGCCGACAGCATCCGGATGGGGTCCTCGCCGCGCACCGAGAGGTGGTGCACCCGGGCCCGGGGGGTCAGTCCGTGCTCCTCGACGGCTCGTTCGGAGGCGATCAACATCGCGGCGGCACCATCGGAGATCTGCGACGCGAGCGCGGCGGTCAGTCGGCCACCCTCCACCAACGTCGGGAGCGAGCGGATCTTCTCGACGTTCGGTTCCCGCGGGCCCTCGTCCTGGGTGACGTCACCGTAGGGAGCGATCTGCCCGTCGAAGCGACCCTCGGCGCGGGCGGTCAGCGCCCGCTGGTGCGAGTTGATCGCGAAGTCCTCCATCTCCTCGCGTGTCAGGTCCCAGTCGCGGGCGATCATCTCCGCGCCGACGAACTGGCTGACCTCCTGGTCGCCGTAGCGCTTCACCCAGCCCTCGGAACCCGAGAAGGGGTCGGTGAAGCCGAACTGCTCGGCGACGAGCATCGCCGAGGAGATCGGGATCGCCGACATGTTCTGGACGCCACCGGCCACCACCAGGTCCTGGGTGCCCGACATGACGCCCTGCGCGGCGAAGTGGACCGCCTGCTGGGACGACCCGCACTGCCGGTCGACCGTCGTGCCGGGAACCTCCTCGGGCAGACCCGCGGCCAGCCAGCACGTGCGCGCCACGTCGCCGGCCTGGGGACCGATCGTGTCGAGGCACCCGAAGACCACGTCCTCGACCGCCGCCGGGTCGATGCCGGTCCGCTCGACGAGCGCGGTCAGCGCGTGCGCGCCGAGGTCGGCCGGATGGACCTGGGACAGTCCGCCGCCGCGCCGTCCGACGGGGGTGCGCACGGCGTCGATGATGTAGGCCTCGGGCATGGGGAACTCCTCGGGTGGACGGTCGCGACACCGTACCGTCGAGGTGTCACCGGGGGCACGTGGCGGCTCACGCGGCACGGAAATGCTTCGAGGTGCAACACTTCCGCGATGACCTCGTGGCGCGCCGACCAGTTCGACCTCCTGCCACGGTCCGTCCACGAGCGCTGGTCGACCTACGGCAACTGGCCAGACGAGCAGTACTTCCCGCAACTCGTCGGCATCGAGGTCGAGGAACTGCGCTGCGACTACGCACGCATGCGCCTGCCGTGGCGCGCCGAGCTGAACCAGCCCCAGGGCCTGATGCACGGCGGGGCGATCGCGACGCTCGCCGACACGGTGGTCGTGCCGGCCATCGGAACCGGCTACGCCGACCCGCGCCCGTTCTCGACGATCGAGCTCACCATCCGGTACCTGGCACCGGTCCGACGCGAGGACCTGGTCGCCGAGGGGTGGGTGACCCGCCGCGGACACCGTGTGGTGTTCTGCGAGATCGAGATCCGCACCGCCGGCGCCGTCAAGGTCGCGACCGGCAACTCGATCTACGTGGTCGGTTCCACACCCGAGCCGGGCTGAGCCCTTCCGCCGGCGGTGGGGGTGGCCCCCCTGCGCGGCCACCACTCCATCGGTCGACGCGCCGCGAGATCCTCGATCCACCCGACGAGGATGCATGCGGCGACGGTCAAGACCGCGGTGAGCGCGAGCGATGCCAGCGCGATCCACGCCAGGTCGAACCACCCACC
The DNA here is from genome assembly GCA_007118345.1 of Microthrixaceae bacterium. Classification (GTDB taxonomy): domain Bacteria; phylum Actinomycetota; class Acidimicrobiia; order Acidimicrobiales; family Microtrichaceae; genus SKRR01. The sequence continues at coordinate 2,424 of SKRR01000137.1, read as the reverse complement.
TTCCGGTGGCCACAGCAGGCGGCTCACGTACACGCCGAGCAGCGACCACAGGTAGATCGTCAGTGCACGCCGGTTGACGAAGGCGATGAGCGGTGCGAACAGACGGCCCACGGCGACCTGTTCGAGCGGACCGCGCCATGCCAGACAGCCCGTCACCCATGCCATCCCCACCAGCAGCAGCGAGGGGGCCCAGGTGTTGATCGCCATCCCCTCGCCGAGCGGGATGAGCGCGAGTCCGAGCACTGCGGCGCCGACGGTCACCTGCTTCAGACGGCGTGACGGGATCTCGAGGAGGCGTCCGTCGTCGAAGCTGAAGCCGGCGACGAAGAACAACAGGAACGTGTTGGTGTTCGCCACGCCCTGGTTCGCCACCGCGTCGAGCGTCCAGAGGACACCGAGCACGATCCACATCGGGGGGAACCACCGCTTGTAGGCCATGATCAGCAACGGTCCGATCGCCGCCAGCAGCAGATGGGTGTGCACGTACCACAAGGCGTTCCAGGTCCAGAAGACCGCCTGGTCGGGGTCACCCGGTCCCACCGGCGGCTCGAGGCTGATCACGGGGACGAACAGGCGAGCGGTGTCGTACACGCCGAGTTCGGTGATCCAGCCCGCGGCGTCGCGCACGCTGCCCGACGAGCCGGTCAGCAGTCCGAGCGCCGCGTAGAGCCCCACGAGCACCGCGGCGTAGGCGAACAGCGACGGCAGGATGCGTCGGAACCGGTCGCGGACGACCAGCAGGCCGCGACGCCGCTGCATGGACCGGGCGAACAACGACCCGGCGACGAAGAACATCACCGGCATCGAGGCGAGCCAGGTCAGCGGGTCGAGCCCGGTGACGTGGTACGCCACCACGCGCAGCAGCGCGACGGTGCGCATGAGGTCCAACAACGCGAGGCGCGCCACGCCTTCGCTCGTCGCCCCGGGTGTCGGCCGGCCCCCCTCGACACTCACGGCCTGGGTCCCCGCGTCGCCCCGGTCACCGACGCGACGGTACCGGACCGTCCGGCAGGGGGACACCCGTGCGCACCTGTCGAAGAGCCTGAACCCGCCGGCCGGAGAGGTTCTCCGGTGGAGCGCCCGGGAACTTGGCTTCATCGAGCGGTCGCTCGGCGATCGTCACGTACCCGGCGACGCGGACGAACGCAGCGAACTCCGCGTCGGTGACCGCGAGCGGCGAGATCCCGAACGCAGCGACCCCCACCCGATGAGTGGGCGCCTCCCCGGGCTCATGGCGGTCCGAACCCATGGTGAAGCCGCCGCCCTCGAGCCGCACCACCGCCGAGGGCGACGGCCCGTTCGTCGCCGGTGTTGGAACCGCTCGCCTCACGCGCTGGGGAGCCCTGCCTGCAGCTTGGCCATCACGTCATCGATGGTGAAGCTGGCCGGCGACTGCGTCGGAGGGAACTCCACAAGGGTCTGCAGCATCTGAGCCACGTACGTCTGGATGGGCACCATCACCCATGCCCGGTCGAGCAACCAGTCCCAATAGGTGTTCGACGTGATGTCGGCGCGCTCGAACGGGTCGGTGCGGAGGTTGAAGATCTTGGGTACCCGCAGCACTGTGTACGGCTCGGCCCAGACCTGGAGTGTTCCGGTGGCCCGCTGTTCGCAGAACACCACCTTCCAGTTGTCGTACCGGATCGCCGTGAGGTCGCCGTCGTCGGAGACGTAGAAGAAGTGCTGACGAGGGCTCTCGGCCCCACGGGTGAAGTAGGGCAACTGGTCATGCCCGTCGAGATGGACCTTGTAGTAGGTCCCGGCGAGCTCGGTCCCGGCCTTGAGGCGATCGGCCACGTCGGTGTCGCCGACGGCGGCGAGCAGCGTCGTGAACCAGTCGGCGTGGCTGACGATGCCGTTGAGCACGCGACCGCCCTCGATCCGGCTCGGCCAGCGCACCGCGCAGGGGACGCGATAAGCGCCCTCCCAATTCGAGTTCTTCTCATTGCGGAACGGCGTCATGCCCGAGTCGGGCCAGGTGTTGAGGTGCGGACCGTTGTCGGTGGAGTACACCACGATCGTGTCCTCGGCCAGCCCGAGCTCGTCGAGCAGGTCGAGCAGGTCACCCACGATGTCGTCGTGGTCGAGCATCGTGTCGTGGTACTCGGACTGCCAACGCCCGGCGCGACCGCGGCTCTCGGGACGCGCGTGGGTCCGGAAGTGCATATGGGTCGTGTTGAACCACACGAAGAAGGGAGTGTCGGACTCCTGCTGGCGTCGGATGAAGTCGGCCGCCGCGTCGCGGAACTCCTCGTCGCAGGTCTCCATCCGCTTGCGGGTGAGCGGACCGGTGTCCTCGATTCGCTGCGAACCGTCGGGATTCGCCCACGAGCGGATCACGCCCCTCGGACCGAACCGCTCACGGAAGTTCGGGAACTCCTCCGGCGACGGGTAGTCCGGTTGCTCGGGCTCCTCCTCGGCGTT
>SKRR01000278.1 GCA_007118345.1 Microthrixaceae bacterium | reverse complement strand
TCTGCCTCCCTGCGACTCGCCCCCAGTTGGCTCCTGCAGGCGATCGCCCCTGCCAGGAAGGACCGGCAGGACAATTCGAGCGCGTCGCGACCCGTCACCCGGGCGAGTCGAGCGGCACGGTTCAGATCATCGACGGCCTCGTCGTAACGACCGACGTAGAGCCGGGCGACCCCCCGCTCGTGGTACGCGAGCAGGTCGTACGCTTCGACCCCGGTCGCTCCGGCGGATGTCGCCTCGAGCTGCGTCAGCGCACCCCCGACCCGGTCGGTGAAACGAGCCCGCCAGACCGCGACCGTGGCAGCGAAGGCGACCAGCGCAGGGTCGTCGGTGGCCGCGGCCCCCTCCAACCCCCGCCCGGAGAGCCACCGGTCGGCGGCCTCGAGATCACCGAGCTCCAACGCGGCGGCGGCACCGAGTAGTGCCGCCGCCAGCGTCGACCTGTCCCCCGGCTCGATCGCCGCGAGGCTGTCGGCGACCGCCTGCGCCTGTCCGTCGAGGATCTCCCCGAGGCCATCCGCGCCGATGGCCTCGCCGATGTCACCGACGTGACGACCGAGGACCAGGTGCTCGATCGCTTGGAGCGTCTCCCCGTGTGCGGCGTGCCAGCCCGCGGCGGTTCGGTGCAATTCCCGCTCGGCGCCGGGATCCGTCCGCCGCAGTTCAGCGAGGAGGTAGGTGCGGAACAGCTCGTGGTAACGGTAGGTGTCACGAGTTCGTCCCTGCCGCTGAGTGAAGACGTGATCGCGCTCGAGCGTTTCGAGGAGGACACCGGCGTCCTCGCGCCCGCTGAGCACGCGAGCGACGTCGACCCGGAGCGTCGAGCACACGCTGGTCCGGAGCAGGAACCTCCGCCGGTCCTCGGTGAGGCTGGCGATCACCTCGGTCACCAGGTAGTCGCCCACCGCATGGTCGTCGCCTCCGAACTTCTCGACCAGCCCACTGGGGTCGTCGCTCCCCGCCAGCGCGAGCGCGGCGATTCGCACGCCCGCCGCCCACCCTTCGGTCCGATCCTGCAGGGTGCGGATGGCCCTGGTCGGGAGGTCGACCCCCTGGCCGTCGAGGTAGGCGGTGGTCTCCCCGGTGGTGAACGCGAGATCCTCCTCACGCAGCTCACGGAGCCGGCCCTCCACGCGAAGTCGTGGGAGACCGACGGGGGGGTCACTGCGGCTCACCAGGACCAGGCGGAACGACTCCGACGCCCGCCGGGCGAACCGCGCGAGCGTGGTCACCGCCTCCTGGCGCGTCACGACGTGGACGTCGTCGAGGACCAACCAGAACGGTGTGCCGACCGCTTCGACCGCGTCGACGACGACGTCGACGAACGCCTCGGTCACCTCGTGCGGCGAGGCCAGGAGATCGTGGAGGTACGAGTTCGGGGCGAACCCGCCGGTCGAACGCAGGGCGGCGAGGATGCCGTCCACCAGCCGGGCCGGGTCGTCATCGAATCGGTCGAGGCCGTACCAGGCGACCAGGCGGCCATCCCTCGCCGCCGACGTCGCCCAGTGGGCGAGCAGCGACGTCTTACCCGCTCCGGCGGGGCCGCAGACGAGCGTGACGACGCCGGGTTCACGGTCGAGCCAACGCAGCAATCGCTCACGTGTGAGCACCGAGGAGGGGGTGACCGGGGGGCGCAGGCGGGACGAGGCCGTTCCCGCTCGTTCATCGACCACGGGCGCCATCCTGGCCTCTCCGTTCGAACCTCCGTCGAGAGCGCCACTCGGGGCCACCGGGGGCTCGCTCGCACGGTGTGATGTTCGTCGCCACGAACCGCGCGGATCGCCCGGTGCACCCCGACCCCGATCGGACCCCGGGGACCGGGGCTACCCACATGGGGTGAGGCGGCCGAAAACGCCGCGCACCACACTCGACGAAGGCGGCGACCATCCGGCGCCGTGCTGTTCGGAGACCGTGCACGACGCTGCGGAGCTGCACGGCGTCCTCTCGCGCCTGCAGTTGCTCGGCCTGACGATCGTCGACCTCTGCCGCCTGCCGGATTGAACAGCAGCCGAGCGGGCGCGGCTAGGGTCCCCCGTCACCGGTTGGCCACCGGTACGCGGAGACGGCGAGGGAACCGCGACGAGTACAACGCGATCCTCCACGTCCTGGATGCGACCCCGCAGAAGAGCTACCGGTCCGTGACCGAGGCGTTCCAGGCGTTCGCGGCCAGCGGCGAACCGGTCCTCACGCGGTCCGCATGCGGGGCGAGGGCCTCGGCATCTGAGCGGATAGAGCGTCGTTGAGCGTGTGGACCTTGGGCACGTTCGGGCATGCCCTGGGTTCGCGATCCGGGAGCTTGCGGCGCCTTGGAACCTCGCCGCGCCGAGAGTTCGAGCCCGAGGTCGGCGGTAGGACGGTGGGGCACGACCAACCCACTGCCCAGTTTCAACAGTCGGCTCCGCACCAATCACCCCGGTGGGGTGATGTCCACGGGCGGCGGGGCCCGCACGGTGCTCCCGAGCTTCCGCGACCGGGAGGCGAGGCGGGTATCCACGGTCCCGCAGTTCGCTCGACCTCCGCGACCCCGAACGGAGGCTCCGACGCCCAGCCCGTCACACGAGGAGTGCCCTGTGACATCAGCGACCGACGCGACCCGTGCAGCGAACGCTGCCGTGCTCGATGGCCTCCCTTTCGGGGACCGGACCGACCTCGAGCACGCAGCCCGCGGGCGGCTGGCCCCGCTCCCGGACGAGGTGAGGACCCCCGGAGGGCAGCCGGTCTGGGACAGCCGTCGCTTCGACTTCGTCGAGGGACAGGCGCCGCCCACGGTGAACCCGAGCCTCTGGCGGCAGGAGGAGCTCAACGGCGTCAGTGGGCTGTTCGAGGTCGTCGACGGGATCTACCAGGTCCGCGGACTCGACCTGTCCAACATCAGCTTCGTGAGGGGCCAGACCGGCTGGATCGTGCTCGATCCACTCATCACCGCCGAGGTCGCGGCTGCGGCGCTCGAGTTGGTGAACGAGCATGTGGAACGGCGCCCCGTGACCGCCGTGGTGTTCAGCCACAGTCACGCGGACCACTTCGGTGGGATACGGGGCGTGTGCTCCCCGGAGGACGTGGCGGCGGGGCGGGTCCGCATCCTCGCCCCCGAGGGCTTCACGTTCGAGGCGGTGAGCGAGAACGTGATGGCCGGCAACGCGATGACCAGGCGAGCGTCGTACATGTACGGAAACTTGCTGCCGGCCTCCCCGACTGGCCAGGTCGGCGCCGGGCTCGGGAAGACCACCTCGACCGGCACGTTCGGGCTGCTCGAGCCCACCGACCTGATCGGCCCCGCCGACTCCTCGATCGTGCTCGACGGGGTGGAGTTGCAGACGCTCTCCACGCCGGACACGGAAGCACCGGCCGAGTTCGTGTTCCTGCTCCCGGCCTGGCGGGCGTTGTGGACCGCGGAAGTGGTGACCCGCGTCATGCACAACCTCTACACGCTACGCGGTGCGCAGGTCCGCGACGCGTTGGGCTGGGCGAAGGCGATCGACACGATGATCGCCCGTTTCGGCCGTGACACCGATCTGGTGTTCGCCTCGCACCACTGGCCGACCTGGGGCCACGAGGAGGCGCTGACGTTGCTGCGGTCACAGCGCGACACCTACCGCTACCTGCACGACGAGACCCTCCGACTGGCCAACCACGGCGAGACCATGCTCGAGATCGCCGAGGACCTCGAGCTCCCCGCCGAGCTCGCCCGCACCTGGTCGTCACGCGGCTACTACGGGTCGGTCAACCACAACGTCAAGGCCGTCTACCAGCGCTACCTCGGATTCTTCGACGGCAACCCGGCCAACCTCCACCCCCACCCTCCGGTCGAAGCCGCCCGACGCTACGTGGCCTACATGGGGGGAGCAGAGGCGATCCTGGAGCGTGCCCGCGTCGACCACAAGGCCGGCGACGACCGGTGGGTCGCGGAGGTCGTCAGGCACGTGGTCTTCGCCGATCCCGAGAACCACGCCGCCCGGGAACTCCTCGCCGACGCCCTCACTCAGCTCGGCTATCAGGCCGAGTCGGGCCCGTGGCGCAACTTCTACCTCACCGGAGCGAAGGAGCTGCGGGACGGGGTCATGGTGTTTCCCGCTCCGACCACCTCGTCACCCGACATCATCGCCGCGATGCCCACCGGCCTGATCCTGGACTACCTCGCGATCCGGCTGAAGCACCCCGAAGCGACCGACCTCGCCGGAACGGTGTCGCTCGTGTTCACGGACGCGAACGAGCGCTACCTCCTCGAGCTCTCCAACGGCGTTCTCCACCACCGGCTCGTCGCCACCGACGAGGAGGTGGCCACCGACGTCAGCGTCACGACCACCCGTGCGTGGCTCAACGACCTGCTCGCGACTGACGACCCGGCGGGCATGATGACCGAAGACCTCGGCGACCAGCGAGTGGAGGGCGATCCCGCTCCGCTGCTGGCCGTGCTCGGCCTGCTGGACGAGTTCCCCTTCTGGTTCGACATCGTCACCCCGTGACCGTCGCGTCGCGGCACCGCGCTGGCCGCGAACGGG
>SKRR01000195.1 GCA_007118345.1 Microthrixaceae bacterium | reverse complement strand
TCGACGGTGGTGCCTGCCATGTCGAACACGACGAGCCGAATCACTGCGACCTCCTGGGGCCGGGGCCGAACTGCCGGCCGGATCCGCACGAGCGTAGGCGGAGGCGGTCGGGATGATGAGCCGGATGAGCGGCCGAGATCGAGAGTTGACCTCGGCCGTCGCAACGCCGATGGTCTTCCCATGTCGGAGACCTCCGTCGGACTTCCCGCTGCCGTCGATGTGGTGGTGGTCGGGGCTGGCATCGTCGGGCTGTCCCATGCCCTCGAGGCGCACGAGCGAGGCGCGTCGGTCCTCGTGCTCGAGCGCGACGACCGTCCCGTCGGGGCGTCCGTTCGCAACTTCGGACACATCAGTGTGACCGCCCAGGCCGGCGATGCCCGGCGGGCGGCGGAGCGGGCTCGGACGCGCTGGATCGAGGTCGCGGGGCACGCCGGGTTCGACCTGCTGGAGTGCGGCACCGTCGTCGTCGCCCGTGCTGTCGAGGAGCTGGCCGTACTCGAGGAGTTCGCCGACGGGCGCGCCGACAGCGTCGAGCTCCTGAGCGGCTCCGAGGTGCGGTGTCGCGCCGGTGTCGGCGACCCGGCGGTGCTCGGCGGAGCGTTCTTCCCGCTCGACCTGCGGGTCGACCCCCGGGTGACGGCACCGTCGATCGCGTCGTGGCTCGAGACCCGGGGGGTCCGTTTCGGGTGGTCGACCAACGTGCTCGCCGTTGACAGCGGCATGGTCCGCACGAACCGCGGCGCCGTCGAGGCACACTCGATCGTGTTGGCCGTCAACCACGACCTCGACCGATTCGCCCCCGAACTGGCGGTGTCGGTCGGACTGCGCCGCTGCGAGCTGGAGATGCTGCGCGTCACCGGCCCGGTTCCGGCGAATCCCGACGGACCGGCGGTGCTGACCGGTTCGTCGCTGTTGCGCTACGACGGGTTCGCGTCGTGCCCGTCGCTCGGCGCGCTTCGCGATCGGGTGCGCCGGGAGCGCCCCGAGCTGCTGGAGCACGTCGTCAACCTGATGCTGACGCACCGCCCGGACGGCAGCATCCAGCTCGGTGACACGCACGTCTACGCAGCCACGCTCGACCCCTTCCCCCCGGAATCGCTGGCCGAGCTGCTGCTCGACGAGGCTTCGACACTGCTGGGCACCGACGAGCTCGCGGTGCAGGAGCGCTGGCGTGGTGTCTACGCGTCGACCGACGAGCCGTTCGTCGTGGCGGCGCCTGCACCCGGTGTGCTCGCGGTGACGGTCGGGTCGGGCATCGGGATGTCGACCGCGCTCGGGCTCGCAGCCGAGACGATCGAGCGGGTGCTGTGAACGGGCCGGACGAGGTGGCGTCGGTCCGGGCCCAGGTGTGGGTGGGTGGCACGGAGGTCGAGCTGCGCACGTTCCCGATGCCGAGTCCGGAGGGGGCCGAGGCGGTCGTCGCGGTCGACCTCGCGACCGTGTGCACCAGCGACGTCCACACCGTGCTCGGTCGTCGGGACGGACCGTGCCCGGGGATCCTGGGCCACGAGGCGGTCGGGCGAATCGCCGCGCTCGGTCCCGAGGGTCGCACCGACGTGGCGGGAACACAGCTACGCGTCGGCGACCGCGTGGTGTGGGGCGTGACGGCGTCGTGTGGGTCCTGTGACCGCTGCAGCTCGGGTCGGAGCGCGAAGTGCCGTCGGTTGCTCAAGACGGGGCACGAGTCCCTCGACGGGCCGTGGCCGTTGTCGGGTTGCTACGCGAGTCACCTCGTGCTCCACCCGGGGGTGGCCGTGGTCCGGGTGCCGGCAGCGGTCGCCGATCGCGCCGCGGCCCTGGCGTCCTGCGCGGTCGCGACGGTGATGGCGTCGGTCGAAGCAGCGGGCGACCTCACGGGCCGCCGTGTCGTCGTCAGCGGACTCGGGATGCTCGGGATCGTCGGGTGCGCGGTCGCGCGGGCCGGCGGCGCCTCGTCGGTCGAGGGGTTCGATCCCGACCAGACCCGGCGCGCCCTCGCCGAGCGCCACGGGGCCGATGTCGCACACCATCCGGCGGACCTCGCCGCTGGCGGCGCGGATGTCGTGCTCGAGTTGTCCGGCTCGCCGTCCGCCGTCGCGGCGGCGATCGACGCCGCGGATGTCGGCGGTCGGGTCGTGCTGGCCGGTTCGGTCGCGCCGGCGGGCCGTTCGTGGTTCGACCCGGAGCTCGTCGTGCGCCGTCATCTCACCATCGTGGGGGTCCACAACTACGAGCCGCACCACCTCGTCGAGGCCGTTGCGTTCCTGGAGCGACACGACCGGGGCGCGCTGGGTGAGCTGGTGGCGGCGCCGGTCAGCCTCGAGGACCTGCCGACGGTGCTGACCACGCCGACCGAGACAGCGCTGCGTCGGTCCGTGGCACCCTCGGGCGACATCGCTCCCCGTCGCGCCTGATGATCACGCTGGGACACCCGACCGCGCGCCGCCCGCTCCGCCGCGCCCGCGTCGGCGCATCCGGCGACCAGCGTCCCACCGCGCCGCTCGGCTCACCCCACCGGTGCGGTCCGGCTCGCCCATTACAGTGACCCGACGCCGCACGTCAGGAGCTGCAGTGGATCTCGACACCCTGGTCTACGAGGAGCGCGACCACGTCGCGCTGGTCACGATGAACCGGCCCCACCGCCACAACGCGTTCGACGAGGTGATGCAACGCGAGCTGCAACAGGTCTGGCAGGCGCTGCGAACCAACGACGACGTCCGCGCCGTGGTGCTCACCGGCGCGGGCGACGACGCCTTCTGCACGGGGATCGACCGCGGGGAGATCCCCGAGACCGAGGAGGAGTTCTTCTTCGACCCCTACACCTACGACGACCCCGGACAGCGCATCGGTCCGCGCAGCCAGGAGCTGTGGAAGCCCGTGATCGCCGCGGTGAACGGCATCGCGTGCGGGGGCGCGTTCTACCTGCTCGGGGAGTCCGACATCATCCTCGCCGCCGAGCACGCCACGTTCTTCGACCCGCACGTCACCTACGGCATGCCGGCGGTGTTCGAACCGGTGCTGATGGCACCGAGGATGCCCTTCGGTGACCTGATGCGGATGACGCTCACCGGGACCGCGGAGCGCATCAGCGCGGCCACCGCGCAGCGGATCGGGCTCGTGAGCGAGGTGGCCGCCGGCGAGGATCTGCTCGACACGGCGCTGGCGCTCGCGACCTCGATCGCCTCGAACCCGCCCGCAGCGGTGCAGGCGTCGCTGCGCACGGTGTGGGCCGCGCGAGACCTGTCGCCCCAGCAGTTCCAGGCGATCGGCAACCACTTCCTCGCGCCGGCGATGACCGTCGAGGCGCTCGCCGAGGGTCAGGCGGTCTTCGCCAGCGGTCGTCGGCCGAAACCTCGTACTCGCTGAGCCTCCCTGCATCGGAGACGTCTTCTCCAGACCTCGCAGCTACTTCACGACCTCGCAGCCGATCTGTGTCCTGGGCAGTCCGCTGCCGACACCGGCGGCGTCGACGCAGACCACCCCGGCGCCCGGAGGGACGTCGACGCTCACATCGAACCCGTGGTTGCGCGACAGGCCGGGATAGATCCGCTGCACGTCGGGTCGGGGCTTGTCGGCCCGGGCCATCCAGACGGGCTCGGTGTCGACCAGGACGGCGATGGGGATGGCGCCACGGGTGTCGCCGTCAGCTGCCCACCCGACGAGACGAACTCGCTCCGGGCGGCCGTCGGCACGTCGACGAACGTCGACGCGGTCGAGGTGGCCCGCTGGGTCGTCGGAGCTGGGGAGCCCGATCGAGCGGGCGGTCACCCCGTGACGAGCTGCGGTGACCTGTCGCTCGTACTCGGTGGGCCAGACGTTGAAACGGCACCGACCCAGCGCAGCGCCGCCCTTCGACTGCTGTGCCATCACCGGAGCACGTCGGCCGGGTCCGGCGCAGGGAATGTGGCCCCAGCCCAGCCAGTGGCCGACCTCGTGGTTCACGACGTAGTTGCGGTACGTGGCCACCCCGTAGGGCCAGGTGGCGGTCGCACCGCGCCAGCGGTCCTCGTTGATGATCACGTTCGGACCGACCCGGCACGACCACTGCGTGCTGCACATCGAGGAGAAGGACGGAACGCTGCCGGCGGTGGACAGCCACACCGTGAAGTCGGCAGGTCCGTTGGTGCGGCGGAACTCGATCGCCCCGCCGAGGGACCAGCCGCGCCGGTCGTTGAGGCCGCGCTGGACCTGTCCGGCGAACTGCTCGACGTTGGTGCTCACCGGGCCCCGGGTCATGATCCGGTACTGGTAGACGCGCTCGGGCCCGCATGCGGTGAGCAGCACGGCGAACACGACCAGCGCTGCGATCGGCGCCGTTCGGCCGGGCCGGCGCCGGCCCGGGGGGCCGCCGCCGCGGGTGGAAGACGGGGTGAGGGCCATGGGTGCTCCCTTCCGACTGCTGCGCCGATGGAGCGATCGTAGACCCGTGCGGTCGAGGGGTGCGGCCTACCTGCCGTCGCCCCCGGAGAGCTCTGCGGTGGGCGACACGAGGGTGCCGTCGTCGCGGTGAAGGGCTCACCGTGACCAGAAACGGTCGAGGTGTGTGATGAACGGGCTACTGACGGAGCTCGCCCTCGGCGACCAGGCGATCCAGCGTGAGCTCAGGGTGCTCCTTCTCGAGCCGGTCCAACCAGTAGGTCGACTCGAACAGCGCCAGCATCGTGCCGTCACTGCGGGTCAGGACGTCGACCCCCTGCATCGCACGCAGCTGGGCGCGGGACGCCTCGTCGGTACGCCGCGCGACCCGGTAGCCGGTCGTCGTGAGCTCGACGGGCGCGCCGAACTCGGTCTCGAGGCGGTGGGTGGCCACCTCGAACTGGAGGGCACCGACCGCAGCGAGCACGGGCGCCTGTTCACCGAAGTCGGCGTCCCGCAGCACCTGCACCACACCCTCCTCGTCCAGGGTGTTGATGCCGTTGCGGAACTGCTTCGACCGGCTGATGTCGGTGGTGCGCACGATGGCGAAGTGCTCGGGCGCGAAGCTCGGGATCGAGGGGAAGGTGACCGGCAGCTCCGCCCACAGCGTGTCGCCGACCCGCAGGTCGGTGGCGTTGACGAATCCGACCACGTCGCCCGGGAAGGCCTCCTCGAGTGTCTCGCGTTCCTGGCCGAACGCGGTGTGGGCGTACTTGGTCGTGAACGGTTTGTCGATGCGGTCGTGGACGACGGACATGCCACGCTCGAACCGGCCCGAGCACACCCGGAGGAACGCGGTCCGGTCGCGGTGCGCCCGGTCGGTGTTGGCCTGGACCTTGAACACGAACCCGGAGAACGGCGCGTCCAGCGGACGTGGATCACCCTTCCGGTCGAGCCGGGCCGAAGGCGAGGGCACCTCGTCGATCACCGAGTCGAGAAGCAGCCGCACACCGAAGTTGGTCAGGGCCGAGCCGAAGAACATCGGCGTGGACTCCCCCTCGAGGAACAGCTCGGTGTCGTGTGTGGCGCCCGCGACCAGCTCGAGCTCGTCGAGCGCCTCGGACCACGAGTCGCCCTCCTCGGCGGCGGCACGCTCGGGTTCGACGATCTCCTCCGGTGCCTCGGTCGAACCGTGGGCGGTGCGCGTGTAGCGGATGAAGTCCCCGTTGCGTCGGTCGACCACGCCACGGAAGTCGCCGGCGATGCCGACCGGCCACGTCACCGGCGTGCAGAGCAGCTGGAGCTTCGCCTCGATGTCGTCGATGAGCTCGAGTGGACTCAGCCCGGGCCGGTCCCACTTGTTCACGTAGGTCAGGATCGGCAGCCCACGGTCACGGCAGACCTCGAACAGCTTCAACGTCTGCGCTTCGATGCCCTTCGCCGCATCGAGCACCATCACCGCGGCGTCGCACGCGGTGAGCACCCGGTAGGTGTCCTCGGAGAAGTCGCGGTGACCGGGGGTGTCGAGCAGGTTCACGACACGGTCGCGGTACGGGAACTGCAGCACCGTCGAGGTGATCGAGATGCCGCGCTGTTGTTCCAGCTCCATCCAATCCGACGTGGCCGACCGGCGGTTGCCCTTGGCCTTGACCGATCCGGCCTCCCGCCCGAGCGCGCCGCCGTAGAGCAGCAGCTTCTCGGTCAGGGTCGTCTTGCCGGCGTCGGGGTGCGAGATGATCGCGAACGTCCGTCGTCGCGCTGCTTCGTCGACCGGGTCGTGGGTGGAACTCACCAGTTCAGGAAACCGCCTGTGCCTCCCGGGCACAAACCGCCGTGGGTGAACCGTGTCGTGGAACGCGTCGAAATCGACGCGTTCCGCGCCACGGTTCGCTCGCTGTGCGTCAGATCAGCCGACCGCTGCGTCGACCGCCGCCAGCAGCGCAGCGGTACGAGGGTCACCCGCCAGGCCGAAGTGCATCTGGTTCATGACGTAGCCCACGGCGATGCGGCGGTCCGGGTCAGCGAAGCCGACCGAACCGCCTGCCCCGTAGTGACCGAACGAGCGGCCGCCGACGAACGGTGACATGTCGGAGTGACGCATGAACCCGAGCGCGAAGGGGATCGGGAACACGAGCACCGAATCAGGACCCTCGACCTGCGGCTCGATCGCCGCGTTCAACGTGTCGTCGTCGAGCAGGCGGACTCCGTCGACCTCGCCCACCAGCGCCGCGTACATCCGTGCCAGCCCGGGTGCGTTCGTGATCCCGTTGGCCGCGGGGATCTCCGCCGCCCAGGTGCGGGGGTTGTTCCAGACCTCGGGATCAGCGGTGGCGCCGCCCGGAGCGGAGAGCGCCTTGCCGGCCAGGTTGTCGGGTCCGAGGAGCATCTCGAGCATCTCGAGGAGCCCCGCGGGCGCGCTGCCGTCGCCGCCGCCGGCGCCCTCCTCGGCGGCCATCAGCGGCATCCCGTCGGGGGGCGTCATCGGGATCAGCTTGCTGAGCCGGTCGTTCTGGTCGTCGGGGAGTCCGATCCAGAAGTCGAGCCCCAACGGCCCGGCGATCTCCTCGGCGAAGAACTGCCCGAGGCCCCGTCCGTCGACGCGGCGAACCACCTCGCCCACGAGCCACCCGTAGGTGACGGCGTGGTAGCCGTGCTGTGTGCCGGGCTCCCACAGCGGTGCGGAGTCGGCCAGCGCGTCGGCGACCGCATCCCAGTCGAGCAGCTCGTCGAAGGTGAGTCGGGCATCGGTGTCGATCAGTCCCGCCTTGTGGCACAACAGCCACGACACCGGGATGTGCTGCTTGCCCTTGGCCGCGAACTCCGGCCAATAGGTCGCGACCGGGGCGTGCAGGTCGAGCGCGCCCCGTTGGGCGAGTAGGTGGGCGCACGCCGCGGTGGCGCCCTTGGTCGAGGAGAACACGAGCTGGAGGGTTCGTTCGTCGTACGGCGTGCCATCGGTGCGCTCACCACCGGTGAGCTCCACGACCGGCTCGCCCTCGAAGTAGACCGCCACCCCGGCGCCCACCTCGCCGTGCTGCGCGAAGTTCGCCTCGAAGGCGTCGAGGACGCCCTCGAACCCCGCGGCGACGTTCCCTCTGATCTCGGTCACGTTCGGGTCCCCCTTCGGTGCGCTCACACCGTCGGGTGGGCAGGCTAGGTCGCGTCCGTCATTCCTGCTCGACGCCGAAGGTGGCCTGGCGCAGCTCGTTGCGGCCGTCGTCGAAACGCACGGTGGCGACGAGGTCGTGTGGCCCGGGACCGAGTGCCGCGGTGTCGATCGGCTCGTCGTCGAGCTGGAAGGGGGGCTCCTCGTCGGTGACGACCGCGTCGTCGTTCAACCGGAAGTCCACCCGCTCGACCTCGGTGAGGTCCACCACCAGCTGGACCCGACCCGACAGCGTCGACCCGTGCAGCGGCACGCGCTCGGCAGAGCCGTCCGCCGAGACCCAGTAGAGGCCCTCGCGCAACGCGATGCCGGCTGCCTCGGGCACGGTCGAGGTGCCGAGCACCTCGACCCGTGGGCTCGATGGCTGATCGGTTTCGGAACGAGCCTCGTGCGCCTGGTAGGCCATCGGCAGGGCGACCGCGGCCGTCAGGCCCGCCGAGGCGCCGAGTGCCAGCAGGACGCGACTCGACAGCGCGCCACCTGCGGAGCGGCGCCGGCCGGTTCGTCCCGTGTCACTGGCATTCATGAGGACGCCATGATCCACCGGGCGGGGCGCAGCGCGAAATGGGCAATCTCACGCTGCGTCTTCGTCGGGGCCGTCGCCGAGGTCGATGATCCCGAGGCGGACCGCGGACAGCACGGCGTGGGTGAGGCTCTGGGTGTCGAGACGCCGGTAGATGGCATTGAGGTGGTTGTGGACCGTCTTCTGGGTGATGCCGAGTTCGCGGGCGACCTGCTTGGTGCTGAGCCCGTCGGCGATCATCTGGAGGATCTCCGTCTGGCGTTCGGAGAGCAGGTCCTCGACCCCCGGGACGTCGTCGGCGACCGACAGCATCGAGGCGGCGAGCTGGGGGCTGAGGACCTCCTCGCCCGCGACCGCCTTGCGGAGTGTGTCGAGGACGTCGGCGAACGAGGTGCCCTTGGTGAGGTAGGCGATCGCGCCGGCCTCGAGCGCCGCCCGCGTGCGTTGCGGATCGTCGTGCATGGTGAGCACCACGACCTTGACGTCGGGATGCTCGGCGGTGATGCGGCCCGTGGCGGCGACACCGTCGAGCACGGGCATCGACAGATCCATGATGACCACGTCGGGTCGGTGCTGACGGACGAGCTCGAGTGCCTCCTCGCCGTTGTCCGCCTCACCCACGACGTCCTCGCCGGCGCTCTCGAGGCCGCGCCGGATGCCGTCCCGGAGGATCTGGTGGTCGTCGGCGAGCAGCACCCTCATCGGTGGGTCCCTTTCATCGGACAGTGGCCACGGGGATGTGTCCACGGTCGGCGGATCATGAACGTCCCATCGGCACCGATGTTCGCGGATTCAACCTTGCGTCCATGATTCCTGCCCGTACCCGTACCGTGGTCCCGTCACCGGGGGTGCTGTCGATGTGCAGCGCGGCGCCGATCACGTCGGCCCGTTCCCTCATGCCGACCAGCCCGTAGGCGGAGTCACGCACGCCCCGTGCCACCTCGAACCCTCGGCCGTCGTCGGACACGGTCAGCTCGAAGTTCCCGCCGTCGACGTTCCACACCACCTCGACCTGCGACGCCCCGGAGTGGCGGGCGACGTTGTTCAGTGCCTCCTGGAGGATCCGGAGCAGTTCGTTCTCCACCGGGACGGGCAACCGGTTCTGCGGGTGCACGGTGACGAAGCTGGCCGCAACCCGGGAGCGCTCCGCGAATCTGGACACGAGCTCGGGACCGATCACCGCGAGCGGCTGGTCCTGGGAGACGCCCGACCGGAGCTGCCGGAGGGTCTCACGTAGCTCGTCGAGTGCCGACTGGACGTCGTCGAAGAGCCGTTGGAGCTCGCGGGCGCCGGCGGGATCGGTCGCGATGATCCGTTCGAGCTCGAACCCGATGTAGGTCAGCCACTGACCGAGCCGGTCGTGAAGGTCGCGTGCGAGCCGGACGCGCTCCTCCTCGGCGCCGAGGGAGCGGAGGCGACCGAACCACCTGGCGTTGTCGATGGTCAACGCCAGCACCTCTGCCAGGCCCGAGAGGACCCGCACGTCGCGTTCGTCGAAGTGGGCGAGCTCCGGGTGCTCGAGCCCGAGCAGGCCGATGGGCCCGCCGCGGGTCTCGAGTCGGACGTAGAGGCCGCTGGCGCTCGACGACGAGAGCCGCTCGACATGGGGATCGTCGAGGTCGGTCCGGAGCACCGGCGCTGCTTCCCGCAGCGCGGTGTCGAGCGGTTCGGGGAGCTGATCGGTCCGGTAGGCGGGGTGCAGCACGCATCCGTCGGCCAGCTTGGGGATCCATTCCTCGGCGTTCTCGTCGAGGGTGAGCAGGCACACGACCCGGGCCTCGAAGGTGTCGGCGATCTGACGCTGTGCCGTGTGGAGCGCTTCGCGCAGTGTCAGCGACGTCGGCAGTGTCCGAGCCACCGAGTTGATCAGCGACAGCAGGCCGTTGGCCTCGCTCAGGGCCTCGACCTGCCCGGCCAGGGCCACACGTCGTCGTTCCTGTTCGAGCAGTCGTGCCCGCACCGCTGCGGCGGTGAGCACCGCGAGCAGCATCGTGAGCATGATCGTCAGGTCCCGCTGGTCGCCCAGGCGCCCCGCTCCGGTGATCGTGGGCACCAGCGATCCCAACCACATCGACACCAGCCCGGCCAGCAGCGCGATGCAGCCGGCGAGGTACCCCCAGCCGAAGGCGACCACGACCATCGCGATCATCACGGTGAAGATGAACGGGCTCTGGATGCCGCCGGCGAACCCGACGGCCACGCCGAGCACCACCACGTCGCCGTAGGCGACGACCTGGTCGCCGCGCTGGGCGGACGCCAGCTTCACCGGGATGATCGTCCGCCACGTGGTGAGGAACAGACACACCGCGACGGTCAGCACCGTGGCGTAGGACCCCTCGAACGCCCTCGGAGCCGCCAGGACCAGTCCGTAGCCCACCGCTCCCCACCGCAGCGCCGAGATGGCGGGTGACACCGAGGCGCGCACCGAGGGCGGCAGGGCGATGCTGCGGGTTGCGTCGTCCATGCCGCCGTACCGCAGCGCCTGCAGCGCTGCGACGGTCTCGTCGACCCCGAGCTCCTCGCCCCCACCACGTCGAGAGGTCGGTGCCTCACTGAAGGAAGAGTGCTGTTCCGTGAGCACCAGCCTACCGAGGGTGGGCGCCGAGCCGACCTAACATCGCTGGGATGGCCCCGCCGAGCGTCGATCTCACCGACACCGAGCAGGCGGCAGCGCGCTATCCGGGAGCCCGGCGCCCGGATCGGCGCCGGGTCGTCGAGGCTGCCGGTGTGGCGCTGTCGGTCGTGGAATGGGGCGACGTGGACGCGCCGCCACTGCTCACCGCGCACGGAGGGTTCGACTTCGCCGGAACACTCGACGTCTTCGCCCCGATGCTCGCCGACGCCGGTTGGCGGGTCGTGAGCTGGGACCAGCGTGGCCACGGTGACTCCGCGTGGACGCACCTGTACAGCTGGGAGGCCGACCTGCGCGACGCGTCGGCGGTCATCGCGAGCCTGCCGCCGACGCCGATGCCGTTCCTCGGGCACTCCAAGGGCGGGAGCATGGTGATGCACCTGGCGAACCTGGCACCCCACCGCGTCTCGGCGCTGGTCAACCTCGATGGTCTCCCGTCCGACGGCACGATGACCGACGTCGCCGACCACGAACGCACCCGGCGCCTGCGCGACGAGATGGACGCGTGGCTCGCCCATCGCCGCACGCTGGTCGACAAGCAGCGTCGCCCGGGCACCATCGAGGAGCTCGCCGAGCGGCGCGGGCGGATGAACCCCCGCCTCAGCACCGAGTGGCTCCGGTACCTCGTCACCGTCGGCGCGACCAAGGACGACGATGGGTGGAGGTGGAAGCTCGACCCGACCATGCGCATGGGCGGCTTCGGCCCGTGGCGTCCGGAGTGGTCGATGCTGCGACTTCCCGGGATCGGGGTGCCGTTCCTCGGGGTGCTCGGCATGGACCTCGAGGTCATGGGGTGGGGTACACAACCCCGGCACGTGCTGCCCTACCTGCCACCCGGCGGACGCCTCGAGGTGCTCGAGGGTGTCGGGCACTTCGTGCACATCGAACAGCCCCACCAGGTGGCCGACCTGGTGCTGGAGTTCCTGTCATGAACGCGGAGCTGCTGCCATGACCGGGACGTCGACGAGCGCCAACGGGGACCGTCCGGCCGAGACCTCCTGGTTGCGCCACCACCGGATCGACCTCGCCCTGCACCGGTTGACCGACGGTGAGGACCCGACGTTCCGTCCGCTGCTGCTGCTGCACGGCCTCGGTGAGCGGACCCCTGGGGCGGTACCCGCCGAGGTGGCGTGGCCGGGGCCGGTGTTCGGACTGGACTTCACCGGTCACGGTCGGTCGACCGTGCCCGTCGGCGGGGGTTACACGTCCGAGATCCTGGTGGGTGACGTCGACGCAGCGCTCGACCGCCTCGGTCAGGTCACCATCCTCGGCAGGGGCCTGGGCGCCTACATCGCGCTGCTGATCTCGGCGGCCCGACCCGCGCAGGTCGTGGGTGCCGTGCTGGCCGACGGGCCCGGACTGGCCGGGGGCGGTGTGCACCCGGGATCCCCGATGGTGGCCTACCCGGCCCCGGGGTCCGCGCCGGTGCCCGATCCGTTCGCCCTGCTCGAACTCGCTCGAGACGTCCGGCCTCCCGACTACGCGCAGACCTACGTCAGGTTCGTGGTGGAGCGCAGTGGGCTGGAGCGACCGGTGATGGTGGCGGCGATGGTCCGCCCGGCATGGCTCGCGGCGGTCGCCGCCGAGCCGGGTGTGGCCGAGGCGGGGATCGGCGAGGCGCTGGCCTTCTTCGCCGGGAGCGCGGACACCGCCTGAGCGACGCACCCACCGAGCCGACGTCGTCCGGCCGACGCGCCGCGACCGGAACTCAGGTGTCGAGGGGGTCCGGTCCGTCCGTTTCGTCCGGTTCGTCCGGTTCGCCGAGGCCGTCGGAGTCGCCGAGGTCGTCCAGGCGGACCAGCAACTCCTCCACCTGGAACCGTGTGGCGTCGAGTCGCTCGCGGCACCACAGCACCAGCTCCGTCGCTCGTTGGACCCGTTGGGTCAGGTGGTCGACGTCGAGTCGGTCCGACTCGAGCTCGGCGACGAGACGCTGCAGTTCGTCCAGCGCCGCCCCGAAACGTGCCCCGTCGTCGGCGGTGTCGCCGACCTCGGGACCGCCGTCGGTCTGCTCGTCGATCTGCTCGTCGGTCATGACGGCTCCTCGTCGCCGGTGGTGGCCGTCGGGGTGGGGGTCACCTCGTCCACGATGGCCACGACCGTACCGCCGGCGACGGTGGTGACGATCCGGTCACCCGGCGCCGGTGGATCCGCCAGGTCGATCGCTCGGCCCCGCTGGTCACGGGTGATCGTCCATCCTCGTGCGAGCAACACCTCCGGATCCTGGGCCCGCACCCGGGCGGTGAGCGACGTGAGCGAGGCATCGACCGTGTCGAGCCCACGGCGGGCGACGGGCGCCAGTCGCACGCGTCGGCGGCCCAGCTCCGCGTGTCCTTCGTCGAGCTGGCGACGGGCCCCGGAGGCGATCCGGCCGGAGAGGTGGTCGAGCAGTTGGGCGTCACGTCCGAGGTGGCGCTGCGCGCCACGCCCGGCGCGGGCGGAGAGGCGGTCCAGCTGGTCGGTCGCCCGCACCAGTCGTCCCCGGGTCGCCGCGTCGATCTGCGCCCGCAGGTCGTGGAGCTCGGTCGACGTGCGACGCACGAGCGCGACGACCGCCGCCGCGGCCGCCGTCGGTGTCTTGTGGGAGCTGTGCGCGACCTCGTCCGCGACCGTCCGGTCGATCTCGTGGCCGATGCCGGTGAACACCGGGCGTGACGCCCCGGCGATCGCCCGTGCCACCGGTTCGGTGTCGAAGGCGAGCAGATCGGTGCGCGCACCGCCGCCGCGCACCACGAGCACCACGTCGACCTCGGTCCCATCGACCGCCCGGATGCCGGCGGCCACCATCGAGCCGGCCACGGGACCCTGCGTTCGCGTGTCGACGACCGTGACGCGGAAGCCGAGGCCTGACGCACGCAACTCACCGAGCGCGTCGGCGTGGGCGGCGCTGCCGACGCTGGTCACCAGCCCGACGTGGAGCGGCACCGCGGGCAGGTCGATCCGACCGTTGCGCGCCAGGGAGCCGTCGGCGGCGAGCGCGGCGAGCAACTGGTCGCGTTCGCGACCCATGACCCCGAGGGTGTGGTCCGGATCGATCCAGCTCATGCGCAGCTGGATGGTGCTGCGTGCCTCGTAGATCGCCAAGCGTCCACGGATCCGCACCCGCACGCCGTCGCCCATCCTGATCGAACCGCCGCGCCGGGTCAGGTAGCGGTTGACGGCCATCCGTTCACGGGAGAAGAGCGCCACCGCGAGCTGCGGGCGTTGGTGCGGACCGGCGTGGTCGGGGTCGACCAGATCGAAGTACACGTGCCCGTTGGCCGAGCGCGTGAAGTTGCACAGCTCGCCCTCCACCCAGATCTCGTCACCGAAGGCATGGCCGAGCAGCCCGTTGACCGCGTCGTGCAGTTCGGCGACGGACCAGGTCGGCTCCGCGCCGGGGACGAGCACGGCGGTCAGTCCGGCGTGACGTGCTCGTCGTGGCGGACCACGAGCACCGGCACCGACGAGTGCCGCACCACGTACTCGCTGACCGAGCCGATCACCACCCGTTGCAGGAAGCCTCTGCCGTGGGAACCCACCACCACCACGTCGGCGTCGATGTCCTCGGCGACCTTGCAGATCATCTGGCCGGCCGCGCCCTCGACGAGCCGCCGGTCGACGATCGCCGGGTCCAGGCCGATGGCCGTGGCGGTGGCCATCAGCTCGTCCTTGCCCTCGTCGAGGATCGCAGAGCGCACGTCCGCCGACTCGTCGGCCGAGAGCAGGTTGCCCTCGAATCCACCGGCGCCCGAGTCGACGGCGATCGTGGTGTCGGCGGCGGTCAGGAGCGTGACCCGGTCGGGACGGAGCAGGGCCGCGCCCTTGCGGGCTGCGTCCAGGGAGACCTCGGAACCGTCGGTGGCGATCAGGGCGTGCATGATCGACACGCTATCGGCGATGCGGTCGGGCGGGGGCTGGGATGATGCCTCCGGAACGACGACAGGGGGAATCCATGACAGCGACGTTCGACCTGACGGGACGGGTCGCGGTGGTGACCGGCGGAAGCCGGGGGATCGGACGGGCGATCGCGCTGGCGTTCGCCGACCACGGTGCCGCGGTGGTCGTCGCGAGTCGCGACGAGCAGCGCTGTGAGCAGGTCGCGCGTGAGGTGCGCGGGGCCGGGGGACGGGCCCTGGCGGTGCCCACCCACGTGGGTCGTGCCGAGCAGCTGTCCGCGCTGGTCGACCGGACCGTCGAGCACTTCGGATCGCTCGACGTGCTGGTGAACTGCGCGGCGAACCCGCTCGGGGGGCCGTTGGTCGATCTGACTCCCGAGGCCTTCGAGGCGAGCTTCCGGACCAACGTCACCGGTCCGGTGCTGTTGGGTTCGGCCGCACTGCCCCACCTGCAGGCGTCGGGCCGAGGGGCGGTCATCAACGTGATCACCGTCGGCGCCTTCGCCGGGGCTGCGTACCTGGGTCTGTACACCGCCGGCAAGGCGGCGCTGTGGAACCTGACCCGGACCATGGCGAAGGAATGGGGGCCGATGGGGGTGCGGGTGAACGCGATCGCGCCGGGTCCGTTCGACACCGACATGATGACCCCGACGCTCGACGTGCCCGAGTTCCGCCAGCAGATCGTGGACTCCACGATCCAGCGGCGCATCGCCGAGCCGGACGAGATCGTGGGCGCGG
>SKRR01000364.1 GCA_007118345.1 Microthrixaceae bacterium | reverse complement strand
GGCACCATCGTCCCCATGGGTGCAGCGGGAGGATCGATGAGCTCGGGGCGGATCCTGTGACCCTCGTCGTGGAGCACTGCGGCGTGTCCACCCCGGCGCCCGACGACGGGTGGCTGACCATCGGCCGCGACGCCGACCTGGTCGTCGACGACAACCCGTACCTCCACCGGCGGTTCCTCCAGGTGGGTCGGCTCGAGGGGCTGTGGTGGCTGTTGAACGTGGGTGACCTGCTCATCGCCACCGTCGAGGACGAGGGCGGCCGTGTCCAGGCCCGACTGTCCCCCGGTGCACGGCTGCCGGTGGTGTTCGAACGCACCGTGGTGCGGTTCGTCGCCGGGCCGACCACCTACGAGCTCGAGCTGCACGTCAGCGAGCCCATCTTCGGCACGTCACTGCCGGACGACCTCGATGCGCCCTCGGTCGCGTCGGCCACCGTCGGTCCCGTCGAGCTGACCGAGGATCAGCGCCTCCTGGTCGTGGCGCTGGCCGAACCGGTGCTGCGCAACGACGGGCGGGCCTCGGCGGCGGTGCCGTCGTCGACCGACGCGGCCCGCCGGCTGGGCTGGACGATCACGAAGTTCAACCGGAAGCTCGACAACGTGTGCGGGAAGCTCGCCAAGGTCGGGGTGCCGGGGATGCACGGCGGGCCGGGTGAACTGGCGAGCAACCGCCGTGCCCGGCTGGTCGAGCACGCCGTGGCCACGCGGCTGGTCACCCCCGCCGACCTCGAGCTGCTCGACCACCGTCCCGACGTCGGTGACGTCGACTGATCGAGCTGGTGGCTCAGAACGTCGTGCGTTCTCGCAGCTCGCCGAGCGCGTCGCCCATCCGGTCCAGCAGCGCGTGCTGGCGAACCAGCACCGTCACGTCGCCGCCGAGCTTCAACCGACCCTGCATGAACGCGGCCTGCGCGGCCAGCTCGCCCTTGGCGATCTCCACCGCGGTGTCGTAGTCGAGGCTGAACGACACCGGGGCATCGGGGTGCTTGCCCGCTTCGATCCCGACCGTGCCGCCCTCGACGATGAGCGCGTACTGCTTCGCGCCACCCGGTGCGCCGCTGACGTCGTACTGGATGGTCAGCGTCGCGTCGCCCGCCGCAGCGCTCAGCTCGTCGTCGCCCCGCAGTGTCTCGTCCGCGGCCTGCATCCACTCGTCGCTCAGGTACTGCACGGCGCCACCCTACCGGCGGCCCGGGTGCCAGACTGCGGCCCATGGCCACCCCGGACCCGCGCGACGAGCAGCGCCACCTCCCCGACGACACCGAGCTGTGGAACGAGTCGTACTACTTCGACTGGTTCGCCGAGGACCTCTCGCTCGGCGGCTACGTCCGCATCGGCTTCTACCCGAACCTCGGCCGTGTCTGGTACTGGGCCTGCCTGGTGGGGCCCGATCGGCCACTGGTCACGGTGATCGAGCACGACGTGCCCATGCCGCGCTCGTCCACCTCGCTCGAGCTGCGCCACGACGGCGTGTGGGCCGACCACGTGGTCGAGACCCCGAACGAGCACATGTCGATCAACCTCGAGGCGTTCGGGCTCTCGCTCGACGATCCCGCCGAGGTGTACCACGAGCCCCGCGGTGAGCGGGTGCCGTTCGGCTTCGAGCTCGACTTCTTCACCGACGGCGGCGCCTACCTGTGGCCCCCGGTCACGCCCCGCTACGAGATCCCGTGCCGGGTGCACGGCGAGTTGCTCGTCGGTGCGGAGCGGATCGAGTTCGACGGTTGGGGCCAACGCGACCACTCCTGGGGTGCGCCACGTGACTGGTGGTCGATGCAGTGGAGCTGGACCGCCGGACGACTCGACGACGGCACCCGCTGGCACTCCGCTGGCGGCTTCTTCCCCGACAACCCGTGGGGCGTGGCGTACGAGCTGACGCCGGGCTCGTCGGACTTCCTCGAGTCCGACGAGGTAGTCGTCGACGTGGACGAAGGGCGTGAGGGGCTGCCGACCCGGACGGGGACACGTTTCGGTGGGTTGGAGCTCGAGTTCGAACCGCTGGCCTTCTCGCCGGTGCTGCTCGTACATCCCGACGGACGTGAAGCGAGGTTCCCCCGGGCGATGTCGAGGATCACGACCGCGGACGGTCGCACCGGTGGCGGCTGGATCGAGTGGAACCAGCCTCCCCGCACCGACGGCGCCGGATCCTGACGTGCGGCTCGACCACCCCGCACCCTTCGATGCCCGTTGGCAGGCCAGGTGGATCTGGTTCGAGCGTCCGTCGATCCGGACCGAGACCGCCACCCGGCCGGTCCTGGCGGACCCGGGTGAGCGCATCGGACTGTTCCGGCGGGTGGTGGACCTCGACTCCGTCCCGGGCTCTGCGCCGGCCCGCCTGTGGGTCGACGGTCGGTTCATCTGCACGGTCAACGGCGTCGAGGTGGCACGTGGGCCGGTCCGCAGCGACCCACGCCGCGCGCACTACGACCTGGTCGAGCTGGCGCCGCACCTGCGGGTCGGTGAGAACGTCATCGCGATCACCGCCCGGCACTTCGGTGTGGCCACGTCGTGGTGGGTCCCGGTGCCGCCGAGCTACTCGATGGGCGCTGGCGGCGTGGTGTTCGAGGCGCAGCTCGGTGACGAGCTCGTGGTGAGCGATCGCAGCTGGCGGTGCTCGCCCGGCGACGCGTGGACGCCGGTGGCGATCCCCGGTGACGTCGCCTGCCTGCCGCTCGAGTCCTTCGACGCCCGCGTCCACCCGTGGGGGTGGGACACGGTCGGCTTCGACGACGGGGACTGGTCGACGGCGGTCGAGGTGACCCCGATGCACACCGGCGGCCACGGCGACCCGCACCCGCCGAGCGAGCCGTTCGGCATGCTCCGCCCGCCGGTGCGCCACTCGATGCCCGGCGGCGAGGTGAACGTCGCCGACCTGTTGGCCGAGGTGCAGCGGCCGGGCGGGGAGCTCGTTGACGATCCGGTCCGCCAGGTGCTGGGCGACGAAGCGGAGGGACCCGCTGGCACGGGCGCGCCGGTGATCGTCCGCTCCTTCGACCTCGGACGGATCGCGGCAGGGACGGTGCGGCTCGAGATGCGTGGCGCAGCCCCCGGCACGGTGGTCGACCTCGCCGCCGCCGAGCACCTCGACGACGCCGGCCGCCTCGTCCCGTTGGGCCAGCACGTCGGGCTGCGCGTGGTGTGCGCCGGCGGCCCGGTCGAGCGGTTCGAGTCGCTCGAGGTCATCGGCACCCGCCACCTGCACGCCTCGATCCGCACCCCGGCCGGCGAGCCCGCCCCGGATCTCGAGGTCTCCGTCCAGGACCGGCTCCGTCCCCGTCCCGACGGAGCGTCGTTCGAGTGCTCGGACCCTGAGCTGCAGCGCATCTTCGACGTCGGGTTGCGCACCGTCGACCTGAGCGCGCTCGATGCCTACGTCGACTGCCCCACCCGGGAGCAACGCGCGTGGACCGGCGACTCGGTGGTCCACCAGATGGTGGACCTGGTCACGAACCCGGATTGGTCGATGGCGCGTTGGCACCCCCAGTTGGCGGCGTCGCCCCGCGCCGACGGCATGCTCGCCATGGCGCCGGCGTCGGACTTCGAGGCCGACGACCGCACGTTCGTACCCGACTGGTCGCTGCACTGGATCCGCTCGGTGCATCACCTGTACCGCTGCACCGGGGACCGTGAGCTGGTCGCCGAGCTGCTGCCCGTCGCCACACGTGTGCTGCGGTGGTTCGAGTCGTACCTCGACACCGACGGCCTGCTCGTCGACGTGAGCGGATGGGTCCTGCTCGACTGGGCGAGCGTCTACTCATCGGGCTGCTCGTCGACGCTGAACGCGCTCTGGGCGCGGGCGCTCGAGGATGTCGCCGAGATGGCCGAGTGGCTCGACGACCGCGGCACCGCCCGGTGGGCCGATGCCCGCCGCTCGGCGGTGGCCGCTGGGTTCGACCGGTTCTGGGACGAGGCGCGTGGCGTGTACGTCGATCATGTGATCCGTGGCGTGGCACAGCGGCCGGCCGCCCAGCACGGCGGCGCCGCGGCGCTCGCGGCGGGCCTGGTGCCAGCGGCTCGGGTCGACCGGGTGGTGCGGCGCCTCACCGACCGGTCCCGCCTGGTGCGGCACTCGTTCGTGATGGACCCGGTGACGCCCGAGGGGGGTTCGACCGGCTTCATCCACCTGGTGACCGGGTACCCGGCCCCCGAGTGGGACGTCGAGGAGCAGATGGTCGAGGCGGAGCCGTTCTTCCGCTACGTCCTGCACGACGGCCTGGCGCGCGCCGGGTACGCCGAGCTGATCGCCGACCTCTGCCGCGACTGGTCGGTGTTCCTCGACGCCGGCGAGACCACCTGGCCCGAGTGCTGGACCGGCGGCACGCGTTGCCACGGGTGGTCGTCGACCCCGACGCGTGACCTGATCGTCCACGTGCTGGGGATCTCCCCGGCAGCACCCGGGTACGACCGGGTGCGGGTCGCCCCCTCGCTGGGCGGCCTGGAGTGGGCCCGTGCGACGGTCCCGACGCCCCATGGGCCGATCACGGTCGAGGCGCACGCCGACGGTCGTGTCGAGGTCGACAGCCCGGTGCCCCACAGCGTG
>SKRR01000340.1 GCA_007118345.1 Microthrixaceae bacterium | reverse complement strand
TGGCGCCGGTGGTGATGTCGCCCTGGAGCCTCGCCGTGTGGTCCCTGGTCGCCGCGGGGCACCCGGTGCTGGGTGCAGCGGTCGCGGCCGGCACGGTTGCCCGGCTGCGGTCCCGGCTGGATGATCTGCCGGCGGCCGAGGTGCTGCGGACGGGTGTGCACGGTCATCTCGGTGCGGGCCGGCAGTTGGCACGTGCGGTCCTTCGGGTGTGGTGGCCGGTCGCCGTGCCGGCAGCGGTGGTGTCCCGACGGGCGCGACGGGTGGTGTTCGCATCGGTTGCCGTCGAAGCGGCCGCCACGTGGCGCCCAGCGTCCCGCCGTGGTCTGCGCCAGCCGCTCGATCCGCTCCGGTCCGCGGTGCTCGGCCTGCTCGATGACGTGGCCTACGGCGGCGGCGTGTGGCTCGGCGCTGCTCGCCGTCGGTCCCTGCGGGCGCTGCTGCCTCGCCTGAGCGGGACCTGACGCGGCGAACCGCCCGGGATCACTGGTTCGGCCGGCTGCGCACCCGCATCGGCACGCCGCCACTCGGACGGTTCACCACCATGCCGACCGGCGGTGGCGCGGTCGGCATGGTCGGTTCGATCTCGAGACGTTGGGCGAGCCGGGCGATGATGAGCGTCAGCTCCATCTGTGCCAACGCGAAGCCGATGCAGTTGCGGGGCCCTCGCCCGAAGGGCACCCATCCCAGCTCCGCGAGCTCCTGCTGTGCCGGCGTGAGGTCATGGAACCGATCGGGGTCGAAGCGCAGCGGGTCGGCCCAGGTGTCGGGGTCACGACCGACCAGATGTGCCGACCAGAGCACGAGCGTCCCGGCGGGGATCCGGTGGCCGCCGACCACCACGTCATCGACCGCCTCCCGGGGCGAGATGACACCTGCCGGGTGCAGGCGGGTGGTCTCACGCATCACCCGGTCGGCGAGGGCCAGCTCGGCGAGCGTGGTGTGGTCGGCGGTCCCCGCGTCGTCACCGATCACCGAGGCGGCTTCCTCCGCCAGTCGGTCCCACACGTGCGGCTCCAGCGCGCAGCACCACAGCATCCACGCCAAGGACGCTGCGGTCGTGTCGTACCCGGCGCCCATCAGGGTGACGACCTGATCGCGGATCTCCGCGTCGCTCAGGGTGCCGTCGACCACGAGGGCCTCGATCACGTCCAAGGGGTCGCCCGTCGGGTGGGCGCGCCGATCGGCGATCTCGGCGTCGATGAGCTCGTCGAGCGCATTCCTGTCGGCCCGCACCCTCGATCGAGCGGTGAACGGGAACGGGTGCGGCACCTGTCGGATGGCCGGTGCCTCGAGGTAGTCCTGGGCCCCTTGGAAGAGGTCGCCGATCTCGGTCGTGCGTTCGACCAGCCGCTCGCCGAACAACGCCCGCACCACGATGCCGAGCACGAGGGAACGACCGACCGCGAAGAGCTCGACCTCCCGGGTGTCGCCGTCCAACGAGGCGCGGAGCTCGTCGACCGCCCGGTCGGTCCGCTCCAGGATCATGGGGACCCACCCGTTCAGTCGCCGTCGGCTGAACGCCGAGCGGACCGAGGAACGCCGCCGCTGATGGTCCTCGCCGTCGGACACGATCATCGAACCGGCCCCGACGACGAACCCGAGGGCGTTGAACTTGTGGCCCCACCGGAACGACGAGGTCGGCATGGCCAGCAGCTCGCGCACCTCGGAGGGACCGCCGACGACCGCCATGGCCACCGGACCGGCACCGAGCCCGACGATCGGCCCGTAGCGGGACCTGAGCTCGTCGAGGACGGGTTGGGGGTCGGCGAACAGGCGGCGAAGGAGGCGGACCTGTTCGCCGAGTGGCGGCTTCGGCAGGGGTCGCGCTGCAACGTCGATCGAGCTCATGATGGCCTCCTCGTCCGCCGCTGTTGACCGTACCCTTCGGGGGTGTCGACGCGCTGCCACGACGCGATCGGAACGTCGCCGGCCGGGGCGCGACACTGTGGGCATGGCTGTTCTGTTCGTGCACCACGACGCCAACTCGCTGCCGGGCCACGTCGGCGCGGTCCTCGCCGAACGCGGGATCGACACGGTCACCCACCAGGTGTGCCACACCCCCGGCTCGCCCGTCGGGTCGCCCGAGTTCCCCGACCCCGGCCGGTTCGGGGCGATCGTCGTGTTCGGTTCGCGCTGGTCGGTGAACGACCCCGACGCAGCGCACTGGGTCGAACCCGAACTCGAGTTCCTCCGCCTCGCCGACCGGGCGGCGGTGCCGGTGCTGGGGCTGTGCTTCGGTGGTCAGGTCCTCGCCGCGGCACACGGGGCGAAGGTCGAGCGAGCGCCAGCGCCGGAGATCGGTTGGTTCCGCGTGACCTCGCACGACACCGAGATCGAACCGGGACCGTGGCTGCAGTGGCACTTCGACCGGTTCGAGGTGCCCCCGGGCGCCACCGAGCTGGCCGTGTCACCCGCTGGCCCCCAGGCGTTCCGGCTGCGACACAACCTCGGCCTGCAGTTCCACCCCGAGGCTGACCGCGCGGTCATCGAGTCGTGGTTCGGTGACGACATCGACCAGATCGTCGAGGTCGGTGTCGACCCCGAGGAGCTGCTCCTCGAGACCGATCGCCAGCACACCGCGGCCCGCGCCCGCGCGGCGCGACTCGTCGACCGCTTCCTCGACCTGCGCTGAGGCCACCCGCCACCGGTGACCCGTTCCGGGTGGGTCCGGGGTCGCCGTGACGTGCTCATCGCACACCCGGAACCGGTGGAGATCCGAACGTGCGAAGTTCGGTTCGCATCGAACGAGAACGTGTTCTAGTCTCCTCCCGGCACTCCGGGAGGACCGGGGGCGCAGGCTCCAGGGGGACCGACGTGAACGATGCCGTCACATCAGACGACATGCTCCACGCGCCGCTCGTCATCGAATACGGATTCATGCGGACCACCGGTCCGGTGATCGGCGCGTTCCTCACCGCACTGCTCGACCGACGGGTGTTGGGCATCCGGGCGGTCGACGGACGGGTCGTGTGCCCGCCGACGGAGTACGACCCCTCCACCGGCGAGCCGCTCACCGACATGGTCGAGGTCGCGGACGTCGGGACGGTGACGTCGTGGAGTTGGGTGTCCGAGGTGCGCGACGGCCAGCCGCTCGACCGTCCCCACGCCCTGGCGCTCGTCCAGCTCGACGGTGCGGACACCTCGATGCTCCACGTGGTCGACGTGCCCGGGGGCTCCGGTTCGATCTCGACCGGTGACCGTGTGCGGATCCGCTGGGCGGATGAGCCGCAGGGCCTGATCACCGACATCACCTGCTTCGAACCGATCGGAGACGACCGATGAGCACCGACGTCGACCGCAGCATCTCGGCGATGCCCGAGGACCTGTGGACCCAGCCGGCACCGAACCTGCCGTTCGATCCGTCCGGCGAGGCCGTGCAGCGGGTCTGCATCCCGGCAGCGATGACCTACGACTACTCGCCGGGCCTGGCGCAGTCCCGGTTCCTCCGCGGCCTCGCGGAGAAGAAGATCCTGGGTGAGCGGTGCCCCGCCACCGGCGAGGTCTACGTGCCGCCCCGCGGCGTGTCACCGGTGTCGGGACTGCCGACGACCGAACAGGTCGAGGTCGGCCCGAAGGCCACGATCACCGCGTTCTGCGTCGTGCACATCGGCTTCGGGGTGAATGCGCCGCCGACGCCGTTCGTCTCGGCGCTGTTCCTGCCCGACGGTGCGGCCGTGTCGCTCTACGGGACGGTGCAGGAGATCCCGCACGACCAGGTGCGGGCCGGGATGCGCGTCGAGCCGGTGTGGGTCGACGACGACCAGCTCACGACGTCGATGGAGAACATCAGGTACTGGCGGCCGATCGACGAGCCCGACGTACCCACCGAGCAGCTGAAGGGACACATGTGATGGCAGCTCCCACCCGCAAGGTCGCCGTCGTCGCGACCGCGCAGACCGACCACCGGCGAGCCGCCACCGAGCTGAACGAGGTCGAGATGATCCAGCCGGTGATCCGACAGGTGCTCGATGCCGTCGGCGGCATCTCGAACATCGGGTTCACCTGCTCGGGGTCGAGCGACTACCTCGCCGGGCAGGCGTTCAGCTTCGTGATGACCCTCGACGCCGTCGGCGCGTGGCCACCGATCCAGGAGAGCCACGTCGAGATGGACGGCGCCTGGGCGTTGTACGAGGCCTGGTTGAAGATCCAGGCCGGTCACGCCGACACGGCGCTGGTGTACAGCTACTCGAAGGCCTCACCCGGTGATCTCCCCCGGGTGATGTCCCGCGGTCTCGACCCCTACTACTACGGCCCGCTCTGGCCCGACTCGATCGCGATCGCCGGATTGCAGGCCCGCGCCATGCTCGACTCAGGAGCGGTCACCCTCGAGGAGATGGCCGCCGTCGCGCACCGCAGCAGGACCGCCGCGGCCGACAACCCCCACGCCCAGTTGAAGGGTTCCCCCTCGGTCGACGAGCTGCTCGCCGCCGAGCGGGTCTTCGATCCCCTGGGCGTGCACGACTGCCCGCCCATCAGCGACGGCGGTGTCGCGGTCGTCATCGCGGCCGAGGACGCCGCCCGGGAGTGGTGTGATCGTCCGGCGTGGATCAGCGGGATCGACCACCGCATCGACAG